>CAYTEG010000001.1:0-39517 GCA_964436805.1 uncultured Candidatus Saccharibacteria bacterium
ACGGATCTGGCGCGACTGACCATCCCGGATGAGAGTTTGCGCCCGGAGCATGGCGCTGGCGACGTTTTTGGCGGCCATGTCGAGATCGTTGCGCGCCTGCAGCGAAGCATACACCGGCAGCGACAGCCCGGCGAGCATCGCTAAAATGCTTACCGATAACATCATTTCGATTAGTGTAAAGCCGCGGGCGGTGGTCATGTGTCGAGCCCGCCAACCAGGCTGTAAATTGGCAAAATCACCGCGACGGCCACGCCCATCACCCCAATCCACACCACGACAAGCAAAATTGGCTCGAGCATTGCTTCGAGGTTTTGGGTTGAGGTATCGGCCTTTTCTTCGTAAATTGTGCCGACCCGCGCCAATGTTTCGGGCAGCGCACCCGAGCGCTCACCAGCAATAACCATTTGCTGCACGGCCGGTGGCAGTAACTTTGCGGCGCCTTTATATTTAGGCAAGCTGGCGCTAAAACTGTAGCCGTTTTCGAACTGGTCGTGCAAATAGGCGTAAAATCTTTGGTAGCGCGGCGCGGTTGTGGCTCGGCCAAGCAAATCGAGTGCCTGCATGACCGTCAGGCCAGCGCCCAAAAGCGTGCCAAGCAAATAGCCAAAGCGCGCAATCTCGACTTCGTACAGCAAGCGCGAAATACCAGGGGTGTGAAACAATATGGCCTGGCCGGCATTGCGGGTTTTAGGCGCCACAAATAACATATACACCACCAGCGCGCCAACCGCCGCGCCCGTCGGCACTGCCCACACACCGTTGTCACGCAAAAACGTGCCAAAGCCAATAAATAGCTGCGAAATCAACGGCAATTCGACATGCAGGTGCGTAAATGTGTCGGCCAATTTTGGCAGCAAAAACCAGGCGACCGCCAGGCCAATAACGAGCGTCAGGCTCATCACAAAGCCAGGGTAAATTAACGCCGAGCGCACTTTGTTACGAAAAATCCGTTGTTTTTCTTCTTGTTTTGACGCAACTTGCAGGTTTTGCACCAAATTGCCCGATTGCTCACCCAGTTTTACCAAGGCCAATGTTTGGGCGCTTATAATGCCACTGCGGTCGAGCGCCTTCCACAAAGCCATACCTTCGTCGATGTCGGCCTGGATTTGGCCAATCGCCGCCTTAAAAACAGCCGAATGCGTCGTGTTGGCCAGCGATGTCAGCGCCTCGCCCATCCCCACGCCGGCCTGCAATAAAATACCAAGGTTGCTGGTAAAATATTCGCGGTCTTTGGCCGAGATATGAAATTTTTTTACGGTTTGGGCTGGTTTTTTAGGCGCGGGCTTGGGCATCTTTCACCTTTTTGGGCGGCTCGACCACCCGCAGCACTTCGGCCACGGTGGTGACACCGGCTTTTACTTTGGCGATGCCGTCTTCGAACATCGACAAACTACCCTGACTGTGCGCCAACGTTTCGATTTCCTGGGTCGAAGGCGCTTTTAGTATAAGCTCCTGCATTTCGGGCGTGACTTCGATAAACTGAAACAACGCGCTGCGGCCAATATAACCGGTGTTATTGCACGCATTACAGCCCTTGCCGGCGTACACCGTTGCGCGCGCGTCAAAATATTTCATCACGGCGTCGACGCCCGTTTTTAGCCCGGCTACGGCCTGCGCCACCGGAATACCATACCGGCACGTCCCGCATATTTGGCGTACCAAGCGCTGGGCAATCACCACCTGCAGCGTCGAAGCCAGCAAAAACGGCTCAATGCCCATGTCGGCCAGGCGCGGAATAGCCGTCGCGGCGTCGTTAGAGTGAAACGTCGAAAGCAGCAAGTGGCCGGTGAGCGCGGCGTTCACCGAAATCTCGGCGGTTTCTTGGTCGCGGATTTCGCCAACCAAAATAATGTCGGGGTCTTGGCGCACAATCGAGCGCAGCCCTTTGGCAAACGTCATGTTCGAAGCCTCGCGCACCTGGATTTGGTTCGCGCCGGCCATTTTATATTCGACCGGGTCTTCGATAGTTGTAATATTTACATTTGGCTTGTTGAGCAATTTGAGTAGCGCGTACAGCGTCGTCGTTTTGCCCGAACCTGTCGGCCCAACGGTTAAAATCATGCCGTACGGCTTGGCGGCGTAGGTTTCGATTAAACTACGGTGCGCTTCGTCGAGCCCAATGTCGCCCAAATCGTAACTTTGCACGTACGAGCTTAGCACGCGCATCACCACCTTTTCGCCGTGCACCGTGGGAATGAGCGACACGCGCAGGTCGGTGGTCGCGCCGTTGTCAATCCGCTGCAACGCGCCATCCTGCGCCGACATGTGTTCGTCAATGCGCATGCCACTTTCGACTTTAATGCGGTTTAAAATATTTTCGTAATATTCTTTGGGCAATGTGCCGGCTTCGCGCAGCGTGCCATCGACCCTAAAGCGCACCATCACCTGGCTGGCTTGCGGCTCAAAGTGGATGTCGGAGGCGTGGTAGGTAAGCGCATCTTTAATAATTTCGTCGACCATTTCGGGGGCGACGCGCTGGCCGGTTTCGATAATCTGCGAAAACCGCGTGGCCAGCGGCTTTTCGTATAAACTAAAGCTCGACTCTATAAATTCGGGCAAGGCATAGGCCAGGCGCACTTTTTTGCCAGCAAACAGCGGCGAAATTTTGGCGAGGTCAACACCTTCGGGCTTGTCGGTCGCCACCGCCGCAACTTGGTCGGAGGCTTTTACAAACACCACACGTTGTTCGCGCGCTAAATCTTCGGGGATGAGCGCGACGTTGTCTTTAGTAATCGGGTTGGCCGTTAAGTCGGCGAACGGCATTTTGTAATCTTCGGCAAGCGCCTGGCCAAGCAACTGTTTGCTCAATAATTGCTGGCGAATCAAATAGTCAACATACCCGGCGCTGTCGTGCGACGCAGCTTCGGCCGCCTTGCTGTCAGCCTCGGCAATGTAATTCTCTTTTAATAGAATTGCCTTAATTTTGTCGATGTCCGGATACATAGCCCACCCGTTTTACTTACGCTTGTTTAACTTCGTTTACAATTACCTCGAGCGGCGTGTCTGACTTAATAAAGTATTTTTTCGCGCCGAGTTTTAGCACGCGGCTTTCGTCTTCGGCCTGGCTAAGGTTTGACAAAACAAACACGGTCGGGCGCTGCTCCTTTTTTTGCAGTTCTTCGAGTACCTGGAACCCGTCGAAAACGGGCATGACGAGGTCGAGCAAAACAACGTCGAACTGTTGTTCGTTGAGCGCCTTTAAGCATTCTTCGCCATTTTGGGCGACGACAGTTATAAAGCCTTCGTGTTGCAGTTTAAGGTCGAGTGCGTGCGAAAGCGGCCTTTCGTCTTCGACAATCAACACTCGTTTTTGGGCGTCAGCCATTACAAATCCCCCTGTTACGTGAGTTACCTGTATTGTATCATTTACAAAGCTAAGCTAAAACCCGTTTGCGGTTATTTTCCGGCTAATGCGATGTCGCCAATCATATTAACATGGGCGATTTCGAGCACGCGCATACACAAAGTTATGTACAAACCGTATTTTTTACGGAAGGCCGGTGGCAGGTCGGCGGTGTATTGGCGGGCGTGGGCAAAAAAGAGCGCCGGGATTTCGGTGGTGTATTTTTTTCGCGCACCTTCGCTGGTGTGGAAATCTTTAAAAGCCTGCTGCAGTTTTGCGACCTGCTGCTGGTCGCTCATGCCTGCCAAATCGCACAATTCGCCTACAAAACTGGGGTGGTAATGGTTAAACGGGTTGAGGCTAAAAACGCCCCAGGCCGGGTCGTTACCGGCATCGACCCACCAATCGCCTACTTCGTCGCCAATGCGCGCCACGGCGTTGCACATTTGCAAAAAAGCTTTCATGGTTGAGTCGCCGTGAACTTCGCTGAGCGGCGGCAAACTGTTGTCATTTTGACGATATATAGCATACAGCGGCGCGCTGACGCTTGGCAAACCGGCGTCGGCCACCAAAAACCGGGCGGCCTGCGCCGAATGTTCGCTTAAAAACGCCGGCTGTTTTTGTTTAGGCAAGGCTTTATAGGCGGCGCTTAAGCGGTGCATGCCGACTTCGTTGTATAACACTTGTTGGTCGTAGCAATCAAGCACAAACGGCGCGTCTTCGGGTAACGCCAAATCGTCGATGTGACGCTTAATATCGCCGAGTGCCGCCAGCCGGCTCGCCACTCCCGCCGCCAGCTTTGCAGGGATTTTTGGCTGGTCGCCACATAACTTTTCGATCGCCAGCACCATTGCCTCGTCGCCGCGATCCATAGTTTGGTCGGCAAAATACATAGTGCCAATCGCCGACGCGGCCGATGCCAGGCGCTTGGTATTGGCGTCGCCCAACAGTTCGCCCGCAGCCAGCGCCGGGCAAAAACTAACGGCCTTAGGCGCTATTTCGCCCAAAATGCGTACGACGTCTTTTGGAGTGTATTCGGGGATTGCCTGTTGCACGCATTGCTGCAAATCGGCATTGCAAATACCGGCGATCGCCGCAATTTGACCAGCGATATCGCCAAGCCGCGCCGTGGCGTCGGCACCAAACGAAACATCTTTGCCAAACACCGGGCCAGCATACGCAGCAGCAATAAGTTTTTGTAAGACTTGTGATTGTGTTGCCATATCCCTATTGTAACCTGCCGGGAATGTATATAATTAGGTTAACTTAATTTGCGCGTTAGCCGAAAGGTATGGTATATGCCCGAAGAAAAACAATATAGTGTGGCCGCCAAGGGAGATTACATTCATTTAATAACCCGCGGAGTGCTCGACATTAAAAACCTCGATGCGCCGGCAAACGCCGCACTCGAGCTCGGCAAAAAAAATAACATCACCAAACTGCTCGACGACATCCGTTACGTTGACAAAAGTTTCGTTAGTATCCCCATCCAGGCAAAAGGCGTCGGCATTTTATGGAAGCTGCGCGCCTTCGACAAAGTAGCGATTTTGTTTCAAGACCAGGATTTAGAAAAAATGTTCTTTTCGACGCTCGAAGCCATTCATATTAATGGTAAATTCCGCGGGTTTTACGACGAGGCCGAGGCGGTCGCCTGGCTTCAAGAAAAATAAAACTAGCTATTTTTTGCGCCGCTCCAAAAACGCCACCATGCCCGTAAGCAAGCGGCGCACGTCGGGCGAAACATCGAGCGCGGCAAGTTGCGCCAAGCAGTCTTTGCGGTAGGTTTGCATCATTTTTTGGGCGTGGTCAAGGCCGCCGCTGTCGCGGATAATGCGGCGCACCTGCTCAATCTGTTGCGGCGTACATGTTTTATTACCAACGCACTGGCGCAGCACGGCTTTGTCGACGTCGCTTGCGGCTTGGTATGCCAGCCACATTGGCACGGTTTTTTTGCCTTGGGTTATATCGCCAGAGTTTGATTTGCCGGTGACCACCTGGTCGCCAAACAGCCCCAAAATGTCATCGCCGGTTTGAAACAATTTGCCGAGCGTGTCGGCCAAAGCCGCAAGCCCTGCCGGCAACGGCTGGCCCGCCACCGCGTATCCAAACGCCAGCGGCAACTTGGTGCTGTACTTGCCTGTTACCCACACAGTCGAGGTTTCGATGCGCTCCAAACTAAGCTCGGGCGAATCGAGCGGCAAATAATCCATTAAAAACTGGTCGTACCAGCCCCAAGTGACTTCTTCGGTTGCCTGCACCAGCAACGCGGCAAGGCTGTTTTTTACATCGGCCGGCAGGTCGGACTCGGCGATTATTTTGTTGGCGGCGGCGAGCATAAGGTTGCCAGCGACAATTGCCAGCGAATTACCAAAATGGGCGCGCTCGGCCGGCACGGGGCACAACCCGGCCATTTTAGCGTGCACGGTTGGCGCGTTGTAGCGCACTTCGTCGCGGTCGATTATGTCGTCGTGCGCCAAAATATGCTTATGAAACGCTTCGAGCGCCAGGTGCACCATGGCGTCGTCGTGGCCAAAACTGCGCGCAACACACAGCGAAAGCGCCGGGCGGAGGCGCTTGCCGCCTTCGGTTACAAAGCGGATTATCTCGCGGCGCAGCGGGTCGCCAGGCGCAAATGTTGGCGCAAAATACGGCGAGGCATCTGGCAGTGCCGCCACAATATCGGCAGCCGCGGCTTTGTATCGCGCTAAAAAAAATGCTTCATCATCCATAGTTTTATTGTAACAGGTTGGCGCAATTGACAATCCCGCCACTGTTTGCGATCATATTACTAATGCTTAATGTCGCATCGTTTGCACAATCGGCTGGGGAGCTGCTTGACGCCGCAGGGGTGATCGTTATTATTAGCGGCGCCATTATTTCGACGTTGGCCGTTATGGTTATGGCATTTAACGGCAAGGGGCTGCACAATTTATACCGGTCGTACCGCCACAATCTGGCGCGCAGCATACTTATTGGCCTCGAATTTTTGGTCGCCGGCGATATTATCCGCTCGGTGGCTGGCAACCTCACCTTCGATAGTGTCATTATACTTGCAGTAATTGTGGCGATCCGCTCGCTGCTTGGCATGGAATTCGACATGGAAATAGAAGGCCACTGGCCGTGGCAGCGCTCAAAATCACAAAAATAGCCTCTACCGCACATAAACAAAAAATAATGTATCCCGAACAAAACAAACCATTGCTGCCTATTAAAAAGATCATCCTCATCGGTGGAGGGTTTTTGTTTGTGGTGATTGCAGTCATTGTGTTCTTTTTGGTAAATAAGCCGGCGCCGACCGAGCCAGAGCAAGGTGGGGAGCCCCAAACCACGAGCCCACGTTCTGACTCGCCAAAAAAAGATGAGCCCGCACCACCAGCTGCTACGCCCGAAGACACAAGCAAAAAGTCTGCCGCCGGGAGCACAGGCAGCAGCGGTTCTGGCAGCACGGGTAGCAGCTCGGGCGGCACTTCTGGCAGCAGCGGCGGGAGTGACAGCGGTGGCGGCGGTGGTGGCACCACTCCAAACCCCTGCGACCCAGGCACCCACGTTGCCGGCGGCAGCGACGACACCGGCGGCTGCTGGCCAGGCCCCAACAACACTGGCGTGCCGTCGATGATTACCCTGAGCACCTACGCCGGCCCCTGCGTTATCACCGCCGACAACACCACCATCGACAGTAAAACCGTCAACTGCGACCTCGAGGTGCACGCCGCCAACTTTACGCTCAAAAACAGCAAAGTTAATGGCCTTGTTTTTCTCGACACCGACCTTGGCGGGTCGGGCAGTTGGTCGATGACCGTCATCGACTCAGAAGTCGACGCTGGCACCCAGCAACGCGCCGCGATTTCGGTTGGCAACATGACCGTGCTCCGCGCCAACCTGCACGGTGGCCAAACAGGGGCGCAGTGCGAAGAAACCGGCTCGTTCTGTAGCATCACCGACTCCTGGCTGCACGGCCAATACCTACCCGACGACCAGCCATGGCACCTCGGCGGCTTCTTAAGCGACGGTGGCGTCAACATGACATTACGCCACAACACCATCGTGTGCGACCACGCCGTTAACTCGGTAAACGAAGGTTGTACCGGCGACGTTAACCTTATACCAAACTTCGCCCCCATATCTGGCGCACTCATCGAGCACAACCTGCTTGGCGCCAATGTTGGCTCGTCGTACTGCACATACGGCGGTGAAAAGTTTAGCTCGCCCACGCCACACTCCGACCACGTGGTATATAAAGACAACATTTTCCAGCGCGGCACAAACAACCAGTGCGCCGCCTTTGGGCCGGTCACCAACTTCGACATCAACCAGCCGGGCAACCAGTGGGTCAACAACCGCTGGGCAGACGGCGGCATTGTCGACCCCGCCAACTAAATTGACAAAAACTCTTAAAAATGATATTATTTTTTCTAATACCCCTTACCAAATAAGGAGCGATCGTGGAGATCTGCATCGACCCGATGAGATTCCTCGTGACTACCGCTGGTGGAGTGGGTGGCACTTTCGCCCTCAACACCCCGCACCGGCTCGATGACTCGCACCGTTTCGTTGTCACACACGACAACCGCAAGGGCGCGCTCATCAAGCTCAAGCACGACCCCAAGGTCGTCCAGCGCGGCTTGGTGCCGTTCCTGAGCGCCACCGCCGGACGCAACGAAAACGGCGTGCCGCGCATTCAGCCGTGCGTCGTCGACCTCGACCCCAGCCGGCCGATCTTCCCGCTGGCGCCCGTCGTCGACGCACTGCTGGCGGCCGGGACCAGTTGGGGAGAAATCAGCCCCATGGCTGCCGAGAGCGAGCTGACCGACCACGCCCCCACCGACTCGATGCCGATGATGCACAGCAATGGCACCATCGAGTGCGACGAGATCGGGAGCACCACCCGCTTCGTGGTCAGCGACGCCACCTGGGCTGTCACCAGCCAGGACGGCTGCACGACCCACGTTTACCTGTGGCCCGGCGCCGAAGCGCACACCGCCGAGATCGTGGCCACCGTCGGCCGCATCAACTCGGGCACACTCGCCTCCATCGAGGCCTAAGCCTCCCAACTGCACTGGCATTAGCCTCCGCACGCGGGAGGCTATTTGCTTATAAAATTGCATTGTCATAAGTAAGGGTCGACCCCACAAACAAGAATTAAGACCTGCCATAAAGACAGGTCTTAATTCTTGGCTGGCGAGGAAGGGGTCGAACCTTCGATCTCCGCATCCAGAGTGCGGCGCCTTACCACTTGGCCACTCGCCATTAATCCCGCAAAGTACATTAACGGCGCCTTCCCATAACAAATACAATCCTAGCCGCTAACAGATAGATTATACCTAAATACTACTTCTTTGAAAAGCCAATGGCTTTTGAGCCGTCGAGTACCATAAAGCTGATTTTGCCAAGCACGATCAGCGCAATACTGGCGGTGGCGGCGTACCAGTTGGCGGGCAGGTCGCCGGTTGAGATTAAGTAAACGATTTCGAGCCACACAAATACAGGGGTGATCAGCGAAAACAATGCGCTAAAGCCGCGTGCAAACACGCTCAACTTAAGGCGCAGCAAAAACGGCAGCGAAAATATTTGGAGTCCGGCCAAAACCGCGATAATCCATGGTTCGCCAGGGGTATGGTAGCTAATACCGCCAAAGTCGAAACCGCCAACTCCCATAAGTTGTACCACAACCAGCGCTACTAAAATAACCGCGTATGCCGTGGGGGCAATTAAAAATTGTGGGTGGCGCACTTTTGGCGCGGGTAGCGATTTAACCATTTTGACTCCTTGTGCCGCCAAGTACCACTGCCCGGATTGCGCTCAGCGGCAACCACCCGAACTGCCGGCTGTCGGTGCTTTCGGCGGGGTTGTCGCCGAGCAAATACACATGGCCGTCGTGGATTTGGTCGACTCTTTTAATTATTTCGATACGATGATGACGCGCGATAACAACATCGCCCACCTTTGGCCGGCGGCCTACGCGCATCGCCACCACCAGCTTGCCATGGGCAAACGCGGGCAGCATACTTAGGCCTTCGACACGGCGGACGAAAAACATAGTTAGACTTTTGACTCCTTAAACATTTTGGCGATGTCACCGACCATGTGCAGCAGGGTGTGGGCTTCGTCGGGGCTAAGGCTTTGCTTAACTTTGCTACACTGTTTGGTGGCTTGCCAAAAGGCTTCGTGCAGATTGGGGAATTTTTGCAGGTGTTCGGGCTTAAAATAATCGCTCCATAAAATATAGAGCTGCTGTTTGCACGCTTCGGCGTGTTTTTCTTTGGTTATGACCATGCGGATAAAATTGTTGTGCTCGTCGGATTTTTCGCCTTTTACATCGGCCAAGGCTTCGATTTTTTCGATCATGCGCACGCAGGTTTCGGCGGCGTGGGTCATGGTATCGGTTTCGTAAATGCCGCAGGGCACGTCGCAATGGGCGTAGACCGGTCTTATAAACTTACTAAATATATTCATGTCATCCTCGCTTATGTTTTTTATTATAACAGGCTTAAAAAACGATGTTGTAATTTTATTATAAAACGCTTGCGTTTGGCTGGCCAAGCGGTTACTATACTTGTAAGCGATACTTCACGTAAACAAAAACGTACAAAAACAAAAACGTGGTCGCTTGTAACACCACAACAACTCATTTTATTTGCCACGGTAAACGGGCAGGGCTTGCCCACCGTTTACCTGGCCTTTAACGGCTCCCGGGTGGGAGTTTTTTTAAAATGTTAAAGACTAGGGGGCAAGCCTCCGAGGGCTCCCAAACCGATGTCGGCTTTTTGCCTTACTAGGCAAAAAACGGTTACGCCCAGTGTTTGGGATACGGGGGCTGGACCCCTAGTCTTTAGCTTTTTTCTGCTGCTGCTTCCGCCACTCAGCAATCTGCCCGTGGTGGCCGTTTAGCAAAACATCGGGCACTTTTAAGCCGTTAAATTCGGCCGGGCGCGTGTACTGCGGGAACTCAAGCGTTTCGCCGTCGCTAAAACTTTCGATTTCGGCGCTTGTTTCGCCACCCAAAACGCCGGGGATGAGCCTGATAATACTGTCGGCCACCACCATGGCTGGCAGCTCGCCGCCGGTCAAAACGTAATCGCCGATCGAAATTTGTTGGTCAACAACAGTGGTAATGCGCTCGTCGTAGCCTTCGTAACGGCCGCATATAATAATGAGTCCGCGTGGGTCGTCGGCCATTTTTTTGGCGCGCGCCTGCACCCAGCGTTCGCCGCGGGCGGTCATAAGCAGTACTTGGGCGTCGGGGTCGTTCTTTTTTGCCGCCGCAACCGCCGCAAACAGTGGTTCGGGTTTTAAAAGCATGCCATCGCCGCCGCCGTAGGGCGTGTCGTCGACCTGGCGGCGCGGGCCAAGGCCAAAATCGCGCAGCTGGATGGTGGTAAGTTTAACAATGTCGCGGTCTTGCGCCTTCCAAAGCATGCTGGCGCCAAAAACGCCCGCAAACATTTCGGGGAAAAGCGTGATGACTTGTATAAGGCGTGGCTTCATTACAGATGTGAGTATACCATAAAAATTGTATCGCTATTGCAGGGAACTGCTGCTACAATGGCGGCAGCGCCAACCATAAACGAGATCAACCATGCTCCCAGAGTGGTTTGTAGTGTATGCGGTCGCCCTGCGGCTTACCAGCGGGCTCAGTTACGCCCTGGCAGTCATAAAAAAACGGGCGAAACCAAACCCAATTACCTGGTTTTTTTGGGCACTCACGCCGGCGATCGTTTTTGTTGCCCAGCTGTTTGAGCACGCGGCGCTGAGCAGCATGGCAATTACCCTGGCGCTTGGTTTTGGCCCACTGCTGGTTTTTATTTTATCGCTTAAATATTCGCTGCAGCGCACGCATTTTACTCCGGCGAGCATTACCTGTGGCGTGGTGGCCGCGATTGGCGTTGCTTTATGGCTGACCACCAGCGACCCCAAACTCGCGATTATTTTTAGCATCGGCGCCGATATTTGCAGCAGCATCCCGACAATCATAAAAATATGGCGCAAGCCGGGCAGCGAATTTTTGCCGGCCTACGCCATAACTATGGCCAGCATGGTTATAACCCTCCTTACTTTGCAAGCTTGGGATTTTGCCAGCTTTATATTCCCTGTCTACATTTTGGCGATTAACGCTGTTATTTTTGGCACGGGTTTTGTGGCGACGCGGCGCAAGCCGGCGCGCAGGGCGAGGCGCTTGACTTCTGCCCGCCGGTAAAAGATGATATAAGCAGTAAACATAACAATTATGAACCCACAACAACCAACAACCCCACCACAACAAACAAGTGCTGCACCTACGCCGCCAAGTGCGCCGCAAAATGGCACGTTTATTCCACCAGCTCCTGCGCCTGGCTTGCAACCCGAAACACCTAAAAAAGCACCGGCTAAACTCATGGCGGTTATTGCTGCGATAGTTGTCGCGCTTGCCGCCGCCGGCTTTGGCGTGTGGTGGTTTTTGCAAAACAACAACCAGGCCAGCGTGCCGCGCGTTAAGGTCGGGCTTATGATGGCCTTTAGCGGCGGCTCGTCGAGCATGGGGTATGGTGCCAATAAAGGCATCCAGCTCGCCAAAAAACAACTGGGAGCCGACAACATCGAAATTGTGCAGGTCGACTCAAAATGCGACCCAAAAACAGCCGCCGAAGCCATAAAAACACTTATCGAACAAAAAGTCGTGGCAATTATTGGCGAAGGCTGCTCGAGCGCCAGCGTCGCCGCCTTGCCCGCCGCCAACAACGCAAAAATCCCAATGATCAGCCCGTCGGCCTCCAGCCCAACGCTTACCATTCCTAACGATTACTTCTTCCGCGTTGTCCCGCCCGACAACTTGCAGGGCTCGTTTATGGCGCAAACCATCTACGATAAAGGCTACCGCAACGTCGCCGTATTTTACACCAACGAACCGTACGGCAGCGGCATGAACACCGTGTTCCGCGAAAACTTCGAAAACCTGGGCGGCAAAGTTGTGGCCAGCGCCACTGCCGAGCCAGATGTCATCGACCTCCGCACCCAAATGGAGCAAATTAAGGCCAAAAACCCGCAGGCGTTATTTATTGCGCCAAACTCGGTTGTTTCGGCCACGGCCGCCATGAAGGTTGCGCGCGAAGTCGGCATTACCGCACCATTTTACGGCGCCGACATTATGTACGACACCACTATTATCACCAACGCGCCGCAAGCCGCCGACGGCCTGACCATTTCGTCATTCCCCACTGGCAGCAAAGCATTTAAACAGGCGTTGACCAACGAATTCCAAAAAACCGAACAGCTATACGCGGCGCCACAAGCCTACGACATCATCCACGTGTTGCAGATTGCCACCCAAAAAGGCGCGAAAACTGGCGAGGCTGTTAAAAACGCCCTGCCGACGATTGATTTTGAAGGCGTTTCTGGCCACATTAAGTTCGATGTAAACGGCGAAATATCTGACAAAACATACAAGTACGACTTGTTCCAGGTAAAAGACGGCGCGTTTACCTTACTTGACCAAAACTAAAGGGGTGTAGGTAACAAGGGTGAGCATTCGGATTAAGCTAACGATCATCATGCTCGCCATTGGGCTGGTGCCAACGATTGTTGTGAGCGCCCTGGCTTATGTTACCACTGGCGATGAGCTCACCCGCAAAACCGAAGACCAACTTAGTAGTGTCGCTGCCAACCAGCAGCAAAAAATCACGGCGCTGCTGCAAAAACACCAAGAAGAAGCAACAAAAACCGCCAACCAGTTTGACCTGCAAAGCGCGCTCAGCACCTATTTAAGTTCGGGCCACAAAAACGGCCGCAACGACATATTTAATGTTATTTCGACGAAAAAAATCGCGACGCCCGAGATTCAGGCAATTTATGTGGTCGGGCTGGACGGCGTTGTTATCTCTTCGACCGTCAGCGGCAGCGAGGGCAAGCAATTGCAGCCCCAGGAATACGCCATACAAAGCGGCCAAGAGAGCAGTATCAGCGTTAAAGAAGATGCGCGCGATGGCATAGACAAGCTGTACATTACCATTAAAATCAGCGTTAACAAAAAAGAGTCAGGCTACCTCAACCTTATTTTTCGCATCGACGACATTGTGGCGGCAATCCAGGATTACACTGGCCTTGGCACCACTGGCGAAACCATGATTGCCGAACGCAGCGCCGACGGCAGCGCGATTTCGCTGTTCCCGCTGCGGTTCGACACCGACGCGGCGCTCAAGAAAAACCTTAATTCGCTGCAAATACTTACGACCAGCGAAGCATTGTACCGTCAGGCAGTCGATTACCGCGGCCGCGACGTGCTTGTCACCTCGCGCTCGGTCGGTTTTGCCGATTGGGTGCTGGCCACCAAAATCGACATGGACGAAGCGCTGGCGCCAATTAACCAGCTGCGCACTACGCTATTTGCGATTGTACTGGGGTCGTCGATCGCCATTGCTATTATTTCGCTGTACTTTACCCGCTTTTTTACCGGCCCGATTTTACGCGTCGCACGCCTGGCCGAAAGTTTTGGCCGCGGCGATTTTAGCTCGCGCGTCGACTTTAAACGCCAGGACGAAATCGGTGCCCTGGGCAAAAGTATCAACACCATGGGTCGCAGTTTGCAAGATTTTGTGACCAGCCTTGAGTCGCAGCGCAACCGCCTGACGATCATCCTTAACAGCACCGCCGAAAGTATTATGGCCATCGACAAACAGGGGCGGATTATTTTAGCCAATGCCGCAACCAACGACCTCACCCAGCTGCCCGAACGTTCGATCGTCGGCCGCCACATCGACGAATTATTTATCTGGAAGCACAACCTGCAGGATTTCGCGATCGACTACACCAAAGAAGGCACCAACACCTACTCCGACCTCGAGTACACCGATGTCGGCGGCGTCACCCACTACCTAAGCCTGACCGTGGCAAAAATTAACGGCGTGCAAGAGCTGCAACTGCCGCAAACCATTATTACCGTGCACGACCAAACCAAAAGCCGCGACCTCGAAAATATGAAGGTCGACTTTGTGTCGATGGCCGCCCACGAACTGCGCACGCCGCTGGCTGCCACCCGTGGCTATCTGGAGCTCATCACCTTTACCGAAGGCGAAAACGTCTCGCCCGACGTTAAAAACTATCTGCAGCAGGCACTTAAAAGCACGGCCGAACTTGGCGGGTTAATCGACAACTTGCTTGGCGTCACGCGCATCGAACGTGGCACGCTCACCCTGCACCCCGAAAAGGTCGACATCGCCGCCGACATCCAGCAAGCAATACGCAACGCCAGCTTTAGCGCCACCGACAAACGCATCGCCCTTAATTACGACGGCCCGGTCAGCGGCTGCTACGTTATTGCCGACCAAATCGCCCTGCACGAGGTGATTAACAACCTCATTACCAACGCCATAAAATACACCAACTCCGGCGGCACCGTCACCGTGCTGCTTGGGCGCGAGGGCACGCAGTTTGTGGTGCGCTTTAAAGACACCGGCATTGGCATCCCTAAAAAAGCCATGCAAAACCTGTTTACCAAATTTTACCGGGTGCGGGGCGGGCTTAACAGCGGGAGCACCGGCACCGGGCTGGGCTTGTTTATTTCAAAGTCGATCATCGAGCGCCATGGTGGTACCATTACTGTAGAGTCCGAAGAAGGCGTAGGGTCGGTGTTTAGCCTGACCATACCCGTGCTCGACGAGGCAAAACTCGCCGCGCTGCAGGTTCACGCACAAAAATCACATACACCAACAAGGGGGAACCGTGGCTGGACTACGAAAAATATTACTCGTTGAAGACAATCCCGAACTGCGCAAAATGTACGAGACGTTTTTAAACCTTAACGGGTACTCGCTCGAAAGCGCCATCGACGGCGAAGACGGCATAAACAAAGCGCGCGAATTTAAACCAGACCTTATATTTTTAGATATCATGATGCCCAAAAAAGACGGCTTCGAGGTGCTTAAAATATTGCGCCACGACCCGGCCTACAACTGCACGCGGGCAAAAATTGTGATGCTCACCAACCTTGGCGACAGCAAGCTCAGCGCCGAAACACGCAAAGACATGGACGGCTATGTTATTAAGGCCGAGATTGTACTAAGTGACCTCATAGAAGTTATTAAGTCGTTAGATAAATAAGCGCCTGGTTCCGACAAACAAAAGCACCGGCCAACTGACCGGTGCTTTCGCCACATAAAGCTCTCAACTTACGTTGCTCGCATGAGCTTTTATTTTTGTTTTTCGTTCGCTTCTCGTTCGAACCTGTATGTATTATATGTCGAGATCGTCTAAATCTGCAAGCTCTTTTCGGGTTCGAGTTGCGACAGATTCTGATTCTTCCACAGGCTTATCTGTTGTTTTTTCCACAGGTTCGTCAACCGGAGCGGCAGCAACGGGTTTGGCAGTGTCGTCAGCAGCGTCATCGCTGGCTGTGCTGTCGTCGGCTGGTGCGCCGCCGGGGCGGTCGACATCGACGATTTTTAAGTTGTAACGGGCGTCGTTTTTAGTGCCCAGGGCGCGCAGCAAGGTGCGCACACTTTGGGCAGTTGCGCCGCGTTTGCCGATTACCCGGCCTAAATCTTCGGGGTCGACAGTAAGTTCGAGTAGTACGCCCTTTTCGTCGATGCGGCGTTCGATGGTCACGGCCTCTGGTTTACTGACGAGCGATTTTATAATGAATTCCACAAACTGCTGGTCGATGCTTGTCATGGACAGGCTCCCATTATTTACTGTACTAACGTATTGTAGCGCACTGCCTAGGCGCAGCGCAAACTGCTTGCGGCAAAATACTTGCTTTTTTTATATTTTTATGTTAATATACTTTTCATAAGCTTTGCTCAACCCTGTCAAACAGAGTGGGCGAGCTCGCCCGCTTTACACAAGAAGGGATCGTCCGTATGCGGAAGATCACCCCGACCACCAAGGCCAAGGCGAAGGCCAAGCTCAAGGCGCGCAACCAGCGTACCGCCCAGGCGAAGGCCGCGGCGCGCGGCGCGAAGTTCCGCCACTACAAGGGCGCGCAGCCGTCGACGATCGGCAGCAAGGCCAAGCCCGAGAGGGCCGAAGCCGAGGCTGTCCTGCCGACGCTGCCGACCCCCAAGCCGCCGCGCCCGCAGACCCCCGACTTCGCCGCCGCGACCACCGCGACGGAGCTGGCCCTCATCAAGGCCCGCGCCGCCAACGCCCTCGCCGAAGACCTGGCGCTGCCGATCGAGGAGCTCGACCTGTCCATCGGCGCCTACAACGAGGCCAAGCGGGCCGGCGTCAACATCGTCGGCGACCTGGTGACGCGCACGAAGCGGTACTTCACCGGCTTCAAGCGCATGAGCCAGCGCGCCGCCGACGACATCCAGGCTAAGCTCCTGGGCATGGGGCTCGACTTCCAGCCGCCCAAGGCTGCCTGAGTCGCATGTGTAAAGTGGGTACCGGCTGCAGTTCGCATACTGCAGCCGGTCATCCATGAACTTATTTATAAAATACCCCACCAGGTTTTGGTGGGGTATTTTTGTAGCGCGCCAGATTGCTTAAAATTAGTTTTGATGATATCGTATTACTGCAACAAACCACCCTCGACGCACAGTGAGGTACGGTATGAAACAGCGTAAAAAGCCAAAGGAGCCCACTGCGCGGCACATGCGCAAGAAGGGCAACCAGACTGGCGGAGCGCCAGCGACAACCCAGGTTGTTTACATCATGGGCGGCACTGGCGCCGTGCAGCGTACGATCGCTGCCGCAGAGGCGCCGAAGAAAGGCAAAAAGGTCACGGCGAAGATCCCGCAGAAGCCGGTTGAGACACCGGTGGCCGAGCCGGCACCCGCCGCCGAGGTGCCCATCGCCGAAATGAGCTTGGCCGACAAGCTGGCGCAGCCGATCTCTGTGCTAGACCTCGACCTCCGGGTCTACAACAAGTTGGCGTTCCGCGGCTATCAGACCATCGGCATGCTCACCGAGCGAGCAGCCGGCGATCTGTACGTGCGGCACACGTTCAGCGAGAGGTCGATCGCCGAGGTTCGCGCCAAGCTCGCCGCCATCGGCTTGACCCTCAAGGGCGAAACGCTGCCGGAAGCATGACTGCCCGGCCGGGTACTGGTTGCACCACGACGCAACCAGTACCCGCCCCTTAAAAAATAGCATCCAAAAAAAATACCCCGCTCACTTTTTGCGAGCGGGGTATTTTTTATTCTTCGGTTTTTTCTTCGGTGGCTTCTGGAGCCGCTTCTTCGGCCGGAGCTTCAGCCTCTACCGGCTTGGCTTCTTCTTTTGGCTGGTCTTTACGCAGCTTTTCGGCGTGGCGGATTTTGCCTTCGTTTTTGTCGGCCTTTTTTACCCAGGCTGGCAGCGCGACTTTGTCGGCCTCGAGCAAGCGCACCACGCGAGGTGATGGCTGCGCGCCATTTTTAAGGTAAAATTCGATCTTTTCTTTGTCGAGTTTAGCCTCTTTGGTGTGCGGGTTGTAGGCGCCAACATAGGCGACCACACGGCCGCTGCTGGGGTGGCGTTGCGATTCTTGTACGGCGACACGGTATACCGGCATTGCCTTGCGGCCGAGACGTTGCAAACGAATTGCGAGCATGTAGTAATAATCCTCTTAATCTTATAAGTAAACTGCTACACATTTTACAGGGAATAACCCCAGTTGTCAAATGAGGGGGAGGTGCGCCGGGGAGCGCACCTCACCACCTTCCATAGAACCGGCACAACCTGTTGCGGACGACAGCGGGTACATATACGATCACGTTGCCAATCCGCCGGCCATCCGCAACGGTGTGGCCGCGCGGGTTTAGGGCTACCTGCGCTGGTACGCGCCGGCCGGTGACTGGATCCCACACCAGTAACCGGCCGTTGCCTGCCTCGGGCACAACTTCGTACATGAGGCGCACAAACGCCCATTCGGCCAGCTTTTCGCTGCCGCGCGGAAAGGGCCGCAGCACCCGGTACCCGTGCCTGCCAACCCGCCGCCCGGGCATATGCGTAACCACCGCAATTGCCTCGTTGCTCAGGCCAACTAAAAGGTCGTAGTCGGGCGTTACCGTTATTGGTGATGCGTCGTCCAAAAAGCCTTTGCCCACCTGGTATGGGTGGCGCATATATGCCTTAACGCACCACTCATCGTCGTCGGGGTACTGCGAAAGTGCCTCGACTAACTCCTGAGTTGTCCGCAGGAGTGCCATGATTGCTCCGTTCTATAGGCGCACAAAAAGTATAAGCGAAGGTTATTTTTTTGTCACGTAAGTGGCGAGCGCCGCTTTGGCCGCTTCTTGCTGGGCGATCTGCTTAGAGGGGCCACTGCCCTTACCCTTTAGCTTGCCAGCAACGTACACGCCGAGCACGAACATTTTGTCGTGGTCGGGGCCGGTTTCTTCGATAACTTTGTAGATCGGCGTTTGGCCGTCAGTGCTCTGGGCGACTTCTTGCAGCCGGGATTTAGGGTCGCGCCACGATCCGGTATCGAGGATGTCTTTAAACGTGCTCAAAATATTTTTATGGATAAATTCTTTGGCGACGTCGTAGCCTTGGTCGAGGTAAATTGCGCCAGTCACGGCTTCGAACGCGTTGGCTAAAATTTGGTCGCGCGCCCGCTGCGACCCGTGTTTTTCGCCGCGACTCAGACGCATCAGCTGGCCTAAATCGAGTTTTGCACCGGCCGCGCCGATTGATTCGGTGCGCACCAAAGCCGCGCGCCAGTTGGTTAAAATACCTTCGGGCTCGCTGTAGTTGCGGTATAAATATTCGGTGACCACAAGCTCAAGCACGGCGTCGCCTAAAAATTCGAGCCGTTCGTTGTGTTCTTTGGCGCTTTTTTTGTGCTCGTTCATGTACGAGCGGTGCGTTAAGGCCGTTACTAACAGTTCGGGGTCTTTAAAGGTAAACCCGAAGGTTGTTTTGGCGAACGTTTGGTAAAGGTTATAATCCTGCATGCCTTACTTTTTTCATCGCCATCAGCACCAATTTGCTAATGTCTTCGTATTCAATCATATCAAGTGCTTCGTGAACTTTAAACCAGCCAATACCGTTCATCCATTCTTCTTTTTTGAGGTCGTCGGTGTCGCCTTTTGCCCATACCAAATAAATTTGGGTGGTCATAAGCACCAAGCTAGTTTGGCGGCGGTAGCGAAAGTGGATTTTGCCCAGCCAGGCCATCATGTCCATTTCTTTGAGGCCGGTTTCTTCCTGGATTTCGCGCTCGGCGGTTTCTTTTGCGGTCTCGCCTTCTTCGATGTGGCCTTTGGGGATCGTCCAGCGGTCTTTGGCGTCTTGCGTCAGCAGCATTTCGAGCTCTTTGGTGTCTTTATTGCGGCGCAGCACAACACCGCCAGCAGTCTGCTCGCGGATTACTTCTTGGATAATAGGTTTTTTGCGTGCAAAGTATTTGCGGAACCGCTCAAACTTTGGCACTTGCATTGCTGCCATCGGTGTTTCCTTCGATCAGCGTGCGGTACGCGGTACCAAGCACGCCGTTGATAAACTTCGAGGAGTTATCCGAACCAAACGCTTTGGCAAGCTCGACCGCTTCGTTGATCGCCACTTTGGGCGGGACTTTGTCGGTCATTTTTGTCAGTTCAAACAATGCAATGCGCAGCACTACAAGGTCGATCCGGGCAATTTGGGCAAGCGGCCACTCGGGCGCTATTGGTTGGATAATGGCATCAAGGTCGTTTTTGTCTGCGTCGGCGCCGTGCACAAGCTGCGTGACAAATGTTTTGTCTTCGACGGTTTCGTCGTAACGCTCAAGATTGCGCGCCAAAATCTCATCGAGGTCAGCGCTTGCGTCAGCCGAAGCCAACCTAAACTCGTACTCGTAGAGCGTTTGCAGCGCGATAATGCGGCCAAGATGACGGTTTGATGCCATATATATTGAAGTTTGTTAAAGATTACTAATTACGGGGAACTACTTTGTTGCAGCTTTGGTTTTGCTACCTGATTCGCGGCGGGTCGTAAAGGCTTTTACCTTGCTACCAGCTTTCGAAAGCAGGCCATTTACCCGGCGGGCGAGGTCAACACGCAAGTGACTCTGGCGCAGGCCAGTCTTGCGGGGTGAGGTCTGTTTTTTTGGTTTACCCATATAAAGGAAACCTCCTTATGGTTTATCTGTAATAACTTGACGTTAATTATAAAGCAAACATGCTTTTTGGGCAAGGATATGTTGCTAAATTGTGTATTTTATGGCAATATATGTCTAATACGTCCGTCGCAATTTGGTGGCCGTAAACCGCACATCCACACCCGAGGGGGAACCTGCATGACAAGCCTCACCGCCCTGCCGGCAACAGGCAAGCAGACAACGCCGCCGGAGCTCCTGGAGCGTTCGCTCTGGGAGCGCGCCATCAACGGTGAACGCGCCCTGCGCGCCATCCGTGAGGATCCGCACTGGAAGGGCAGCACGGCCACCCTGGCCGAACGGCAGACCGCCGCCTGGGGTGCCCTGGCGCGGCTCTTCGCCGCGACCGACACCGGCCAGAACGACGCGGCCATCGTCGGCGCCTGCGACCCGCTGCTGCTGTTCAACCTCGGCAGGTCGGCCGACTGGCAGCGCTTCACCGACCTGCAGCGGCTCATCGGCATGATCGTCGACGTGCTGCAGCCCGTGCCCTACGCCGACAACCCCGAGCACGTCTGGGGGCCGTTCCTGGCGCTCATCGAGGCCGTGCGCAGCGATGACGAGGAGGCCACCCGGCTGCACCTCGACACGCTGGCCGCACTGCCGCCGAGCGGCCCGGCCGAGATGCCGAACCGGCGCTGGTGGGCTCAGCGGGTGGCGAACTACATCACCCTGGTCAACGACCACGGCCTGCCGATGGGCACCCGCGTCTGACGCAGGCATACTGGAAGTGCGGAAAGCCGTATCCCCTAAAGTGGGGTACGGCTTTTTGCTTTAGCGACTATGGTACTATAATCATAAGCGTTACTTAACAGCAGGAAGTATCATTATGAAATCAGCCCGCCGTATACTCATGTTAATTTTTGGGGTAGCCATTGTTCTACCGGTAATCATCATACTATTTGTTCCTATCCCCGAAAATCTTACGACTATCAGAACACAAGAATACAAAGTCGCAACTGCCGCGGTAAGCGTCGTGGCGTGGTTGTATGCTGGCGCCGTTATTTTGTTCCTCACAGGCCTAAGGGGCTTTAAAGAACAATTTCGGCGCGCCTACAAAGCGATTTGTGTTGGCCTTGCCCTGTACGGCGTGAGTTTTTTGCAGTTTCCTGTTATCGCCACATTTAACCTGTGGGATAGCCCGTGGGCGCAAAACGGCGGCAAGGCGCTCCCCTTAATTATTGCAAGCGTCGCCATTTTTACCGGCCTGCGGCAGTTTGCGCTGGCGCTTAACATACGCAGCCGGCTGACGAATTTTAGCATTTTAGCGCTCGTGCCACTTATTGCCATCCCCGGCGGCTGGTTAATCGAAGAATCGCAGCGTATTTCACTTATTGGCGACTTGCTTTGCGTGACCATAACCACCATTTTGGTGTTGCTTGCAATTCGCATCCAACGCGCCGCAGGCCCGGCGTATAAAAAGTCGCTGCGGTGGCTTTCGATTTTGCTTATAACCAATCTTACGGCTATGGCATTGCCGCCGATTATCCATATTTTGCATATTACCGAAGGCGCTTTTGTGACGCTTCCGTTTATGATCGCCAGTATTTTAAGTGTTGTTGCAGGGTACAGCTTTAATAAAATCGGCGAATCGTTTACGCTCAGCGACACAACGTTTAAGGGCGAGGCAAGAGCTGTCGATGTCGTACTATACCTTTCGTCACTTGCTTCTGACGCCAAAGCAGTCGCCCCGCTGCTTGATGACCTGCGGATTATTACAGCAAAAGCACCAACCGATAGGCAGTTGTCTGACGGCGAACAGCAAACACTGGCAGGCATATACCGCCAGCTCATTACTTACCTGGCCGAGCAAGACCCTTTACACGTTTTCGACCGGCCGCTCTTGATAAATAAAATACAAAAACGTTTTGCAAACAAGCGGGCAAACGAAGCCATTTTTTGGCAAAGTATCGCCTAAAGTAATTACAGCCACGCCAAGCATGTGGCTGTAATTTTATATAACGAAGTTTACAAGTTTACCAGGCACGTAAATGGTGCGCGGTTTTTTGTTGCCCACAAACGTTTTAACATGTTCGTCGGCCAAAGCCTGCTGCTCAATCTGCTCTTTGGTGGCATCGGCCGCAATCTGCAACTTGGCGCGCACTTTGCCATTTACCTGCACCACAATCGTCACGGTATCTTCGACCAAATAGTTGTCGTCCCAGGTTGGCCAGTCGCTGAGGTGCACCGAACCTGTGCCACCAAATTGCTCCCACAACTCTTCGGCTACGTGCGGCGCAAACGGCGCGAGCATCTGCGCCATGGCAGCCATTGCCCACTGCCAATCTTTCTTAGACTCACCCATGCTTTCGCGGAGTTTGTACAGTTCGTTAGTAGCTTCCATAAGCGCGGCGATGGCGGTATTGTAACCAAATTGATGCATGTCGTCGGTGACGCGCTTAATTGTTTTGTGCATAACGCGCTTGATCGCCGTGTTTTCTTTGTCGCCTTCTGGCGCCTCGGTAACTTCTTGCGCGAGCGTCCACACCCGGTTTATAAAGCGGTACACGCCACCTAAACCTTCGGGGCTCCACGGAGTATTTTGGTGGAATGGTGCCAAAAACAAAATGGTTGCACGCAGCGCGTCGGCGCCGTAGCCGTTTTTAATAATGTCTTCGGGGTCGACGCCATTGCCTTTGCTTTTACTAAATTTAGTGCCGTCTTCGGCAAGCAGCAGGCCTTGGTTGCGCAGCGCGGTAAATGGTTCGGTAAAGCTTACCAGGCCAGCATCGAACATAACTTTTGTCCACATGCGGGCGTACAAAAGGTGCATCACCGCGTGTTCGGCGCCGCCAACGTACAAATCAACCGGCGCCCAGTGTTCGACAAGTTTTTTACTAAATGCTTCGTTTGCGTTGTGCGGGTCGGCAAAGCGCAGCGCGTACCAGCTGCTGCAGGCAAAGCCGTCCATGGTGTCGGTTTCGCGTTCGGCTTTGCCGCCACATTTAGGGCAGGTTGTTTCGACCCACTCACGGTTTTTAGCCAGTGGCGAGCGGCCGTCGCCGGTGGGTTGGTAGTCTTTCATGTCGGGCAAAACAACCGGTAAATCGGCTTCGGGCACGGGCACAATGCCGTCGGTTGGGCAGTGCACCATGGGGATTGGGGCGCCCCAATAACGCTGGCGGCTAATAAGCCAGTCGCGGATTTTGTACGTGACGCGCTCTTTGCCCATTTTTTTTGCGGCAAGGTCGGCCACAATTTTTTCGCGCACTTCAGCGCTTGGCATGCCGTCGTATTCGCCCGAGTTTACCATTAAGCCTTCGCCGTGGTAGCACTCGCCTTTTACTAATTGTTTAAAGGCGTTTAGGTGCGATTCGTCGTCGAACTTGGCTTCGACTTCGGCGGCACTCAGCCATTCCAATTTGAACATGTTTTTTTCGTTGTCGGCTAGTGCGGTCGCTGTTTTTTCGTCGTCGACTAAATCGTACAACAAGCCGTACACTTCAATCCGGCGCGCGACTTTTTTGCTAAATGCGTAGTAGCTGTGGAACATGCGGCCGGTGCTGCTTACAAATTTTACGTTTTTGTAACCCGTTTCTTCGGCAATTTCGCGTGCGGCGGTTTGCTGGATTGTCTCGTCGCCTTCGATGCCGCCGCCAATAAACAGGTGCCCGCCAAACTTGGGGCCCCAGTTAAGCGCCAAATACTTGTTTGTTTTAGGATTGCGGATGATCCCCACAATGCTGCGCCGAAATTCGGGGTTTTGCTGCGGCTCGCCGGTTTCGGGCTCGATAACTTCGATGATCGGCAGGTCAAATTTTTTGGCAAACGCAAGGTCGCGTTGGTCGTGCGCGGGCACAGCCATAATCGCGCCGGTGCCGTAGCCAGCCAGCACGTAGTCGGCAATCCAAATCGGCACTTTGGCGCCGTTGACCGGGTTTACTGCGTAAGCGCCAGTAAACACGCCGGTTTTTTCGCGGTTTTGATCCATGCGCACGATGTCGGTTTTGGTGGCGGCTTCGCGGATGTAACTTTCGACAGCCTTTTTTTGTTCGGCAGTCGCCAGTTTTTTAGCCAAGGTGTGTTCGGGCGCAATTACCATAAATGTCGCGCCAAATAATGTGTCGGGGCGGGTGGTAAAAATGGTAAGCGACTCTTTGTGGCCGTCAATCGCAAAGTCGACTTCGGCGCCTTTGCTGCGGCCAATCCAGTTTTTTTGCATTGTTTTAATGCTGTGCGGCCAGTCTAAGCCCTCTAAATCTTGTTCCAAACGGTCAGCATAATCGGTAATCTTAAAAAACCATTGTTTGAGCGATTTTTTGGTGACCTCATTGCCGCAGCGCCAACATTTGCCGGCTTCTACCTGTTCGTTCGCCAAAACTGTTTTGTCGGTGTCGCACCAAAATTGCAAGCTTTCTTTTTGGTAGGCCAGGCCGCGTTTGTGGAGCAGTAAAAAGAACCACTGCGTCCATTTGTAATAATCGGGGTCGGAGCTGGCAAATTCGCGATCCCAGTCAATCGACAAACCTAAATGTTTGGCCTGTTCGCGAAAATTATCGGTATTTTGCTTAGTGGTTACCTGTGGCGGCGTGCCGGTTTTAATGGCATAATTTTCGGCCGGCAGACCAAAGCTATCCCAGCCCATGGGGTGCATAACCTCGTGCCCGAGCATTCGCTTAAAGCGCGCGGCGGCGTCGGTAATCGTAAAGTTGCGCACGTGGCCAATGTGCAGGCCGGCGCCACTGGGGTACGGAAAAAAACTCAGCGCGTAATACGGCGGTTTTTTGCTGTCGTCATGGGCTTTGTATGTTTTTTGCTCGTCCCATACTTTTTGCCATTTTGGTTCGATCTGCGAGGGGTTGTAGCGTTTCATAATAATGGGTACAGTATACCTTTGTTTGGGCAGATTGCCCAGCCGCACGCGCTTGCGGGCACTCGCTACCATCATGTATTATGACAAATTAGAACCAGACGCTGGGCATGCCCGGCGTTTTGTTTTGCCCCGCTGCCGCACCCGCGGCCTACAGCGGAGTAGCATCGACAGAAAGGTAGATGGTGAAAACCACCCGGTTTTTATTGGCGGCCAGCGTGGCTGCAGTGGCGACCTTGGGGTTGGCCACGCCCGCTCACGCCGACAAGCCAGTTACCGCGACGGCTGCAGTTTCGTGCCCCGGCGACCAGTTGATGGTTGGCGGGAAGTTCACGCTGACAAAGGTGCTTGCCACGCAGCAAATTGCGGTGCACACGCTGGCCTCAGACCTGCCGCTGGCAAGCCAGAGCAGCTACGTGGGCGACACCGCTACCTACGACGTGGCGTTCGACGCGGCGCTCAAAGCGGCCAGCCCAGCGACGGCCAGCGTGCCTAACAGCTGGAACGGCAGCTTTACGCTCACCACGCCGACCTGCAAGGCGCCGGTGGTGGCAACGACCAGCGCCACAACCTCGGCGTGCGGCGCTTCGCCCAGCCTGACACTGCAAGTGACCAACCACAACCCGGTCATGGTGGACTACACGGCGATACTCACAACGCCCGGCACCAACCTGGTAAACAAAACTGCCACCGTACGGGCCGGCCAAACGGGCAACCTGGTATTCGCGGTCGTACGGGGCAAGGAATACCGCCTGAGCCTCGAGGGTGACGACAGCACCTCGCTACTGACCACGACGAAGATACCGCTGTGTGTGGTTTCGCCACCGGCCAGCAAGTCGCCCAAGGCAAAGCCGTCGTCGGCAGCGCCTAGCCCGGTGCCAACGCCGGCTGTCGCAACGCCTGAGCCGAGCGAGAACGTGCTCACCGAACCGGTGCCCACTTACGTCGAGATGAACTACGAGCGCAAAGCGGCGTGGATTCCGTGGGCGCTGATCATTGGCGCGACGCTGGTGGTGATCGGCGGCGCGATATTTGTGCTGGCGATGCGCCGTCGCACAGACGAAGATGATGACGAAGACGACGATGACCCACCGCCCGTTACCGGCCGCCACCGCCACCGCTGACGATGCTGCCTGGGGCGCACATTTGGCTACCCGCCAATGTGCGTCCCGGCGCTAACTACCAAACTGCCGCTGTTTTATTGCCAGCCAATCCGGCGTTTGGCGCACCAAGCTTTTTTCTTCTTCGGTGCTGTGCAAAATAATTTTTATCGCTTCTTCGGCAAATACGCCATTTTGTGAACCTTTGGCAAGCACAACTGCGCCGTTTTGCAATAATTTGTGTAACTCGGCGCCGGCATCGTACGGGCTTAAAAAGCTGCGCACGCGGCAACCACGTTTTTCGGCGACCGGCGCCAGGTATTTTTTGGCTTCGGCGCCAATAGTAATCACCCAGTCGAGCAGCGCCGGGTCGCAGGCGTTGGCGACGCGCTCGTGCGCTTCTTGCGAATACGCGCCGAGTTCGTTCATCGAGCCAAGCACGGCAATGCGCTGGGTCGTCTGAAACTTATACAAAGTTTGCAGCGCGGCAAGCGCCGAAATCGGGCTCGAATTATACGTGTCGTCAATAATCGTAGAGTTTTCGAGCCCCTTCAGTAAGTTCATGCGGCCATTAACCGGGCGGATTTTTTGCAGCCCGGCCGCCACTTGCTCGGCACTCAAACCCATTTTAATACCGACCGCACCGGCCGCCACCGCACTGCGGATGTTATGCTCGCCAACCAGTTGCAGCGCAACTTTTTGCTCTTTATATTCGGGCGACACGAACATGCCGGTAAAGCCCTGCCCGGGTTTGTAATCGTCGTTTATAAAGCGGTACTCGGCGACGCCAGTGGTGCCGTAGGTGTCTAAATTGATGCCTTCGGGCACGTATTTTGTGTATTCGGCGCTGATGTCGTCGCGGTTAATAAGCGACAACCCGGCAAAACTGGTGACCACAAGTTCTTCTTTTGCAACCGCGTCGAGCGTGCCAAAATAGGCCATGTGTTCTTCGGCGACCGCCGTTACAACCGCAATATCGGGGTGGACGTACTTTTTAAAATACTCAATATCGCCCGGGCTGTCAGAGCCAAGTTCGAGCACCAACACCTGGTACGGATACGGCTCGCGTAGCTGTTTCGACATTGCGCCCAGCACCTTAAACCACGAAAACGGGTCGCGCAACTTAAGTGGCAAATGCATATTAAATATCGCCAGCGGCAGCGCAATCGGCGTGTTGTAACTGCCGTAATGCGCCAGCACTTTATACTTTTCGCTCAGCACCGTGGCGATTGCCAGCTTAGTGCTGGTTTTGCCCGCGCTGCCGGTGACGGCGACAATTTTTGGTTTGTATTTTTTAAGCAGGCGTTTAGCCTTGGCTTCGAGTAGTTTGGTGATAAATTGTTTGACCATTGCTATAAGTATACTAAAAACGCCGCGACTTGTGGGCGCGGCGTTTTATAAAATGCGTCGTACTACTTACAGGTCGCTAAAGTCGTCTTGTGGCAATGGTGCCCCAAGCAGCGCGTTCATAAGCTGTGCAATTGGCTTGGCGCCAGCTGGCTTTTCGAACTTGTCGAATGTTGGCAGCTTGCCGGTAAGCGTAAGCGTGATGTCGGTTTCTTCGCCAGCCTTTGTGTTGGCAATGCGGATTTGCTTAAACTTTTTGCTGTCGCGGGCAATCCATACCTCAATCGTGCTGTCGGCAGTCTGCGTGGCGCTTTTTGCTTCAGCGATGTCTTGGTCGGTCACGGTAATAGTGGTCAGGTTAGCCGCTTTGACTGCTTGCAAAAACGCAACTTCTTTGTCTTTGTCGACTTTTAGGCTAAAGTGAGCCGAGTTTGAACCGTCGACTGTTTCGTCGGCAAACACTTTGTCAGACACGATAAATGGGTGCTGGGTGTAAATTTCGAGCATTTTTTTAATTTCGGCGGGCGAAACAGCGCCGCTGACGCTGTCGGTGCCGCTGCTTTGGGCCACTTGCTGGATTTCTTCTTTGGTCATAACGAACCACTGGCCATTGAGGTTCTTAAAGGCAGTGCTCAGCTCGGCCACGTCGCTTGGGCTCGCACCCGCGTTAAGCGCGCCAAACAAAGCGCCCAGGCGCTCAAGCTCGGTGCCTTTAAGGTAAAACGATTCGTCGAGCGACAAAACGCTCAGGCCAATGCGTTGGTCGCCCGAGCCGATCCCTAAAATGACTTCGCCGTTTTTTTCGTTTTTAGGGTCAACCGCAACCGCAACGTCACCGGTAAATGTAGACTTGCTGTTGCCAGTACCGCTGACGATTTTAAGCGTCGCGGCCATTGTTTTTTCGCCGCTGATGTTTTGCACGGCCGACTGTAACATGCTTTCGGGAGTGTTGCTCACGTAGGCGTACACACCCCAGGCAATTGCCGCGACCACAACGACGGCACCAATAATAATGCCCATCATCATGTTTTTATTAGCCGGCTTGCCTGCCATTGGCATTGGCTGTCCGCCACCCATTGGCGCCGGGCTCGGTGGCGTCGCCATAGGTTGTGGTGCAGGCGCAGGTGCGCCCGGTTGCTGCTGCATATCTGGATTCATAATCTACCCTCTTGTTATTTTGAATGTATCTTTTTTAAGCATACACCGAAAGCTGAGGGTTAGGCAAATCAAAAACGCCCGGCTTTGGGCGTTTTAAATAATTCCATGGTGGAGCATATCGGATTCGAACCGATCACCTCTTCCATGCCATGGAAGCGCTCTACCAAATGAGCTAATGCCCCTCGAATAACTTAGGCGATTATAGCATTAACTACGCCCCGAGGGAAGGGTGCGTAAAGTACGCAATTGGCTCGCGGCCATCTGGCAATGTGAGGCTGTATTGTTTTGGCACGCGGTCTGTTGTGGAATTGCCGATCACCTGGCCGTCACCGATAAAAAACGCCATGTGCATGTTGTCGCCCTGCGCGGCCCACTGCACGACATCGCCGGGTTTTGGGTTTTTAGTTTCGACCCAACCGGCTTCGAGCATGTGTTTTACGGTAGTACCAACGGTAGCGTGCGGATGGTCGATGAGCCCGTGCAGCGCCAAAATACCCGAAACGCTGTAGGCACAGGCGTCGGTGCCATTGTCGAGGGCGTCGAATTCGCGGCCATCACGTTTGTCGCGCACGTAAATATGTTTAAAAAGTTCCGAACCAACCATTGTGCGGATGGTGTACATGAGGTTTTTATGGATAAGTCGTTCTAAATTATTGTCGGGCATGGTTAAGTCCTTGGAGCTTGTGCGCGCCCACCCGGCTCTTTTTGTTTTTGCAGTTTTTGTTTTGCTTTTTCGCGCCAAGAGCCACTTTGCGCACGAGCTTATTTAAATGATATAACGATTGTGCTTATGGCGCAAGCTGCTCGCAGGAAAGCAGAGCACTATCCTCCGAAGGGTGCACGCCGGCGCAAGAAGCGCCTTCGTTCACTTGGGAAACAAGAGCCCCTTCTGAGGATAGTGCTCTGCTTTCTCAAGCCGTTTCGTAAAACCGCAGCTTTTATAGCTTGCGCAGCTTATACAACGCCGCTTTTTGCCCAGACACCAAAATATTATATTGCTTCTCGATCGTAAACCCAACCTCGGCCGCCAATTTTTCGATAAACGGCACGCTCGTGACCAAAACAATGCAGCCTTTTACGCGCAGCACGCGGTGCATTTGAACAAACGACTCATAATACAGGTGCTCCAAATGCTCGGGGCTGGCGGGTTCGAACTTGCCCCACGGCGGGTCGGTTATAACGCGGTCGGCGCTGCGGGTTTCGATATGCGGCAGCCGCGCGGCGTCGCCATGTTTGGCAATTAAGTGCGGGATCGATTTTAAATGCGGCACCAAATGTTCGTTAAATTCGACGGCGATAACTTCTTTGCAGTGGAAACCTTGCAAACATTCGCGCACAATCGAACCGTACCCGGCAAATGGATCAACCACTACATCGTCTTGGTCGAGGCTGGCCAGCAAGCCCATAATATGCGCCAGCTCTGGCCGCAGTTCACCCGGTTCGAGCTTGCGCGTTTTAAACCCAGGGCGCGGCAATTGCCAGCCCCACAGCGCGCGGCCATCGGCGCGGAGCCACAGCAAAAATTCTAAATCAGGCCTGAACGAATCAGGAATCCTACCAGTTTGATCGGTCACCGCCTGCTGCAAAGCTTGCACATTCGCCAGCCCAATTGTCTGGTTGGCGTGACGGGTGTGAATTTTAAACCCAACTTTTGGCAACCCCGACATATCTGTTTTTGCCGCCAAAACCGCCGCGTCGTCGATTGTTTTTTGCTGGCCAAAATCGCCCAGGCAGCCAAATACATTGTTAAAAAAGCGCAGTTCGCTCAGCTGGTTGACGCTCAGCGACGAGGTAAACATAACCAAACCATCCTGCAGTTCATCGACTGCAAGTTCGGCACGCGGAAACTGCTGCAACCGCTTGCCGACAATCTCTTGCGTGCCCGAAACAAACGTTGCAAAGTATTTCAACGTTTTGTGCCCGCCTTTGGCAAAATCCAAAACGCCAAGCTGAGCGCAAACAGCACGGCAAAACCGCACATAATCGACGGGATGCCTTTAATTGTTTCGGGGTCAACCAAGTTTGCAAGTGTTGTGGGCACAATAAATACTAAATAGCCAATGGCCAAACCCCACAATGCGGCTTTTGTTTTTGGCGTTTGCAGCTTTGCGCATAGCCAAATGCCAGCCAGTAGCCAGCCGTAATAATATAGGCCATACAGCCAAGCGGCGTCCGGCGCCACCTGGAAAATAACGTAGTTACCCAGGCACGTATTGCCGGTAAGTGCGTAGCCAATGAACAAAAAGAACACAATAAACGCTGCGCCGTTTAAATATGCTGGCCACATAAGCGCACGTTTTTTAGCGCCGGCCAGGGCGTACGCCAGGTGGATTCCCAGCGGCGGCAGCATGGTAATGGCCACGTAGCCAATGCGGCTGGCGGTGATAGAATCAATCCAGCCGGCCTCGCACACGTTATATTCGGCAAGCTGAAAAAGCGCCAAAAAGAACAGCAGCGCGGCGGCCAAACGCCCGACTTCGTTGAGTTTATAGCGCCACAGTGTGTACAATGCCAAAATAATTTCTATGGCGAACGTCGCCAGCATTACAAACGGCGAAAAACACGAAAGGCGTAAATCACGCAGTTTCATTTTTTAAAAACTCCTTTAATTTTTCGAGTGCTTGCTTGCGGTAAGACGTGTCGGCGTATTCTTGCTCGGTCATTTCGGCGCGGGTTTTGGGCTGACCGTCGTTTATAAAAACGGCGTCGTAGCCAAAACCGCCGGTGCCGCGCGGTTCGGGCGCGATGCTGCCGTGCATTTCGCCTTCGAAAAAGTGCATTGTTTTGCCGTCGTACAGGGCGTAACAAATGCGGCCATGCGCCGAGCGGTCGTCGTAACTATTGAGTATTTTACACAGGCCGTCAACGCCCAGCTCTTCTTTAAACCATTTTATGTATGGGCCAGGCAGCTGGCCGAACGCGGTAAATACTAACTGCGCATCTTCAATTAACACCGGTGACTTTAACACATCGTACGCTTGTTTTGCCTTGTGTGTCACCAGTTGGCGTAGGTCGAAGGTTTGGATTTCGTCCAAATCAAGCTTGTGGTGCGGTACGTCGGCGCCCAGCCACGCGGCCACATATTTGGCTTTTTCGTCGTTGCCGGTTATGAACGTCAAGTTCACGCCAGCACCTTTTTTTCGGTCTCGAGCATTTCACGGCCGCACACACCAAAAATGGTGTTGTTGCGCAGTTTGGCTTCGCCGGCGGCAAAGCGCACCGAGTACCATGGGGCGCCGTTGTTTTCGAACTGCCACGTCATATTCGGCTCTTTTTTAAGTGTTGGTTCGATTGGCGCGGCGGTGTAAAAATCGACGTGGTCTAAGCCAAGAGCGTCGGTCGAGCCCGGCCGGCGCAGCATTAATTTTATAACGCTCAAACCCATGGGCAGCGTTTGGTCGCGCAGGTGCATTTTGGCAATCCAGCGCTCGTTCATCCACACGTCGAACACTTGGTCGCACAAATTGCGCAGTTCGAGCATTTTGGCAATGTAATCGTCGGGGTCGGCGACTTTCCAGGCGCAGGCCGTTGGTTTAAGTGCTTCAAAAAAGGCTTTGTCTTGCCGGTTCGCAACTTCGGCCTGCCATTTTTGCTGGTAATCTTGCAAGGCTTTGGTGATTTCGTCGATCATAGGCTCCCCCTACTTTGAGTTGATTATAGCAAGCAGCGCGTCTTCGTCGATGATTTTTGTGCCCAATTTTTCGGCTTTGGTTACTTTGCTGGCGCCGGGGTTGTCGCCCAACACCAAGTACGTGGTTGTTTTGCCAACCGAACTTTGGAACGTTCCCCCAAGCGAGCGAATTTTTTCGGCCGCGGCTTCGCGCTCCATATTGAGCGTGCCGCTAATCACAAAACTTTGGCCGTCAAGCGGGCCGCCGGTGCGCGTGACTTTTTGCGGCGCCACGCCGGCATTTGCAAATTTGGCGAGCAGTTGTTGGTTTGTTTCGGTCGCAAACCACGTAACAATGCTTTCGGCAACCACTTGGCCCACGCCTTCAACCTGCTGTAGTTCGTCAACCGTGGCTTCGCCAAGTTTTTGCAGCGAGCCAAAATGGTTGGCTAAATCAACCGCGGTTTGCGCGCCAACCTGGCGAATGCCAAGGCCGTATACAAAATGTGCCAGGCTAGGGTTCTTTTTTTCGGCAATTGCCGCCACTAATTTGCTGGCCGAGATTTCGGCAAAGCGGTCGAGCGTCAGCAGTTGCTCTTTGGTCAGGCTATACAAATCGGCCGAATCGCGGATTAATTTGGCGTCGAGCAGCGCCAACACATTTTTTTCGCCCATGCCTTCAATGTCGAGCGCCGCCTTACTGGCATAATGCTGAATTTGGTTGTGTACGCGCGCCGGGCAGTGGTTGTTGGGGCAGCGCCACACGGCGTCGTCGGCTTTTACTTTGATAAGTTCGGTGCTGCATTCGGGGCATTTTTTGGGCATGACAAACTGCGGTTCGCGGCCTGCGCGCAGTGTTTTGAGCGATTCCACAACTTCGGGGATAATATCGCCGGCTTTGTGCACAATCACCGTGTCGCCCACACGCACGTCTTTGCGCAAAACTTCGCCTTCGTTGTGCAGTGTTGCCATTTGCACCGTGCTGCCCGCCACCACCACAGGCTCCAAAACGGCTACCGGTGTTGCCGCGCCAGTGCGGCCAATACTTATAAAAATGTCTTTCACTTTTGTGGTGGCTTGCTCGGCCGGGTATTTGTAGGCCACGGCGCCGCGCGGCGCTTTGCCGACCACGCCAAGGTACGCAAATGTTTGGCGGTCGTTTACTTTTACCACCAAGCCGTCGGTGTTAAACGTCAGTTTGTGGCGGCGGTCTTCCCAGTGGTGGGCGAATTCCATAACTTTGGCAATGCTCGGCAACACCGCAGCGTGTTTGTTGGCAAACAGCCCAATGCTGCGGATGATTTCGTAAGCGTCGGCATACGTTGGCACATCGGTGGGGTTGTCGCGGATGATTTCCCACGCCACAAATTGCAGCGGCCGGGCGGCCACTAATTTGGGGTCGAGCTGACGCACCGTGCCCGCCGCCAAGTTGCGCGGGTTGGCAAATAGTGGTAATCCCTGCTTTTCGCGCGCGGCGTTTAATTTGGAAAACGCGTCTTTAAACATCACAATTTCGCCGCGGACTTCGGTGCGGCCGTGCAAAAATGCTGCGTATTTTTTTGTAGCACGTAAACGCAGCGGAATAGATTCGATCGTTTTAACGTTTTGCGTCACGTCCTCGCCCACCGTGCCATTGCCGCGGGTCACGCCGCGCACCAACGCGCCGTCTTCGTATATTAATGAGCACGCCAGGCCGTCCATTTTGGTGTCGGCAAAAAACTCCAGCTTAGCTTGCGGCGCCAGTTTTTTAACGCGCTCCTCCCAGGCTTTTAGCTCGGCTTCGTCAAAAACGTCGTTTAAGCTGAGCATGCGCGTTTTGTGCTCAAAGCTCACAAACTGCGGCAGGGGCGCGCCGGCCACGCGTTGGGTTGGCGAATCAGGGGTAATAAGTTCGGGGAAGGTATCTTCGAGCTCGGCACGTTCGTGCTTTAAGCCATCGGCTGCCGACTCGCTCATAATCGAATTGTTATTTACGTGGTATTCGTAGCGGTAGTCGTTTATAAGCTCGCGCAGTTTTGCAATGCGCGCCGCTGCTTGCGCTTTGGTCATAACATGCTCCGGTACAAACGGTACACGTACGTGCCCAAATAAATAACCGTAAAGGCGCTTAATATTTGCACGATGGTGGGGATGATCGGCAACCATTCGAGCCGCAACATGCTGTCGAGCAACAGCGCAGGCAGCAAACAAACGACCCAGGTTACAAATAATATTGCCGCAAGCGCCAACACATGGCCAACCATGCGCACCCGCCGGCCGACAGCCAGTTCGCTGGCAATTTGCAGCGCGCGCCAGGGGTACATTTGCGGCAGCGTCGCGACTACCAAGGCGGTAAACGACGTCGCAAACCAGTAAATCGACAAACAACAGAGCAAAAAGGCGGCGGCGGCAAACATCATCACCTCGACCCCGCTATGTAAAAAACTGCCCGACTGCGCCGCGTTAAACACAAATAAGCCAACAGCGCCCGGCGACAACTGTAAAATAATGTACAAACCAACCACAAGGTAGGCCGCAAAAGGCGCGCCAGCGCTGTAAATGGCGTCGCGGGCTTTTATTTTTTGGTCGGCAAAACGCATGCGCAGCAGCCAAACGATCGTCAGCCAAAAATATATGGCGAGCAGCACCGACAAAAACTGCTGCAGTTCGCTGAGCTCGCCATTAAATGCGCCCGACATGGTAGAGGTAAGCAACGACACGGCCGTGCCAAGCGAGTTAATACTGCCGCCAAGCACCTCGAGCGTGGCGTTACGCAACTCGACAAAATCGGCCTGCGCCACACCGCCCACAAACAAATACGTAATGATTATATAAATGAGTGCGACGCGCCAAAACAGCCGCTTTTCGTGCCAAATTGTCTTAAATGACTCGACGGTGTTTTGCTTAATGCCTACCAGCGCCGGTTTTTTAAACGGCGTGCGGGTTTTGCGGAAACTGCGGTGCGGGTGCGAGGCCAAAAACGCCTTGCGCTTTTTGCGCGCCCACTTTTTTAATTGCGAGAGTTTTTGTTTGATCTGTTTCATTATAATTTTGTGCCCATTGTCTCGAGCCGCGCAATGCGGTCGGCGATTGGCGGGTGCGTGCTTAGTAAGCGCATAAGCCCGTTGCCTTTAAGCGGGTTTGCAAAAAACAAGTGGGCGGTTGAGGTGTTTTGGCGTTTGGTGGCCGAGCCGTGGGCCTCGATTTTTTTAAGCGCGCTCACCAGCCCCAGCGGATGGCGCGTTGTCATGGCGCTGGTGCCATCGGCCAAATATTCGCGCTGTCGCGAAACCGCAAGCTGCACCAAAAGCGCGACCGCAGGCGCCAAAATAGCGGCGGCAAACGCCAAGGCCATAACGAAAGGGTTGTTGTTTTCGCGGTCGTCACCCCGCCACCACAACATGTGCATTAACATGTCGGCGATAAAACCAATGGCGCTCACCAAGCCAAACACGATCATCATGACCCGAATGTCATAGTTTTGCACGTGGCCGAGTTCGTGCGCCATAACGGCTTCGAGCTCGGTGTCGGTCATGATTTCGAGCAAACCGGTTGTTGCACACACCACCGCATGTTTAGGGTCGCGGCCGGTGGCAAAGGCGTTAAGCGCGGGGTCGTCAATAACATACACTTTTGGCATCGGCATACCAGTGGTGATCGCCAGGTTTTCGACGGTGCGGTACAAGCGCGGGTTGTCGCGTTTTTGGATTTCGTGGGCGCCATTGACTGCCAGCGCAATGTTGGCGGCGGCAAAATACTCAACCAAAACATATATTGCCGTGACAATAAATGCCAGGTAAAAATAGCTTAAATTGTTGTATATTGCGCTAAAAATCCAGGCAAATAGCGCAATAATGGCGACAAAAATCGCCATTATGAGCACTGTTTTGCGTTTATTCGCGGCAATTGCGGTATACATAGGTCGCCTCCGTATGCGGAGCTATGGTTAGAACTTAACTTCGACTGGCTTTTCGACGGTGGCGTGGTCTTCGACTTCGTAAAAGTCGCGCTGTTTAAAGCCAAACATGCCGGCAATCAAGTTAGAAGGAAAGGTGTTGATCTTGATGTTAAGTTCGCGGGCAGAACCGTTGTAAAAGCGGCGCGAAGCCATAATTTTGTCTTCGGTGTCGGTAAGTTCGGCCTGCAACTGCTGGAAGTTTTGGTTTGCCTTGAGGTCGGGGTAGGCTTCAGAAACAGCAAACAAGCTTTTAAGCGCGCCTTCGAACTGGTTTTCGGCCTCGGCGGTTTGCTTGACGCCCTGGGCGTTAAGCGCGCTGGCGCGGGCTTCGGTGACCTTTTCGAAGACCTCTTTTTCGTGGGTGGCGTAGCCTTTTACGGTGTTAATAAGGTTTGGAATTAAATCTAGACGGCGTTTAAGCTGTACGGTAATGTCGCTCCAGGCTTCGTCGACGCGCACTTTTGTTTTAACTAAACCGTTATAAATGCCAACAATAACAACGACGACAATCAGTACGACTGCAAGGATGATCCACATGAGTTCCATGAGTAATATACTCCTGTTAGGTTATAGTTTAATTATAGCCTAAGCTACATAATTGTACAGCTGAAACTTTTACGTAATCGCAGCCGTATACTAACCGCAATGAACGAAACCAACGTTATTAAACAAGTCCTTGCCGGTGACACCAATGCTTACGAGCATTTGGTTGCCCGCTACCACGTGGGTTTGATTATCCACTGTGAACGCCTGGTTGGCGACCGCGATAACGCCGAAGACATTGCCCAAGAAGCCTTTATTAAAGCATTTAACACCTTGGGTAATTTTGATTCTGGCCGCGCGCGGTTTAGCACCTGGCTGTATAAAATTGCAACCAATAAAGCGATTGACCACTTACGGGCGAGCAAACGCAAAGTGCCTGTTGAAGATATTGAACTCGTGTCCGACCACGCCGCCCCCGATTACGAAGCCGACGAAACAAAGCGCGAAGTACGCGACGCAGTCACCAAACTGCAGCCGCCTACCTACCGTCAAGTTATCGAAGCCTACTACTGGGAAGGCCAAAGCTACGAGCAAATTGCGGAGTCGCATAACATCCCTATTAATACCGTGCGCACCTGGCTGCGCCGGGCAAAGCAACAATTAAGGAGCGACCTGTCATGAAAGATTATACTTTCGATGCCAAAATCGTCGCTGCGAGCCCATACAGCGACAAAATAAACAGCTTCGTAAAACAAACTATGCAGCAAATTAACCGCGCACATCCGCCAAAAAAGCAAAGCTTTGTTTTGTGGGCGCAATTACACAAACCGGCGTTTGCACTGCTCGCCTTTATCGCAGTGGTGCTGCTTGGCAGCGCTGTGTACGCCGCCGTGCATTTTGCACCCGCGTTCGTACAACTGCTTGGCAAAGAAACAAACCAGCGCGGCGCAACCGAATATTCGATTGCCGGCTTTGGCGACTGCGCCAAAAACGACGGCCCGGCCTTAAAACGGCTCGAAGTTAAAAAAGACGCCAACCTCAGCGACGACGAAGTGCATAAAATATTGCAAGCTCGCTGCGAAATGCTTTGGCTGCAGAATTTTCCTGGCAAAGTTTGGCCAACCACCGGCACCAACGCCGAGTGGAAGGACGGCGACACCATTTACTACACCCGCCTCGACATGTTGGGCGGCTATAAAAATGGTGACCAAAACCACGCCACGATTGATTTTGGTGGGAACGTTGTCGAGCACACACCACCTAACGGCGAAAAAATACGCGCCTTTGCCGCTGGCGAAGAAATCCAGCTTGGCGGCCTTAAACCAGGCGACACGGTGTTTACCATTAGCCGCGTCAGCGAAACCTACCACGAAATGAAGGGCGCAGTGTTCAACAAATCGATGAACCAGCTTAACGTCTACCCCAGCGAACAGCCAAAAGTCATCGGCTTGGTCGCCCTGTTTAAAATGAGCCTGCCGTTAGACTACTACATAGAAAAGCAGATGTACGTGACCGAAGTCCCGGAGTGCCCGGGCAACCCTGGCGAGCTCTGCCCTAACACCGCCAGCGTCGACGTCTACCCCCGTGCCGGTGGCGAAGGTGCAAGCAACCCCTACCGCACGCCTTTCACCGAATCAAACATTATGCGCCAAATTAGCGGCACCGTCACCCAACTGGGCGACGACACGCTCACGCTCAAATCGCGCAGCGGCAAAACATACACCGTCACGGTTGGCGACGCCGGGTTTAAAGACTACAACCAAAACTACACCCAAGCCTACGGCAGCGAAGACGTCACCTTGCGGGTTGGCAGCACCGTGCAAATAATATACGTGCAGGCGCAAAACGACGACGTCACGAAAATCACAAAACAGCAAGTTGAAAGGGTGACATTACAACTCGACTCGCTCAACCCTAAAAAAGATACGATAAAACAGTACTAGCAACAAAAAAAGTTCTGCATAAAATACCAGCCGTCGTGGCTGGTATTTTTATTGTAAAAGCTAGTCTTTTGTTATATAATATTAAAGCTTTAGCCACCCTGTGGCTTAATGCACAGGGTACAGGCACCGAGACGATTGGGAGACCTCAGCAATGACCGACTCCATCCCCACCGCCAAAGCGTTCGCGCAGTTGCTCGAACGCGCCCAGCGGGGACGCAAGCGCACCGCCCGCGAGATCACGGGCGACGCCGCGAGCAGCGCAGCCGACATCGTCGGCACCGGCGAGCAGTACACCAACCGCTACGCCGTGCCGGACGACTGCAGCGTGTTCCCGCGGCACCACACCACGGCCGCCAGCCGGATCGACGTGTACGCGCATGACGACGGAACCCTGGTGGTGTACGCGGCGCTCACCTGGCAGACCGAGACGGCGACGCACCGGATCGCGACGCGCTACCGCATCACGGCCGAAGGCGACGGCGTCGTTGCCATCGTGACGACGCTGGCGGACGACATCACGCCGTTCAAGCCGGGCGAGATCGACACTGACGCCGCGACGGCGTACCAGGCCAAGGTGAGCAACTGGCTGGCCGAAAACGCGGCCAACTCCATCACCCTCGGCGCGGTGCGGGGAACGCTCGACCAGCAGAGCCTGGCCGACTTCGCCATGATGATCACCACGACCCCGTCCGACCTGTAGCCGACCCGCGTGCAGCGGCCCCCATACCCCCGGGCCCCCGCCCCCCACCAAAAACAA
>CAYTEG010000001.1:39527-40529 GCA_964436805.1 uncultured Candidatus Saccharibacteria bacterium
ATCCCCCCCCCCCCCCCCCCGCCCGCCCAGGCGCGCCCGCGGGCGCCGCGCCCCCCGCCCCCCGGCGCCCGCCCACCGCACGAAAACCAGCCAAATCGGCTGGTATTTTTAATTGCAAAGATTTAAAAAATATTATATTATACAAACGTTCGTTTGCCGTAACCCCAACACGGCACACCCAAAGCATAGGGAGAACACGGTGAGAATCACCACTGCAGCAGAAGCGCTGGCGGCGCTCCGGGCGCATGCCACCAAACACAATGGCCGCGCGTTGATGCACAACGCGGTCTACGGCATGCCCCACGACGACGGCAGCAACAACCCGATCGCCCATGGGGAAAACTACCACGTGGAACTACTCGTTCCGGACCACTGCGACGCCTTCCCGACCCACTGCGTGCGAGCCACGGGCAACCTGCAGATCGCGGTGATCGACAACGCCACACCGCAGCAGACGGTACTCAACCTCAACCTGCAGTGGCGTACCCACAAGGGTGGCTTGTACAGCGCTTCGGCGCGGTATGTGGTCACCAGCAACGACGACGAGGTCACCGTCGAGCCGACCTGGAAGCTCTTCGCCGGAGGCAGGGACGCCATGTTCGGCGTCGAGGCCGCCGCCTACGACACGAGCGTTGTGTACGCCCAAAGCGTCATGACCTGGCTCGCAACCCAGTCCAACCTCGGGCTGCTGGTGATGCTGCTGGTCGGCGACAACAACGTCGACCCGGCGGAGCTGATCGCCATCGCCGAGTGGGCGACCCGGCAGATTCCGGAGTTGTAAAACTCGTGCGGCGGCCCTCACCCGGGGCCGCCGCACAGACGAAAAACCAGCCAAACCGGCTGGTGTTTTTAATTGCAAATCGGATTGGCGCCGGGGGTTGGGTGTTCAGGACCCCCCCGCGCGTGATGCACACAACTAGGGAGCTCAGCCGGCGTTCCAGGGGAGGCCCGGGTTTTGTGTGGGGGAAGCCGGGACCAGCCCCCCCGGGGGCCCGGCCCGCC
>CAYTEG010000001.1:40539-41155 GCA_964436805.1 uncultured Candidatus Saccharibacteria bacterium
GCCGGCGGAAATTACTAAAACCCCGCAAAACCGGGTGGTGTTTTAATTTCAAAATCGTATGGGCGCGGGGGGGTGGGTTTACTCCAAACCCGGGCGCTTCATGCACACATCTCGTCAGCTCAGCCGGCGTACCTGGGCAGGCCGTGCTTGTCTGTGAGGAACGCCGTCACCTGCGCCGCCTTGGCCAGGCCAGGCACCGGCGTGTACGGGTTCACCCACGGCTGGCTCACCGTGAATTCGCCCGGGCACACCTGGTCGAAGAACCCGAACGGATCCACGATGTTCTGCTTGCTGCCGCCGATCCGCCCGCGGTACAGCTGCACGTGCAGCTGCGGCGGGTCCCACGGCTTGAGCAGGGTGCGGTTGCGCGGCGTGATCCGGCCGGTGGCGACATTGAAGTCGTCCTTCCAGTCGAACCCGATGCCGCTGTCGCCCTGGTAGCCGATGATCTCGCCTTGCTTGACGGGCACACCCTTGTCGTACAGAACGTTGTCGTCCTGGGTGATCGGCTGGGGGAACCAGTCGGGGTGCGCCGGATCGTTCGGGTCGTCGACTGCCACGTGCGGCAAGTAGTACTTGTTGCCCTTGCTGTGCAACTTGGCCGAGACGTCGGACA
>CAYTEG010000002.1:0-1905 GCA_964436805.1 uncultured Candidatus Saccharibacteria bacterium
CGGGTTACTCGCCGGTAAACGTGTGTCTGTATTTGCTGTTTAAACACATCGGCGCATCGGGCGTGCGCAGGCTTTTGGGCTGCGTCGGCGGTGACGAAGCGGTAGCTGGTTACCGTTGGTGGCGCGATCCCGAAGACGTCAATTACGACGGCTACCCTTGGCATCGCACCTACCGCTCGGCCGATTACTTGCTACGCCCCGATTTACGCAAACAAATTAACCCCGCCGAGTATGTGCAACAAAGTTACCTAGATGCCCTCGCCCAAGTGCCGCGCCTTGCAGGCGAAAATAAGTTAGAGCGCCGCACCCGCGAAATATCGTGGCTCACCTACACCTACTACCTCAACTTTTTGCTGCACCGCGTCGACCGCATGAGCATGGCCGCCAGCGTCGAAGCCCGCGTGCCGTTTTGCGACCACAATTTTGTGCAGTACGCTTGGAATATTCCGTGGGAAATGAAAAACACCGGCAATATCGAAAAGGGAATTTTACGCCGCGCCATCGAAGACTTGCTGCCGCACGACGTCACTTGGCGCCGCAAAAGTGGCTACCCGGTCGCGCAAATGCAGGAGTACCAAAAAGCGTTATGGAACGGCATGCGCCAAACAATCAAGTCGCCTAGTGAGCCGATTTGGCAAGTTGCCGACCCAAAAGCCGTGCAAAAAATCGTTGACGAACAAGAGGGTAACATCGACGAATGGACGTGGCTCAACCACATTTCGTACCTGCTCGAAATGAACGAATGGTTTAAACTTGTCGGCGTGCGCGTGGTGCTTTAGCGCTACGTATGGATTTTAATTGTCGCAGTACCCGTCGCGTTATCTGACGGATTTATCGTAATACTATACGTGCCTGTCACCGGCAGCACCGTGCCGTCGTCGCTAATATTGCCTTTGCCGTTAATAACGCAGCCGGACGCGACAAGGTTGTTGTTGGGCGCGCGCAGGTCGATAATCCCGCACTGGCTCGGCAAACTGCTGGCCGGAATATCAACATAAATGCGCTGCCCGGCGGTCGCGGTAAAGGTAAATGTCGCGGTCGAGCCGGGCTTACTTAAGTTTACGGTTTGCTCGCTGCCGTTTATGCTGGTGGCGGTTGTGGTCGCTACCGCTTTAATAAGTTTTATTTTTACGTTGCCGGTTGCTTCGCCGCTTGGGTCGACCAAAATAGTGTATTGGCCGGTTGCGTCGAGCGATGTGGTGTCGATGTTGCCTTTGCCGTTAATAACGCAGCCGTCCGAAACGGTTTTGCCGTCGGGGTTAATAATTTGCAACAGGCCGCATTGGCTTGGCAAACTGCTCGATGGCACGTCAACAAATACGCGCTCGCCGGCCTGCGCGCTAAACGTAAAGCGCGCCACAACGCCGGGCTTGTCGATGGTGGCCGATGCTTCGTCGGTGATTGCCACCTGTTTGTCGGCGATGCGTACCAGCTGCACCTGCGCGCTGCCGGTTTCGTCGCCATAGGGTTTTATTTGGATAGTATATGTGCCGGTTGCTGGCAAAACCGTGCCGTCAATGTAGCCGATGCGGTTAATTATGCAACCGTCGGCGATTTGCTTGCCACCTGGCGCAAGCAGCAAAATCGTGCCACACTGGCTTGGCAAAGCCGTTTTAGAAATACTTACAAAAACCTTTTCGCCCTGTTTGCCGTCGAACGTAACGCTGCCGACATCGCCTTTGTTTTTTATGCTCACCTGCCACGTTGTGCCGCCAAAGTTTTTAGCTGCCGAAAGTTGCTGCGTGGTACTTGCGGCCTTGGCGAATTCGGCGCGGCCGGTTAGGCCAACGTCGAGCGCGCAGTTATCGAGCACGGTTTCGTCGGTGATGCCAAAACTCTCGCAAATTGTTTTTGCGGCTTTGTAGTTGGGTAAATCGGCGGCTTTTAACTCGGCGGCAGATCGGA
>CAYTEG010000002.1:1915-41012 GCA_964436805.1 uncultured Candidatus Saccharibacteria bacterium
CTCGGCGGCTGGGAACGAGCGGTCGGTGGAGCTGGCTGTGTTTTTGCCAGAATCGTAGGTAAATAATGACGTTTTGTCTTCGATTCGCCAGCTGTCGGCAAAGGCTGGGTAGAGTTCTTTAAATGTTGGCTGGATTGTTTTATCGCTGCCGCGCGCGTGCAAATCGTTTTTGGTGTCGCCGTTTGCGTCGCCCAGCAGGCCTTGTAATTTACCCACAAGTTCGTCGCTGGCGTCGACCGCTAGGTGGATGCCGTAGTTGCCAATTGGGTAAAACGTGGCGGTCGATTTGTTTGGCCAGGTCACCGCCGCCACGTTGCCGGTGAGGTCGATGTTGCCGCCGCCAGGCAGCGCCATAGCCTTAAGCTCTTGGTCTTTGCCGTTTACCAAAAGCTGCATGGTGTTGTAGTCGCGGGCGCGGATTTCTACTTTGTCGTCACCCACCTTCATGGCAATCGCCGTGTTGACGCTGACATCTTTTAAGCCGGGGAATGGCTGCTGGCGGACTTGTAGCTCAAAATCGCCGTTGTCGGTGCGCGCGCCAACAAATTCGCCGACCGCCTGAAAGTCGTAACGCAAACCATCGAACGTTTTTAAGTGTGGGTCGCCGTTAGAATCGGCGCAGTGTTCGCCGGTGCAGGCCGTGGCGGGCGGCGCGTTGCAGTCGCCACTCGGCAGAGCGTCGCGGCCGTAGTGGCTGCGTTCGGGCATACCAAGGCGGGCGCGCAAAATGTTTTGGGCGCGCGTAGCCATGACTTCTTTTGTTTCGATGCCGCTGCCGGCGCAGTCGTCGCGGCTAAATGTGCCGTTTTGCAGGTCGAGTACGTGGTACATTTCGTGGTACAAACTGGTGCATGGGTCGGCGTTGCCGCCAGTGCCGGCGTAGGGGTGCGTGTCGTTTGGGTTCCAGTAAATGCGGTAGGTGTTTTCGCCGTACTGCGCGGTTTCGCTGCCGCCGGTGGTGGGTACGATTTCGATGGTAATTGCCGGGTTATTGGCAACGTCGAGCACCGGCCCGGTAATATCGCGGTTGGCTTCGAGCGTCCCCATACAGGTGTCGAACGCGCCCTGCATGTCGGGCGGCACAACAAAGTCGGCTTTGGCAGCCGGCGCATTTTGCCATAAAACGCCAACTAAACCAAGTAGTACAATCGCCGCAACTGCGCCCTTAGACGTAGGCTTTTTGCGGTGCTTCCAAAAATACCACACGGCAAAAATAACAGCCGCAACACCAACAATAACAGCGATGATTTGCGCAATTAACACAAACATATTTGTGGTTGGCTGCACGGTGCTGGCGTAAGCGATGCCGCACGACGGCGCGCCACTTTCGGGGATGAGCGGCACGGTGTAGGTAAGCTCTAGCTGCAGCGGTTTTTTATCCTGCAGTTTATAAAACATGCCAAGGGCGCTAGCGCCGGGCGACCACGTAATCGTTTCGAGCCCTCGCCCAATGTTACGGTAATTGTCGGCGCGCAGTGCAATGTCGGCCGATTCGCCAGGTTTAAGCGTTTGCCAGTGGCGCGCGAGTTCTACCTCTACCCCATCGTCAAAACCGACGTTCATGGCGCTGGGTTCGACGTTTTTGCCGTCTTGCACAAGCTTTGTAATCGCCACCGTGCCCAGCGGCGAATTGATTATTTGGCAAGCAGCATTTGTTTTGTTGGTAAGCTTGATTGTTGGTTTTGCCGGGTCGTTATTTTGCACCACAGCCTCGAGGCCCGACGCCGCGGCCTGCGCAGGTTGCGTATATAAAAAGCCGCCCAAAAGTGCGGCGCTCACAACAATAAAACGAACCATTTTTGTGTATTTCATAAATAACCCTGTCATTAATAATAGCACCGCTTATATTGCATATGCTAGTTTACGCCTTTGCTTAATTCGGTTACTATACAAATAATATGGATAAGCTACGCACTGCGTTTTTGCTGACAATCACCATTACTTTGGCCGGGGTTTTGGCCTCGATGTTACTGCCGACGCCGGCAACCTGGATTGGCTCCGACCAGTCGTACCACTTGCGCCTGGCGATCGCACTTTTTATACCAGCCCTGCATGTGCTGGCTGCCATCTTCTTTTTTAGAGGTTTGACCGGCTTTAAAGAAGAATTTAGGACGGCATACAGCCTTATCGCCGTTGGCGTCATTATTATTGGTATCGCGCTGCTGGCTTCGCCAATGGTCACAATTTTCGACTTGTGGGATTCGTGGGCGATGGAGCTCGGCGTCATTAACCTGCCATTTGTGTTTGCGGTGGTAACGATTTTTGCCGGTATCCGCACCTTTTACCGCAAGCTCGACGTGCAGACTATTTGGCGCTCGATGGGCTTTAATATTGCGTTTGTGCTGGCCGGTTTGGTGCTCGCCGTGTTTATGCCGCACGCGCGGTCGCTTTTGCCCGAGCTGCGCTACGACATCGGCAGCGTCTTTTTTGCGCTTAGTTCGCTCACCTTGCTTGTTACCGCGTTTAATATTCTTCCGATCCGCAAGCAAATCGCGCCAAATTATGCCCGCGTTTTAACATGGCTTGGTGGCGGGCTGATTTTTGAGGCGGTTTTGGTTGGCATGTCGTTGGTGCTTAAGGCGTTTGGCATTGATGTGCGCCAGGCTTCGGGCGGCTTGCAGGATACGTTAATACTGGCGGCAATCCCCTACCTTGTGTCGGGCTATTTGTTTTACCAGCTTACGGCCGACATCCGCAGGGGCCTTACAAAGTCTGGCGGCGAAGTGATCGATGTGGTTATGTATGTTTCGTCGCTGGTTTCGAGCCGCAAAGCGATCGACACAATTTTAGACGAAGTGCGGCTTATTACTGCCCGTCGTCACCCCGGTGATCCAATCGGCGACGCTGACAAAGCAAAGTTGGCCGATGTGTACCTAAAACTCGAAAAATATTTAGCGACCGAAGAAAAACTGCGCTCGTTTACCGCCGAACAACTGCGCAGGCAAATGTATACCCGTTTTTATAACCAGGCGAGCGCAACGGTAGACACCGCATTTTGGCAGAAGCTGCCGCAATTAAAGGCTACGGCGCCGGTCGCACCGGTGCAAACGCCTGCAGCCCAGCACTAAGTTTATTTTGGGGCGCCGCCGATGGCCGCTTGCGCGCTTAAGCATAATCTTTTTAAAAAATATAATTGCTAATAACGAAATATTGTGATAAAAATATACAGGCTAACAACGCCGTTTTTAATAATTACTTAACTTTACAATAAGGCAAAATCCTCGTGGAGATTTTCTGGAGTTCCATCGACCTAACGCGGATTATCTTTTTACTCGGTGCCGTTTTAGCGCTGGTGTATAAAAAGAAATTTGGCGTCACTCCTGGTGGCATAATCGTACCCGGTACCCTTACCGGCATGTTATTTGCCAGCTTTACGGCATTTTTAATCGTACTTGTTTCGGCGGCGGTTTGTTTTCTTTTATATAAGTATACTTTTGGGCGATATGCGCTGACAAAGCGTTGGGCGTCACTTATTACCGTAAGTATTTCGGTGTGCCTTGGCCTTCTGGCGATGGGTATTGTCGAAGTTACCCATGTATTTAGTCAGGAGTTACTACTGTTTACCCTGGTTGTGCCTGGCCTGTTGGCAATTAGCGCCCAAAAATACGGGCCGAGCCGCGTGCTTATTGGCGCCCTCAGCGTCACTGCCGTATGTTACCTTGCCGGTTGGGCGTTGGTGTTGAGCCTGCCTTACGACCTGCTTACCTCTATGACCGTACAACTTGGCAAATACACGCAATTAAGCTTGGTTAACCCATATGTGGTGTTACCGGTAAGCCTTATTACGGCGATTTTGGTGTACTACAAGTTTGGTATCCGCGGCGGCGGTTACTTAATTATGCCATTTGTGGCGTCGGTTGCATTTAGTTCGCCCATTCAGGCACTGCTTTTAATGGTCGGCGTGGCGCTTAGTTACCTGGCAGTTAAAATGGCGCTCAAGTTCACCCTTATGATTGGGCTGGAACGTTTTGTGTTTAGCTTGTTTTGCGGCTACATTATGGTGACATTGATTGATATTTTGGCCATCAACATCGAAATCGCCGGCTACCGCCCCGCCCCACTCGTGCTGATTATCGCCATTGCAGTGCTCACCAACGACCTTTCGCTGCAATCGCTTAAAACCACGCTGCAAAAAGGCGCAAGTACGTCGCTTATTATGTCGCACTTGGCAAGGTTGGCGGTATAGCATGATTATTTTAGCCATTATTTCTGTGCTGGTCGCCGCGTATTTTGCGTTTGGTGTATACACCAAATTGCAACATCACAAAGCGATGTTGCAATTCGAACACCGCATACATGTTAACGGTATCCGTGGTAAATCTTCGGTGACGCGTTTAATTGCGGCTGCGCTGCGCGAAGGCGGCATTAAAACCGCTGCCAAAACTACCGGCTCGGCCGCGCGCATTTTGGTCGACCACAACACCGACACTCCCGTGCCGCGCAAAGAAGCCGACATTGCCGAACAACGCCGCATGCTCAAATTTTACACCGGCGATCTGCACCGCATGTACACCGGCGAAGATTACAAAGCGGTGGTGTTTGAGTGCATGGCGATCAACCCAATCTACCAACGTTACCTCGAAGAAAACATTATGCTTTCGACCATCGGCGTCATTACCAACGTGCGCGAAGACCACGTCGACGTTATGGGCGACACGCTGCCAAAAATTGCGCGCAGCCTTGCCAACACGATCCCTAAAAATGGCCACTTGGTCACCGCCGAAACAAACCCCGAGCTTTTGGCTGTGCTGCAACAAGAATGCGACCTGCGCGGCACCACACTGTACGCTGTTGGCAACGCCCGCATTAGCGACAAACACATGGCGCAGTTTGGCCACTTCGAATACAAAGCCAACGTCGCGATCGCCCTTAAAGTTGCCGCACTTGCCGGCGTCAGCCGCGCCACCGCTATTAAGGGCATGCACCGCGCGCTGCCCGACCCAGGCGCTTTTACGCTTAAAAAAGTTGAGCGCAAAAACAAAACCGTGCACTGGGCCAACCTGTTTGCTATCAACGACCGCGAAAGTTTTGTATTGACGGTCGAGTCGCTGCATTCAAAAGTGGGCACAAAAGCTAAAAAAGCGGTGATCCTCAACAACCGCCAAGACCGCCCGGAGCGCGTCGTGCAGTTTTTGGACATTTGCTTAAACTCAATCAATGCCGACTACATTTTTACGTTCGGCGACTACGAGGCGCAAATTCAGCAGGAACTTAAAAAGTACCCTGGCGTCAAAGTAAAAGTGGTGCACCTTGGTAATTCGACCGACTTTAAAGACGCCGAAGGCGAAGTGTTGTTAGACAAAATCGCTGCCACCTTTAAGCAAAAAGAGTGCATTTTGTTTGGCGCGGTTAACATCCACACGCCGCAAGCCCAGGCGCTGCTTGGCGTATTAGAAGGCAACGTACATGCGCATTAATAAGTGGCACCTTAGTGTGGCCGCCGCGCTTTTTGTGTTTTTTAGTTACCTTGGTTACCGCGAGTTCTTTTTTGACGACACGGCCAGCGCAAAGGCGGCGATCCAGCAGGATTTGGCGAAAATCGCTTTGCCATCGACGCCGACCGACGCAAAACCAGCCGAATATTACGGTAACAAACGTGCCGAAATCGCTTTGCAGGAATACGCCAAAAACGTGGTCGAAGTACCACGCGGTTGCAACTGCGGCCCCGAAGTCGACAAATACACCCAAAGCAGCCCCGGCCAGTGGTGTACTTCGTTCGCCAGTTGGATCGCCAACGAGGCCGGTTCACCGCTTATCGACGCGCACACCAAGGACTGGCGTATTTCTAACTCGCGCATTTTTACCGAAAACTTAAAGTTAAACGGCACGTTTTACACCGCCGACGAAATCATGGCCCAGGGGCTTAAACCGCGCATTGGCGATTTTGTGGTGTTTTGGCGTGGTAATTTAGAGGACAACCTCGGGCACATTGACGTCGTGGTAAAAGTAAACGACGACGGTTCGGCCGGTTTGATTGGCGGTAACATCCGCGACCGCATTGCGTACCGCGAAGATTTTCCGTTTTTGCACTCTTACGGCTTTTTAGGCTTTGGACGGCCAGAAAAATAAGGTAATATATGAAGTTTTTAAAAAAATCCCCCAAATTTAGGTTGCCCGCATTTAAAAAGCCGCGCATAAGTACAAAAGACAAAGTGTGCCTGGCTATTTTTGGCGCCATTATTGTGGCCCTTGGCATTTATGGCTGGTACCAGCACCGCCCGGCCGCCGCTGTGGTGTACAACAAAACGTTGCCAGCAACAACCGCGCTCGAGAGCCACATGCTGGTTGGCGGCGACATTTACTGGGGTCGTCGCATGAACGACTGGTCGCAGCAAAGCCCGCTTAAACAGCAGTATCCGTTTTCGCGCCTGAGCGAACTGCAAAAAGACAAGTACGACGCATGGGTTGCTAACCTTGAGTGCCCGGCTGTCGAAGGTATCCACCAACCAATCGGCTTTGTGCCGCAACTTTGGGAATTTAACTGCGACACCGATTACATGCAGTACGCCGCCAAGTGGTTTGATGTGTTTGGCCTGGCCAACAACCACATGGCAAACCAGCACCGCGAACAAGGGTTAGAGGCCACGCGCCAAACGCTTAACAAATATGGCATCCAGCATTTTGGTGGATTCGACCCGCACCGCACCAGCGAGATTTGCAGTGTTGTGGCTATGCCCGCCCGCGCCCGCATCGACGGTAAGCAGCAAGACGTTAAGCTGCCGGTTGCCATGTGCGGCTACCACGGCGTGTACTACACCATCACCGACAAAGCGATTGCCGAAATGGAAAAATACGCCAAATACATGCCAGTTATGGCCTTTAGCCACATGGGCCGCGAATACACTGCCGGTGCCGACGACAAACGCCGCAACCTATACCACAAAATGATCGACCACGGCGCCGATGTTGTGTTTGGCAACCACCCCCACTGGGTACAGCCAACCGAGGCCTACAATGGCAAGTTAATCACCTATTCGCTCGGCAACTTTATTTTTGACCAACAATTTAGCCCCGAAGTTATGCGCGCTGCCGCCGTTGACACCACCTTTACGGTCGACGAAAACGCCGTCACGCAAGACCAGCTCCGTGCATGGGTCGAGCTTGGTAAAGTCTGCGGTACGCCCGATGACGACTGCCTACAGCAGGCTGAAGCTAAACAACTTGCGCGTTTGCCGGGCAAATTTAAGTACGACATTATTGGTATCGACTTAAGCCAGCAAATTACGCACCTCGCCAACCAGCAGCTCAAAGATCAAATCCTTACCCGCCTTAACTGGCAAGATACGCTCTCTAAGCTCGCCAAATAGCGTTTGGCATAGTTACGCGCCCTAGTTGCTAAGTATAACCGCCGACTGCAGGTGTGCGACGTCGGTAACCTGCTGCACCATAAACTTGCCAAAGTCTTTGGCCGATACGGCAAGGCTTGGATGATCCTGCAAAAAATCGGCGTTTAGCAGCGCCGCAGACGCCGAATGGACGACCGTCCAGTCGAGTGATGTTTGTTGCAGTACCTCGGCCACGCTGGGCTCGTTTTGTGCGGGCTTAAGGGCGTCAAGGTGGGTCGCGACAATAAGCCGTTTAAGGTCGTAGGCATACATACACGCCACCAGCATATGCAGTGTATGGGGAGTAAAAGAAGTGTCGGGGAGGCTGATTACCGCGTGCGCGTTTGCAAGCGCTTGGGTGACATCGGCCTCGTTTTGTGGCGAACCCACAACAACAGATAGGTTTTCGTGAATAAGATTAGGTGCAGGCTGCCCGGTAAGCATTGTTACCTCGTAGCCGTGACGTAGCGCCTGCCGTACAAACTGCCGGCCGGTTTTGTCTGATCCGCCTAACACTGCTAGTCTCATGCGTATCCCCCTTTTTGCGATACTACACCAAACATAAACAGGCGGCAAATTGCCGCGCGGTTGGCCACTGTGAGCGTTGTATTTTCTGCTTTCACGAGTGTGATGCTAACGCACGTTGCCTCGCGAGTCAACACTATTTTTTAAATCACTCCTACGGCGCTATCGTCGAACCTTCAACATCAACCGTAAATTAGACAAATACCCTTCGGGCGTCACTAATTTATGCGTGCGCACATACTGCACGTGGTATGCCACAAACGGCATTTGGTTATTTGGCCAATCCGTTTTATTGGTGGTAAATGACGGCTTGGTAATAAGGTTAGGGTCGCGCTCCATGGTAACAAGGGCGGCGACCAGCTCTTTTTCGGTCATGACGAACCTATTTTTTAACCTTAGGTTTCTTTTTTTCGCGCCCGGTTTTATTTTTTGAGCCCATAATGTTGTTGTCTTTCGTTAGTTATATTAATAGTATGCGCCAGATGAGGCAAAAATCCTAATTTTTACCGCGGTAACGTTAGGGTGAAGGTTGTGCCTTTGTCTTGTTGTGACGCAAAACTGACGCTGCCGCCGTGCCTTTGCAGCACCGTTTTAACAAGGTATAGCCCAAGGCCGGTGCCCGGAATATCGCTTTTAACGGCGTTGCTTGCGCGGTAAAACCCTCGGAACACCTTATTTTGCTCGCTGGCCGGTATGCCAATGCCTTGGTCGGTAACCAAAATATTATGGGTTTTGGCGGCCTGCTGGTACGAAATAGTCACGGCCGTGCCGTTTTTGGTGTATTTTATTGCGTTCGAAAGTACGTTGTGTAGCGCGCGCCGCATTTGGTCGGGGTCGCAGTTGATGGTCAGTTTTGCCGGCCAGTATTGGTCGAACACAAGCGTCACCTCTTTTTGCTGGGCGCTCAGCGCCTGGGTGTCGACGATCTCGTGCATCAGCGCCGAAAGGTCGGTTGGCTTAACCTTTAAGCTGCGGCCATTGGTGGCGTGCGAAAGTTCCAAAATGTCGTTGGTACTGGCTTGCAGCCGCAGGGCGCTGTCTAAAATCGCCTGTATCATTTTTTTGATGCGCGGTTCGGAGGTGCCCAGCGTCAGCACACTTTCGGCCGCCCAGCGGATGCCGGTGATTGGGCTGCGCAGCTCGTGCGATGCCACCGAAACAAGCTCCGACCGCAGCGCCAGCAACTGCGAGTTGTGCCGCCTAATGCGTTCGAAAACAAGCAAAATAAGGATGATCGTCGTGCCAATAAGCAGCGGGATGAGGCTCGACATTACAATACTCCGCCAGTAGGTTTCGGAGTCGATGTCGATGCCGACAACCGCCAAAACACTATGCGATTTTTCGTCGAAAATAGGCGCGATCCCAGATATAAACGAGCCGTAGCTATCGGTTGTTGGGCCTTCGACAAACGCTTTGCCGTCGTTAAAAATGGCGCTGTCTTCGGCGGTGCCGTCGTCGTATTGCTCGCCGGCGGCCGAATATTGGTCGCTCGTGGGTTGCTCCGAATCGACGTAAAAGAACAGTTGGTCGTCACGCTTGCCCATTATATAAACGCTGCGGGCGTCGGGGTTGGCGGCTTTAACTTCGGCGAGCGTTGTTTTAAGCCCGCTATACACTGCCGTTCCGGCGTCGCTGGCGTCACCATTTAGCTGGGCGATTTGCGATGGCCCCAAAGCGGCGGCAATTGACTGGCTACGCTCGCCCAGTTGGGTGCGCAGCGCCAGGCGCGCGGCGTTACCAAACCAAAACGCGCCCACAATGCTTGCAATGCCAACAAAAATAACAAGAATAATAGCAACAATATGGAACGTGTCTTTTTCGCGAGGCGTCAAATGCATAGGCCACCAAAGTTATAAGTGCTTACGATTAGCATACTTTGTTTTGCCTTGGCGCGCTAGTGGAACGGTCGCCGGCACCCTACGGTCGTGGTAGGATGCCGGCGTGATGTCTACGAGGCCTGGCGTACAAAGCCGTTGCGGCCGAGCCAGGCCTGCGTGTCGGCCGGCGAATCGAGTATGTCGATGCGTGAAACGTCGGCGATTTGGTCGGCAACGCCGCCCGAGCCGCGCACGACGGCACAGGGGTGGCCGCGTTCGACCGCTTCGGTGATCTCTTGCAGCGTTACGTCGCCGCCGCCAAACACCCACAGCCCGGTCGCCATGCCGCCCGCCCGCAACAGATCCATCAGATCCATATACAGTGGGATATCGAGCGTGTACGAGTGCCGTTGCTGGCTGGCTGTGGCCTGCACGTACCAAAACAGGTCGCTGCCGGGGTGTACGGCGGTGCGCGACTGGGCACTGTCGCTGGGCACAAACCGCGAATCGCCAACCAACGATGAGGTCGGCTTGGTGCGCGGCGCGCTGCCCATGGTGCGGCATTTGGAGTGCCACTTGCGGATCAGCCACGGCAGTTCCAAAACCGTCATGGCAACCCGTTCGTCGGTGTCGATCAGCCGGGTGCCGCCGCTCATAAGAACGGTGGGCACCAGTGGTACTGGCTTAAAGGCGGCTTCGATGTGTTCGTACAGCCGCCGCCGTTCGGGTGGCGACAGCCCGGCAACGCCGCCCGCAAACCGCAAAATGGCCCGCATGCCGAAGCACTGCTCGACCACCTGGTTGGGGATGCTATCGCTGGCGTTGGCGAACACCAGTGCTACCCGGCCTTCGGGCGTGTCGACGACGTACTGGCGGCCGGGTTCGAACACACGGTCGAAGTTTGTCATCGGCGGCTGCCTTTGGTAAAGTCGCGCGCGGCCAGTACACTGGCGATCTCGGCTGCAGTGCACACCACGAGGTTGTCTTGGTAGCGCGTGCAAAATTCGCGGTCGCTTGCGTATTGCCCGGCCACGCCGCCGCTGTCGGAGACCAAAATCACCCACCAGGGGTTGTCGGGGTCGTGCGGCAGGTTGACGACGTGCAGCAGTTCGCGTTCGGTCGTTTTGCCGCCGCCGTACAGCAGGTGTGCCGTGCGAAAGCGGCGCGGCGATTCGCGCAGAACTTCGAGGTAATCGAGCGCCACCATCCATTCGGCGTCCCAGTCGGGCGCGCCGCGGTCGGCCGAGTACTGCAGCACAAGGCAAAACTGAAGGCCAGGGTGCACGGTCGTGACGTATGGGTTTTCGGGCTGGTCGTCGATAACCAGCAGGTCGGTGCCGGGCAGCCACTGCATGGCAGTCTGGCGCGGGGCGACTCCCACAACGACAACTTCGGGATGCGCGTCGTGGATCCATGGCAGCACCTCGGTAATGCCGGGTAAGACCACGTTTGTCCCACGAATCCGCATGCTTGTGCCGCCGCCGATAACCGTGCAGGCTGCGCCTTCAAACGCTGGCACGATCGAGTCGTACATGGCGTTGACAGCACTCGGCGTGAGGCTCGCGCAGCCGCCGCAAATCTTTACCGCAGCGGCAGTCGGCGACGATGCCAACTGCAGCGCCGTCAGGCGCGAGTTGGGGAACTGCATGTTTTCGATCAAAAGGCGCACGCCATTTCTGGCCATACCTTCACCCCCTCGGTGCTACATGCTGGCACACTTGTTGCGCCAGGACATCCAGGCGATTATAAAATTGATTTGTGTTTTTGTCGATGTTGCGGGCGCGCACAAAAGTCATATAGAATACGGCTAATGGTTAACACGCCTGCCGCCGGCAGGTTTATAAATGGAGTATCGAAGCATGGATCCAGACAGCGCCGCCGCCCCCGCCGCCCCCACCGCCCCTCAGCCCAAACCCGAAACCGACATTTTTGCCTGGGCGAACAACCTGTTTTTGCACAAAGATAAACTACAAATCGAGATTTTTTTGCTTAGCAAAACAAATGTGCTGTACCGCACGCGCTACGCCGAGGCGTTGGGCCGGCAGACGCATCCGCTTTTAATTGACAGCATGCTAGAATTTATTGTCACCGGTGCCGGCGCGGGTTTGGTGGTGAGCACCTTCGAAGAAGCCGAAAACGAAGAAAACGTGTTGCAAAAAACAGCGGTCGCCAACGTCGATAAGTTGGTCGAAGCCATGAGCTGGCTCGGCAAACAAGAAGCCGACATGGAGCAATTTAGCGAAGAAGACCACGATCTCAAGCGCATAAAAGGCATAATTGTGCGCGTCACCCATCCCGAAATCACGCCGTTTTATGTGATTAAAGCGCTCAGCAGCTCCAACATTTTAAAGGGTGTCGGCGCCTGGATGATTAGCGGCAACAAGTTTGACGCGCTCGACAACGGCGCAGCGCTACGCATCCCTAACGACAGCCAACTTTTGATCGTCGACGACGAACTGTACGTGTTTAACCAAAGTAAATTGGAGCGCCTGTTTGGCTACAACGCCAAAAAGAACGCCATTGCCGACAAAAAAGTGCGCGAAATCGAAGCCAACTTTAAGTTGAGCTTCGCCGACGACTTAACCCTGCAGGCCATGGTAAAAGAAAGCAAGCCGCTTATTAACAAACTGCAAAAAATCGACCCCAGCGCCATTAAGCAAGATGCGCTGCTCGACCACAGCGAAGAAATGGGCTTAGGTTTAATGACCGACCTCGAGGGCGCGATTATTATTATGGACAACAAAGACTTGTCGAAGTTTGTTAACCTGCTTAACGACGACTACGTCGAATCAAACCTCACCGGCAACCGCTACGAAATTAAAAGCAAAAGGTTGTTAAAACCCGAGGGTGAAGAGTAGTATATAAATAAGATGCATTTTATTAAGCGTTACCCCATTATTGCGGTCATAACCATTGCCATACAGTTTGTGCTTGGCACAATTGCCAGCATGTACGTTGAGTTTCCGGAGGGCGCTGACAGTGCCGCCCAGTGGCATTTTATATGGACGAGCCCGATTGTACTGGCGCACGTGCTGCTTGGCGTCGCCATTGCCATTGGTGCGGCGCGGTTTTTAATAGCGGTGTGGCTTAAAAAGCAAAAAGATTTGTTGCCTTACGCGGCCTCTGGCGCCGTTGCGGTATTTTTGGCAGCGCTTGGTGGCGAAAGGTTTGTCGCTACGCAGGACGACCTGTGGTCACTACTTATGGCACTCGGATTTTTGGCTAGCATTATTATTTACATGGCAGCGCATTTTGTTACCAGCAAACGTACATGAAGCGTTCGCCTCGCCTCTCCCAACATTTTTTGGTTAATCCGCAAATCGTAAAGACACTGCTTGGCCACGCTAGTATTGGCAAGCAAGATGTTGTATACGACATTGGCGCTGGCTCGGGCGTAATTACCAGCGTGCTGGCCGGCGCGGCTAAAAAAGTGGTGGCGGTCGAGGTTGACGAACCGACTTTGGCAAAACTGCGCCAAAACGTTGGTGCACTTAAAAATGTAGAAGTTGTGGCGGCAGACGCTACAAAAATGCCGCTGCCGCGCACGCCGTATAAAGTACTCGCGAATATTCCGTTTCACCTAAGTTCGCAGATTGTGCAGCGCTTTTGCGACGCGCCAAACCCGCCAAGCGCCATGTATTTAATTGTGCAGGAACAGTTTGCGCGCAAGCTGTTGCCCGACAACAAAGGCTTTACCAACCAATTGGCCTTGCAGTTGGGGCCAACCTTTGCTATTCGCATTCGCCGCAAACTGCAGCCCACTGATTTTTACCCGCGCCCCAATGTGCCCACAGTGTTTATCGAAATCGCCAAACGCCCCACGCCGCTGCTTGCCAAACCGCAACAACGCCGTTTTACCCTGCTTGTAAAAAACGCCTTTGCCGACCCGCGCAAGTTTTGGCGGCTGCCGCTGGGCGAGCTGGGCATTTCGCCAATTGCCGCGCCGTCGAGCTTAACGCTCGACCAGTGGCTGCAGTTATTTGCCGTACACGAAGCCGCACCCGAAAAACAAGGCATGGCGCTCATCGACCCCACAAATCCATTATTAAATATGGTCATCGAGCCGGTCGCGCCCAACGAAATAAACGCCCCGCACACCCGCTATATTATTGAGCGCATGCTGCAGCTGGCCGCCGGCGCTGGCAAAACAAAAGCCGACACGCGCCAAATGGTTGGCCTGGCCGCGCCGCAAATTGGCGTGAACAAACAAATTGTTATTATCGATACCGCCGCCACCGGCGCTAACCAAAACCAGCGCCATCAGGTGCTTATTAACCCGCGTATTGTCTGGCAATCGGCCAAAAAAGTGCTTGGCCGCGAGGGGTGTTGGTCTTGTGGCAATATTTGCGGGGCGGTGGAGCGCGCCGAAAGCGTAAAAGTACAGGCGCTCGACGCCAGTGGCAAGCCCATTGCATTGACGCTCAAAGATTTTCCGGCCCGCGTTGCCCAGCACGAAATCGACCATTTAAGCGGCATTCGGTTTCCCGACCGCATTACCGACGACAAAGAACTGCACTGGGTCGAGCCGCAACAGTTCGAAGATTACCGCAAACAGTGGCAAACCTGGCCGCACATATGCCCGCGCAGCAAATGGCTCGAGCTCAAAGCCAGTTCTCATTGATTCATCCCACATTTTGTTATAGAATTCCTAAGGCCTTTACTCACTTAGCATTGTTAACTACGACTTATGTCACAACTTACAACTGCCCCACTACCGCCTGAGTTTCATGCGCACCTAAAACTTTTTGGTGACGCCTGGATGCTTATTATCGTCAGTGAGTTACTTGCCGGCACCTGCCGGTTTAACGAACTCCAGCGCCGGGCGTGCGGCATCTCGCCGGTTACATTAACAAACCGGCTTAAAAAACTCGAACAACTGGGCATTGTTACCCGCAGCGCCAAGGTGCAAGACAAGCTGTCGGTCAGCTATTGCATGACCGAAAAAGGCGAGGCTATGCGCCCGGTGCTTACAGCCATCCGCGACTACGGCAAGCTGCATTTTCCAGACTTTACCGATTGCCCCGACGCCGCGTAAAATGGTACGTACATGAAACGCGAAATTTTTCCGCTGTGGCGACACCGCACTGTCGCGATGTATTATGTGCTGGCGCTTGTGTACAGCTCGTGGATTGTCGCCGGCGTGTGGGTGTTTATTTGGGGCCGGTTTATGAGCAGCCAGCAAATTGGTATTTCTGACGCCCTTACGTTTAGTTTGGGCTTTTTAGTTGAGCTGCCGTCTGGCCTGATCGCCGATGTTTTAGGCCGCAAACGCACGGTTATTTTTGGCAATATTATGTTGGTAGTCGGCAATATCATGATTGCATTTAGCACATCGTTTTGGGCAATCACCATTTGGTATGGCTTGTGGACGATTGGGTACGCCTTTCAATCTGGCGCGACCGAAGCGCTGGTGTACGACTACCTAAAATCCAAAAAGCTCGACGACCAGTGGGCGCGCGTGCGCAACACTTACAATATTATCGGCATGATCACTTACCCGGTCGCGATTGTCGTTGGTGGCATGCTGTACGCCGCGGCCTATTTTTTGCCGTACATGGCGTCGGCCGGCATTGGCGTGGTTGGTGTCATTGCCGCCTGTTTTTTGATGGAAGGCCGCGTGCACACCAAGCCCGAATTTTCGCTGGCACTGTACGCCGCGCATATTCGTGACGGCGTGGGCGTGCTATTTCGCAAAGCGGTCGCGCCGGTCAGCCTCGCCGCCCTTTTGGTGCTCGGCATTAACATTGTGTTTTCGTGGGGGTTGCTCAAACTGTATACTATCCACCGCTTTGGCTATAGTGACGAGCTAACGCCAATGTTGGCCGCAGTGCTCGGCGCGGCCAGCACGATTGCCTTGTTTGCGTTTAACCCACTGCGCAAAAAGATTGGCACGGTGCGGCTGCTTTTTGCTTGCACCGCTCTTTTTGGCCTGGTGTTTACCTCGCTGTATTTGCCGTACGACTGGCTGTTTGGCGCGCTGGCACTGGTTGTGGTGACGGTTACTGCCAACTACACCGAACAGTTATTTTCGGTGTTTATTAACAAACATGCGCACGAAAGCCACCGCGCCACCACCCTCTCGGCCGTATCACTGCTTACCCGCACACCGTACGCACTTTTGGCGGTCGTTATGGGAGCCATGGCCGAACGCAACGCCTTGCCGCTGCTTTGCTTGCTTTTAGGAATTGTCGCGGTTGGTGGCGTCGGCTGGGCATTGCTTTTGCGCCGCACGCAACCCACGGCCGAACGCGCCAATTAACAAAAACCGCCCTGTTACAGGCGGTTTAAGCTGCGCGGAGTGCATCGGCTAAACGTTTAGGCATGTTCGGTAACAGCCACCAGCGTCCAGTTTTGGTCGGCATCCGTACATTGCAGGCGGAAGCTGCTAAGGCCATCCGTCATGTCAAAAATACGGGTCGTGCTTCCAGCTTTAGAGATGCTGTATTGCAACCCCTCGCTAAAAGTATAGCTGCGGCCGCCCCACTCCATGCGCTTTGGGTACGTACTAAGCTGCCGACGATTTCTAAAGTACCAGGCCGTAATGTTTACGCCCTCGTTAATGTGTTTGCGACTTCCCATAAGGTTAGTCCTCCTGTTCGTTTCTTTTAGTAAATAAAAGAACGGATTTTGACAGGAGCATCCTGGTTACGAAGGTTCGGGCCGTCCACCGATTCTTCTGCCAAGAGGCTAAATGTAGCCAGATCGCTCTGGCGCAAAGTACCGGCTAGTGCCGGCGTACTTGTTAAGGTCTGGATGTAAGAAGGTGTTCCCACCAGCACACACATGACTAACCATAAGTATAGTCTTATATATGCGGGCGCGAAAGACTTGATTTTTGGGTGCAATATTTTGCCAGTGCGGCCGACCCCCGCAGTGGGAGCCGGCCGCAGTGACGTCACACGAACGCGCCGGCCAGGTTGGTCAGCGGCTCAGTGGCCGCGGGTAGGGGTATCGGCTTCTTGAGCCGAACCTCGACCTCGCTCTTGACGAACCGTACTTCTGCGGCCAGGCCGGTGGCCAGCAGCCGCCGCCTGATCGTCGCGCGGCGGCGTGGCCGGCGGCGCACCCACTTGCGGTAGCGGAGTTGGGGTTCGATGCTGAGCCAGTGCTCTGGCTTGGCGATGATCGTCATTCCCACGTAGTGGCCGGTGGCGAAGGTGTAGCCGAGCGCCAAGTCCCAAGCCTCGACCCCTGCGGGAAGTGTTGCGGTGACGCGCTGGACGGCGTCGAGCGCCGAGCTGGCGCCCTCGACAGGGATGTTCTTGCTCTTGCTGGGGCGGGGTGACGGCTTGCGCCCCTCGCTGGCGTATAGTCCGACCAGCCTCGGGTGACCTTTAATGCTGCAATCGGTCACGCCGTCATGGTAGAACGTGAAGATCGTGGCGTGGTCATTCCCCGCCCCGATCGTCAGGTGTGCTTCTGTAAACACCGCATTTCCCTTCGACGGTGACATCTTGCATATAATAAGTGCAGGGTGGTGTAAAAGTAAATAGCTGAGCTTTTGCACGGCCAGCCCGGTGTGGGGCCGGCCGTGCATGGGCGCCTAATTAAGGATACGCGCAAACCTTTTGCAGCTCGCCAGAATCGAATCGGTGCTGGCCACCGCCGCGTCGGTCATGGCGATAATGATGGTGTGGTCGAGCTTGCAGTAACGCACCAACTCGGTTCGACGGATGTTGCTCAGCCGCCGCCTCATTCGCCTGCCGCTGTAGAGCCAGGGGGTGAGCTTGACGCTGACCACGTTGTCGGCGTAGAACGTCATGCTCATCCGTGGGCGCGTGTGCAACCGGCTTACGTGGTAAACCAGGGTGACCGGTGCGTGCTCCAGGTCGGCCATCCCGCGCAGTACGTCGCAGAACCTGGCGAGGTCGTCGAGTATGTTGCCGGCCACCGCTGCTTCGTAGGTCAGCATGCGGGTGGTGGTAAACGGTTCATCGTACGTGGGCTTGCCCAGCGCCGCGATGAACTTTTTTGCTTCGTCGGTATTGCATTCGATACTGAACTGTCGTTGCCCACCCGAGCCGATATACGCCGTAATAGTGACGTTGGGCAAATCGTCGGTGGTTACCGAAGCGCTTTTAAGCAACATGACACCATCCCATCTAGACGTCATACTGATAATAACAAAAAAGTATTGCCGGATGTTTGCTTTGCGCAGCCGTATAGTACCAATATGTGGTTTTGATGTAAAGGCAAACTATACAAAAGTTATCTTTTGTGATATAAATATTTTTTAGTAGTCTCTGCAAGAGGAGACTGAGTGAGAGGGCATGAAATGGATCCCCTCAGCAAGGAACAAAAGACGTTCAAGAAGGTCGTCGAAGACCGGAAGGCCACGAGCGTCGCCGCGTCACTCGTCGTCGCCGTCTTCGCGCTCATTACCGCGATCTTCGGTGTTGGAGTCACCCACATCCCGTACTACGCCTCTATCGCGACGTTCTGGGCTGACGCCGGGATTGTCCTGGCTGGGTTCGTGGTCGCGGCGGCGCTGTCGGTGCTGGCGTACAAAGCGACGCGTCGCAAGACGGTCGTGAGTACGGTGGCTCTGCACCTGCTCGCGGTGTCGACGTTGGTTGCGGCCCTCGTGGCCGGCTTCCGCTACGACTCGCCCGAGTGGCATGCGGCGGCTGCGGCGCGCGAACAGGTCTACGCCGACCTCGAGGTCGACAAGACCATCGAGCACCCCAGGGACTACAGCGGCATTGTCGTGCCCTGTGTTGTTGGGGCGCATGTCGGCGTTTGCAAGAACGCCGTGCGCCAGTCGGTGTACTTCGACAAGGGTGGTATGTCGGGAACGCTCGGTGTACCGCGCAAGGGAATCGTTTCTTTTCCGATCCGCAAGGTGACGATCGGCGACGGTGCCGCGACGCGCTGGGCCATCGGCTGCACCTACAACGGCACGTGGCACAACTGGGATGAACGGCAGGCGTCGGGCATTCCGCTGGGCGTGCATGTGCTCAACCACCACGCGTGCCCCGTCATCTTCGAGCCGGCTTCGCCCGCGGTGACCGAGGTTGCCAAGGACATGGAGGCTCAGGGTATCGGCTACATGTACAAGACGGGTGAGCGGCCGTCCTTCTATGAGGGCGGCGTGGCTGTAACCGCACCCGACCAGGCAACCGCCTGGGTGACCGGTTTCGGCCTGCACGCGCCCGCCATGTTCCCGCTCCGCAAGGTCAACGGGCACTGGTGGCTCGGCTGCGTCTTCACTCCGATGGAGGGCAAGCCGTTTTGGCTGCCCTGGACGGCGCCGTTCCCCGGTACAACCCAGCTCGTCGGCGACTTCGTCGCCCAGCACGGTGCCTGCCTCGGCGGGTAACCTGCACTACCCCGGCCTCGCTACTTCGGTAGCCTGGCCGGGTTTCAATTTTGCCCTTTTTTCGGCCGGCGAGTATGCTAATGATATGGATAAACTTAACCAAGATACTCAAAAAGAAGAAAAACAACCAAAAAATAAAAGTACATTGTTCGCTATTTTGTTTGGCATTGCGGCGCTGGCTGCAATTGGCCTGGCGATTGCATTGTGGTGGTGTTTGTGGGGGCACGCCTCGCCGCCGGCTAGCAGTGGCGCGCCAACAACCGCCGCGGCAACTGGCCCTTGTGCGGCTGGCGCCAACAACGATTTGCCCGCCGGCTTTAGCTGGTACGAAAACACCAGTTTAGGCTACAAGTTCGCCTACCCAACAGCGTGGGGCGCCGTAACGGTTGCAACCTCGCCCATGGGTGGCACGGCCGGGCATTACGTTTTGGGGAGCTTCGCCAGCAACCACGACGTTACCTTTGGCGGCAACGGCACCGATTATATTGTGAGCGCCCGCGACGGCATCCCTACCGATAACCCGGGCTTTTTACAAGCAACCAGCAAGTTTTACGCCGTTCAAATTTGGAAGTTGCACGGCGCGACCGATGAGCCGCACTATGCGCTCTACCCGCTCGACGATCCAACAGTTGCTAAAAACACCTGCAACACGAAGGCGGTTGTTACGCAGTATCCGCTGACCGAATTTTACGGGTATGCATACGACGTCGCGCGCGTAAACTTGCAACCGAGCAACTTATATTATGGCGTTAATGTGGTATTAAAAAATCCGACAGCGGATTCGCGGGCGGATTTGGATAAGTTAGTCGCGTCGTTTCAGTTAATTCCGTAGTGTTGCTGCCGCCCCTCCCCGCGTGACCAAGGCGGAGGGGGCGGCGATTGCCGTTACAACTTGAAACAGCTGAACTTTTGCTGGCCGACCGGCAGGTCGAATGATTTTCCATTGGCGTGCGCCATCACCTTGGCCGGCAGTTGTTTCAAATCGTCGGCCGTGACCGGTTTGTCGGGTTCGATGCCGGTACTGCACTGATAGTGCGGCTGCGTCAGCCCCGACGGCCGGATAGTGTCTGTGCCCGGCCAGTCGTCGCCGTACACGATGAGCGCAGCGTTGAAGTTGCGCCAATCGGCTGCCAGCGTCGGAACTTTCTTGAGCGACCGCGACACCCACGGTTCGGCCGTGCTGCCGTGCCCTTGCTTGATGTTCGAGCCCGGCTTGCCGTAGTAGATAACGGCAAATTCGTCCTTGCCATCGCGGTCAGGCAGGCGGTACTGAATCCCAAACGGCCTGTAGCCGGCCGCCCCGAGCGCCTTGGTCGTGGCGTCGGGCTCGGCGGTGACGGCCGTTTGTTCTGACGGCTGCAGGTTCTTGTACTCGGTTGGCATTGCTGGCGCAGGGGCCAGGCCGCATCCAACAAGTACTAAGAGCGCCGCCACAACAATCCACAAACTTTTCTTCATGCTATCCCTTCCGGGGCTAGGGTCAACTTATTAAAACGTTTTGCTAGGCATTCGTCAATAGAGGGCAACAAAAAGCCCGCAGCGGTTGCTTGCGGGTTGCGGTCGTATGGCCGGCGCGGCACGCGTAATGCGTACCGGCCGGCCAATACCGACGTCTTTCATGCCGGGAACTGGTTGACCAGCTCCATCATGGCGGCGAGGCCGACGTTGTCGTAGAAGGTGACCTCCACGGCTTCGCCGTCCTCCAGATCCACCCGCTCGTAGCGCGACAGGCGGTCGTCGTGATCGGCCTTGGCGGCCAGCAGGACGGTGGCGTACGTGCTCCAGCGCTCGGCGTCGAAGAACTGCGCGCCACTGGCCAGCGTCTGCCGCACGGACAGCATCTGGTCGCCCAGCACGGTGATGCCCAGTTCGGGCTGCGCCGAGTCGGCGGATAGCGCGAACTGGTGTTCCGTGAGCGAGCAGCGCTTGTTGTTGAAGGCGGAGGCGATGACCGCGTCGGCCTCGTAGAGCTCGACGGCCCCGAGGTCGGCCGTGAACACCATGCCGTCGTCACCCTCTCTGAAGGTGAACGACAGATTGGCCTTCTGCAGCGTTTGGGCGACCGACAGATAGTGCCACTCCTCCGTGAGGTGGATGGCGGCCGTGCAGTTCCCCTGCGGGTCGGTGCTGATCGTCACTTCGGCCGAGACCTTGTCGGTGTTGGCCTCCATGTAGACGTTCAGGAACAGGCTACGCAGGGTCGGGTTTTCGGACATGTTCGACTCCTCAAGGGGTTGGGACGTCTTGATTATTATACTAAATTATTTCATAATTGTCAATACGAACAGGCTGTGCTATACTGTTAAAAAGCGCTAAAAAGGCGCGTTATTTTTTACGCTATGCAAGACCAATCCAAAATCCGCAACATCGCCATTATCGCCCACGTTGACAACGGTAAAACTACCTTGGTGGACGGGCTGCTTAAGCAATCTAAAACGTTCCGCGACAACCAGGCCGAGATGAGCCAGGATTTAATCATGGACAGCGGCGACCAAGAGCGCGAGCGCGGCATTACTATCACCGCTAAGGTGACGGCGGTGCAGCACGGCGATTACCGCATTAATATTATCGACACGCCGGGCCACGCCGATTTTTCGGGCGAGGTTGAACGCACCCTTAATATGGCCGACGGCTGCCTGCTTATTGTCGACGCCCAAGAAGGCCCGATGCCGCAAACCAAGTTTGTGCTGGGCAAAGCTTTGGGTGCCGGCTTAAAACCAATCGTTATAATCAACAAAATCGACAAACCGGGCAACCGCCTGGGCGAAGTCGAAGACGAACTTGCCGACCTGTTTTTGGAACTCGCCGTGCACGAAGATCAGTTACACTACCCCGTGTACTACGCCATTGGCCGCGAAGGCAAAGCCTGGCAAAACATCCCGGCCGACCCAACCGAAGCGGGCGATCTCGATCCTATTTTCGACGCTATTATTAGCGATATTCCGGCGCCAAAAGTTGAGCTCGACGCGCCTTTGCAGCTGTTAGTTACGGCACTCGCGTGGGACAACTACAAGGGTAAATACGCCATCGGTCGCATTACCGCCGGCCGCGTAAAAGGCGGCGACCAAGTGGTGCTTATTAAAAAAGACGGCTCGCAGGTAAAAGCCAAAGTCGAGCTGGTATTTATGAGCCACGGCGTCAGCAAATTCGAAGTTAAAGAAGGCGTGGCTGGCGACATTGTGCAACTTACCGGCATTGCCGACGCGCATATTGGCGACACCATTGCCGACGCGGTTAACCCTGTTGCGCTGCCAACGATCGAAGTCGAAGCGCCAACGCTTAAAGTGTATTTGGGCCCCAACACCAGCCCATTTAAAGGCCAGGAAGGCCAGTTTACCACTGGCCGCCAAATTGGCGAGCGCTTACAAAAAGAGCTCGAAACCAACGTTGGTTTGCGTGTCGAAGACAGCGGCATTGGCTATTTGGTGAGCGGCCGCGGCGAACTGCACCTTTCAGTTTTGATCGAAACCATGCGCCGTGAAGGCTACGAATTCGAAGTCGGCCGTCCGCAAGTGGTAACGATCGAAGAAGATGGCAAAACAATGGAGCCACTCGAAGAACTTATTATCGAAGTCCCAGCCGAACACACCGGTGCGGTGCAAATGGAACTCGGCGCCCGCCGCGCTACCTTAAAAGAGCAGTTTTCCTCGGCCAGCAAGGGTGTCACCAAACTGGTGTACGAACTGCCGACCCGCGCGCTTTTGGGTTTGCGCAACATTTTGATTACCCAAACCAAGGGCACGATCGTTATGAACACCTTAATGGTCGGCTACCAACCGCTTGGCGCGCCGCTGCAACAGCTGCGCAATGGTGCATTAATTGCTTTTGAGCAAGGCGTCACTACTCCTTACGCGCTCGAAATGGCGCAAGCCCGCGGCACAATTTTTGTAAACCCCGGCGAAAAGGTATACGCCGGCGAAATTATTGGCCTCAACAACCGCGGCGAAGACCTTGAAATCAACGTGTGCAAAGCAAAACACCTTACCAACATGCGCAGCAGCTCCAGCGACGGCATTGTGCAAATTACGCCGGCCACTATTTTAAGCCTCGAGCAATGCATCGATTTTATCGAAAACGACGAAATGCTCGAAGTCACCCCGCAGCACCTGCGCCTGCGCAAAAAAGAGCTCAACCCCAACCTGCGCAAACGCCAACCGCGCGTATAATCTGCAAATAAAACACCCCGCTGACCACACAACAGCGGGGTGTTTTGTGATGAGCGGGGTCGTTACTCGCCGGGCTTGCCGGGGTCGGGAATGGCCAGCGCAGCCAGATCGGCGACGTTTTGTGTGGTGGCGCCGCTTGGCAGGCCAGCTTCGAGCAGCGCGTCGACCAGGGCTTGGGTGAGCCCGGTGGCGATGATGTGCGCGTACACATTGCTGTTGGCGGCCAGTTCTGCCGCCAAGTCGCGGGCGCGCAGCGCGTCGGGTATCGCCACTGTTTCGCGTGCCGAGGCCGGTGTGCTGGCGTCCAGGACGACCACATCAAGTTGATTGTCGCGCGCAATCGTTTTGCGCGCCGTAACCTGGTTGTTGACCTGCATGATCGCCGGCTGCGGCAATTGCAGCTGCCTTGCCCGCGCCCGCAACGCCCTGACCAACTCATTTTTGAAGGTGGTCGATCCGCTTACGAGCAGGATTCGTGCCATGTCACTCCTTGGGGTCGATGCGTGGCATATATTTAACCATGTTTTATTAAAATTGAACACCCCGCCTTGACCACCAGGCCACGCGGGGCGTTCTGGTAGGTTGACGGGGTGGGTCAGGCGCACAGGGCGAGGACTTGCCGGCTGATCTTGGCCGGGCGGTGCGACCCGAAGGCGCAGCCGCGCTGAACCATGATGTGCCGCGCGTAGGCCGATCCGATGCCGAAGATGCGCGCGTTGCCGCAACGCTCCATCAGCTCGGTGATCCACTCGGCGGCCTGCAGCTTGGCGTCGGGCTCACCGCCCTGCATGCGCGGAGTGGCCGTGTGCACGACGATGGCGTCGAACTCGTGCTGGCCGAGCTTGGCCACGGCGGTCTCGTACGAGTCTGCCATGGCAATCATCGAGTCGGCGTCGAAGCCGGCATCGGTGGTCGGCCAGCTGGCCGTCAGCGCATCCTTGATGGCGCCGCGCAGCTCCGCGGAGGAGCTGACGATCAAGATTCTCACGAAAGTGACTCCAATCTGGTGAGCGATCTTTAAAGTATAATACCATTTTTATGCATTTTTGTAAATGTAAGGGCGACCTCAGCCTGCGGGTGCTATACTAAAGCCATTATGGCCACACAAACAAACACCTTCCCTGCCGAAACCGTTGGCAGCGTTATGACCACAAAAGTGCTTACTATTTCGCAGCACCACGAACTAAAAGATGTATTTAAGGCAATTGCCGAGCAAAGTTGGGCGGATATTCAGTATGCCTATGTGGTCGACGCCGATAAAAAATTAATTGGTACGGTCGATTTGGCCAGTTTTTCGAAGGCGCAGGCCAGCCGCCGCGTGGCCGACCTCATGGTGGCGCCGGTTGTCACGCTGCACCCCATGGCCGACCAAGAAAAAGCCGTCATGGTCGCGGTAAAAGACGACATCACCGCCGTGCCCGTGGTTGGCGATGACGGCCAGTTTTTGGGCGCGGTGGTTGCACACGAACTTATCGACGTCATGCACGCCGAACACCTTGAGGACGCGCTTTTGACCGCTGGTGTGCGGCGCGGTAAATCTGGTTTGCAAATTGCAAAATTGGCGTCGGCGCGTATTAGTTCGGTGTTTACAATACGTGCGCCGTGGCTGATTGTCGGGCTTGTGGCCGGGCTCGGCCTTGGGCTTATTTCGAGCTTTTTCGAAAAACAATTGCAAGAAACCGTGGCGCTCGCCTACTTTATACCGGTGGTCGCCTATATTGCCGATTCGGTGGGCACGCAGTCCGAGGCGATTACGGTGCGCAGTTTAGCGCTGCTAAAACTCAATCCGATTACGTATGTTTTTCGCGAATTTTTAGTCGGTACATTGCTCGGCCTGCTGGTTGGGGTGCTTGGCGGTTTTGGCGCCTTTGCCATTAGCCAATCGGCAATTATTGGCCTGATTGTCGGGCTTTCGCTATTTGTCGCCAGCGCTGTGGCGGCGGCAATTGCGTCGCTTATCCCGATGGTATTTAAGGCATTTGGCAAAGACCCGGCGCTGGGCAGCGGCCCGCTTGCGACCGCAATCCAAGATGTTATAAGCGTACTTATTTACTTTTTGTTCGCGGTTATATTTTTGAGCTAAATTAAACACCCCGCCGACCACCAGGCCGCGCGGGGCGTTTAAGGTGGGGCGGGGTTCAGGTGCCGATGACTCCACCGGGGAACCGCTGGTTGACCATGTAGGCGAGCGACTCGTCGACTTCGGCGGCCAGCCCGTTGAGGCTGCACTCGCGCAGGCCGACAGGCAGCGGGCCGTAACCGCTCGCGTTGTAGCCCATCACCACGATCTTGTCGAGACTGCTCTGCGGCGTGGCCGGCGAGCGGGCGATGCTTGCGGCGAACGCCTGCCCGGATGCGAAGTCGCCATCGACGACCAGCATCATGACGTTGCGGTTGCGCAGGTTGCGCTGCGCCGCCAGGATGTCGGGCATCTCCAGGACGACGATGTCATCGAGATCGCTGGCACCAATGGCGTCGCGGATGATTTGAGCCATCTGTTGCCGGCGCTGCGTCTTGTCGCACAGCACCAAGATGTCGTACATGAGAGTCCTCTCTCGTGGGCGGATCTTAAGTGCATAATATAATAAAACCATAATTTTTGCAAGTTTATGCTAGACACAAACGTTTTAATGTGCTATTATACCGGTAACCTGTTAATGAATACCGAGTAGTTACCCTAATAGTTTCTCGCTATTCATTCCAAATAAGTAGTGAGAAACAGGTATAACGAAAGGTATTTTTTAATGCAAAATTCTTTTAAGTCGCGCCGCGTTGTAAAACCGCGCCGCTTTAACGCTGGTAACCGCCAGCAACCCCGCGGCAACCGCATGGGCCAGTACATCGACCCTAGCCGCTTTGTAAACCAAGCAAAACCTGTGGCCGAAGAAGTTCCGTACGAATCAGCCCACAAATTTGTTGACTTTAACTTTTCGCCTGCTTTGCAGCGCAACATCGACGCCAAAGGCTACGAAACCCCAACGCCAATCCAAGACCAAGCCATTGAGCCCGTTTTGGCCGGCCGCGACCTAATTGGCCTGGCTAACACCGGTACCGGTAAAACGGCTGCCTTTTTGCTGCCCCTTTTGCAGCGCCTTGTTGAAGACCCAAACAGTATTCGCACGCTTATTATGGCGCCAACGCGCGAACTTGCCGTGCAGATCGACGAAGAATTCCGCCAGTTTAGCAAAGGCCTTGGCCTGTACAGCGCCTTATGCGTTGGCGGCGTCAACATTGGCCCACAAATTAAACAGCTACAGCGCGGCCCACACATTGTTATTGGTACGCCCGGGCGCCTTAAAGACCTGGTAAACCAAAACAAACTGCGCCTTGGCGGCGTTGACGTGCTTATTTTAGACGAAGCCGACCGCATGCTCGATATGGGTTTTGTGCGCGACATTCGCTATTTGGTAGATAAAATGCCTACCGAGCGCCAATCGCTGTGCTTTAGCGCAACAATCACGCCCGAAATTAAGCCGCTGATTAACGAAATGTTAAAAGATCCTATAACGATCTCGGTTCGTACCAGCGAAACCAGCGAACACGTCGAACAAAACGTCGTGCACGCTCATTCTAAAGAGCACAAAGTTGAACTGCTCGAAGATTTACTTGGTAAAGAAGGTTTTGACAAAGTTATTGTGTTTGGCCAAACCAAGCACGGTGTGCAGCGCCTGGCCGAAAAGCTGAGCAAAAGTGGCATTCCGTCAGAAGCTATTCACGGTAACAAATCGCAGGGCCAACGCCAACGCGCGCTCAACGACTTTAAGGCCAACCGCGTGCGCGTGCTGGTTGCGACCGATGTTGCTGCCCGTGGTTTGGACATTCCAAACGTCAGCCACGTGATTAACTTTGACCAACCAACTACCTACGAAGATTACGTGCACCGCATTGGCCGAACCGGCCGTGGCGGTAAGCGTGGCCACGCCCTCACCTTTGTTGACGCTCCGCGCCGCTAAGGTAAACGACCGGTAAATTCGTCCCAGATTAGTTTTTCGCGGGTAACGCCCGCAGCCAAAAGGCCAGCAGCAAGACTGCTGGCCATTTTGGTTGAGCCGGCAAGGTATACAAAATCTTTGGCGTGCGGCAAAATATCGTCGGTTGTTATGCGCTGGTTAACATACTGTACGCTTAGCCCGTTTTTTTGCCACGCGTCGAGTTGCGCTTTAAATGCAAAGTGCTCGTCGTGGCTGCTATATAAAAGAGTGGCGTTTAGCGGCAGGTTTTGCGCGGCGCGCTCGGCAAACAGCGCGTAAAATGGCGTAATGCCAATGCCGCCGGCCACAAATACGTGCGGCGTAGGGCCTTCGCGCCAGGCAAAATCGCCTTCGATGCCGTATATGGCCGCTTTGTCGCCAGGGGTAAGCGCGTCGAGGCTGTTTTTGTAATCACTGCCGCTGAGGCGGGTTGTAACAGTTATAACTCCCCTGCTTGGCGGCGCCGCAATCGTAAAACGCTTTTCGATTGGCCCATATGGCCCGGCGATTTCGAACCGCGCAGACTGCCCGGCCTGCCACAAAACTGGCTCGCCCGGCGTAAAATCGAACGACCAAATATCGCCTGCCTCGCGGCGTTTACCTGCAAAAATAGCTAGCATGCACCTATTATAATCCACAAAAATCTTGCATGTTGAGGGTAAAGCCCTTATGCTAACAACAAGTAACCCTTAAGTGTGATAAAAATATGGCAAAAAAAGAACTCAAAGAACACGAAAAAGAAGAAGTAAAGCCAGAGGTGGTGGCGCACGATCCGCTACTCGACGCGCCGGATGAACCAGAAGAATCAACGTCAGTAGAACCGCCCGCCCCAAAGCCGAAGCCAGAGACCAAACCCGCCAAAAGCCACTGGTTTAAGCGGTTTATAAGCACTAAAAAAGGCAAAATAATTGTAGCGGTTGCGGCCGTGGCATTGGTTATTGGGCTTGTTTTTGCTATTCCTGTTTCTCGTTACGCTGTGGCTGGCCTGGTTGTTAAAAAAGACTTAAACGTCGAAATCGTCGATAGCGAAACCGGCAAGCCGGTAAGCGCCGCACAGGTAATGGTGAACGGCCAAAGCGCCAAAACAGACGCCAAAGGCAAGGCGACGGTACATAATGTGCCGGTGGGGCCGTGGGAAGTCGCGGCTAAAAAATCGTATTTTAAAGACGCAAAAGGCACGACGCTCGTACCGATTTTAAGCAACCAAACGCCAGTTGTCATAAAAATGGTTGCCACCGGCCGCCAGGTACCAGTGGTGGTGACCAATAAAATATCGGGCGCTGCTTTAGCGGGCGTCGAAATCACCGCAGGCGACTCAATTGCCACAACCACCGACGAAGGCCAGGCAACGGTTATTTTGCCAGCCGACAAGCCAACCGTGAGTGCCACGTTTAAACTCGACAAATACAACACAACTACCGCAGACATTACCGTGACCGAGCAGCCTGACGCAAAAAACAACTTTACGCTTACTCCGGCTGGCAAAGTGTACTTTTTAAGTAAGCGAACCGGCAAAATAAATGTCATGAAGTCCGACCTCGACGGCGCCAATGCCACGGTTGCTGTTGCCGGCACCGGCAAAGAAGAAGAAACTCAAACGGTGCTGCTCGCCTCGCGCGACTGGTCGCACCTTATGCTGCAGGCCAAGCGCGATGATGGTGGCGCCAAATTGTACCTTATTAACACCGCCGACGACAAACTGTCGCTTATCGACGAAGGCAGTAACATTTACTTTACGCCAGTTGGCTGGTCTAACGAGTATTTTGTGTACCAGGTGACGCGCAATAACGTGCACAGCTGGGAATCAAAACGCATATCACTCAAAAGCTTTAACGCCAACACCGGTAAAATTACGACTATCGACGACACCGAGGGTGCGGGCTCGGGCGATTATGCGTGGGCCAACGAAAACTACACGTCTATTTACATTATTGGCGACCGCGTGGTGTACGGTAAATACTGGAACAACTATTTTGCCGCGCCTGGCTTGATTGCCGACAAGAAAAACACAATTTACAGCGTTAAGTCGTCTGCAGAAGACAAAAAGTCGCTAAAAGAAGTTGCGGCGGCCACCAACGGTTATCTCGAGGCGGTGCTGTACCGGCCAGACGAGATTTACTTTAGGCTCGGCGGCTCACCCGTTACCTTTTACGAATACGCCGACGGCAAAGTAGAACCCACGACCGATGTAAACGACACTAATTATTACAACCAAACATACGCCACCTACCTTGTTTCGCCGAGCGGCAAATACACTTTTTGGTTCGAACAGCGCGACGGCAAAAACATCGCCTTTATCGGCGACGCCCACGGCGCCAATGGCAAAGAGGTCTTAAGTGACAACGACTTTAAACCTTACGGCTGGCTTACCGACGACTACCTGTTATTCTCTAAAAAAGGCAGCGAATTGTTTGTCTTACCGCGCGATAACGCCAAAAAAGTAACGCCGCTTAAAATAACCGATTACCACAAACCGGCAGTCAGCTTCCCTGGCTACGGCTATGGCTATGGCGGCAACTAGGTAACCTCTCAGGTACGTTTCAGCCAATCTGTTTTACAATACAAGTATGCGAATACTTGTAGTAGAGGACGAACACAAAATTGCCCAAGCCCTTAAGCGTGGGCTAGAGCAAGAGCATTACGCGGTTGATGTTGCGTTTAATGGCGACGACGGCCTGGCCTCGGCGCGTGCCGAAACCTACGACCTTATTGTGCTTGACCGCATGTTGCCTGGCAAAGATGGCATTGCCATTTGCCGCGAGCTCCGTAAAGACGGCAACCATGCCCCGATTTTAATGCTCACCGCTAAAGACCAAGTGCGTGACCGCGTCGAAGGCCTTGACGCCGGCGCCGATGACTACGTAGTAAAACCGTTTTCGTTCGAAGAACTATTGGCACGCGTCCGCGCCCTGTTGCGGCGCCCGCACGAGGCGGCCGACACGGTATTAACCGTCGCCGACCTCACGCTCGACCCGGCCAGCTTTAGCGTTAGCCGCGCCAGTACGCCAATTTTGCTTTCGGGCAAAGAGTTTGCGCTGCTCGAATACCTTATGCGCAGCGCCGGCCGCGTGCTCTCTAAAGACATGATCATGAGCCACGTGTGGGATTTTGACGCCGACATCTTGCCTAACACCGTCGAAGTCTACATTGGCTACCTGCGCAACAAAATCGACAAACCCTTCCCTGCCCCAAACCTTATCCATACCCGCCGCGGCTTTGGGTATACACTAAAGGCATAATGTTTACCAAAGCGTCGTTGCGTTTGAGTGCCTGGTACGTCGCTATTTTAATGGCGCTGAGCGTTACTTTTAGTGTGTGGGTGTACACCGAAGCCATGAACGAAGTACGTTCTGGCCTTAACGCCCAGCTGCTGCGGCCGTTCGCCAATTTGTTGCCCAGGCAAGAAGTAGTTAATTATTTAGACCAACAGTACGACGCCAGCCGGGTGCGTGTTGCGGGCAGTTTGGTGCTGCTTAATATTGGCGTGTTGCTCACCGGCAGTGTGGTCAGTTATTTTTTGGCGCGGCGGACACTACAGCCAATCGAAGACGTGCTTGAGGCGCAAAACCGTTTTACGGCCGACGCTTCGCACGAACTCCGCACACCGCTCACGGCCATGAAAACCGAAATAGAAGTTGCCTTGCGCGACAAAAGCCTTTCGGCAACCGAAGCGCGCGCATTGTTGGCCAGTAATAGCGAAGAAATAGACCGCCTAAGTAACCTCGCCGACGGCCTGCTTGTTTTGGCGCGTACGAGCGAAAAGCCGGCGCTCGAACGCGTCGAGCTCGACGATTTGGCTGCAAAAGTAGTCAAAAGGCTCAGGCCGCTGGCACAAAAAGCAAATATGACAGTACAGCTCGATGCCGTACCGCTCGCCGCCCAGGCCGAGCCTTCGCATGTTGAACGTATTATTTGCATTTTGGTCGAAAACGCCATAAAATACGGCGAACCAAAGAGCACTGTTATATTGGCACTCGCCAGCCAGGACGGCCAGGCTTGTGTGAGCGTACACAACATCGGCGAACCGATTGCCGCGGCCGATCTCCCCCATATTTTTGAACGTTTTTACCGCGCCGACGCCTCGCGCGGCAAAACAAGTGGCCATGGTTTAGGGCTGGCAATCGCCCAAAAACTGGCAGTTAGTATAGGTGGCACTTTGGCGGCAAAGAGCGACAAAACAGGTACAACCTTTACGCTCAGGCTCAGTCGGGTTTAAGGCGGGTAGGAATAATAGATGGGTCTCCCGGGGCGACGCGCATGACGTCACCCCGGGTGCTGGGCTACAGCCCGGCCTTGTCGACGGCCGCCTTGATGCGGTCGAAGACGGCGCGTTGCGCGGCCTGTGCGTGTTCGGACGACGACCCAGCGGCCGTCACCGCGACGCGTGCGCCGCTGTGCAGCTCGAACCCCATGACTCCAGCTTCCAGGGTTCCTTGGTATAGGTACGCCATGGCCGCCGTTTTCATTGCGCTGCTGGTGGCATCGGTCGTCTGCGCCGCAACAGCGCCCTTCGTGTCGCCGCCAAGCAGGCTCATGATGCCCAGCTTGTCTGCGCCCGGGGCGGGGCTGCAGTAGCGGGCGCTGAGTATCAGGTAGCCGTCAACCGGCGCCCGTTGCGCGTGGATTGCCGCCTCGGCGACATCGGTAAGCAGCTCCAACGTTTGGGATGCGCTGCCAGGCACGGCCGTCGGTTGTCCCATCATCGGCATGGGTTTTACTCCTTTGGGTTCGATGGTGCAAATAAAACTATATGATTATTTTTGGGTGTTGTAAAGGTCTGCAATAATCACTTCGAGCGGCACTTGCTCGATGGTTATATCTTGTAGCGGGAACTCGTCGGCGATCGTTGATGCCTCGTGCATTGTTTTTGATTTTTGCACGCCAATGACCGCGACGCCATCTTTTAAGCTCACCAGCTTGCCGTGTTTTTTAAGGTAGTCGGCGGTGGGAGTTTTGCCGGCGAATTCCATGCGCGCATAGCGGATGTCGGCGTATTGCTCGTTAAGGCTGGCCATCGAATCGTCGTACATAATTATGCCGTGGTTAATAACGACCACGCGGTCGCAAATACCGGCGATATCGTCCATGTCGTGGCTGGTTAGCAGCAACGTTTTGCCTTCGTTTTTGTGCAAATGGCGCAAAAAATCGCGCACGTTATTTTTGCTGGCGATGTCGAGCCCAATGGTTGGTTCGTCTAAAAACAAAATTTGCGGGTCGTGCAGTATTGCGGCGATCAGCTCCAGCTTCATGCGCTCGCCCAAACTTAAACGGCGCACCTGGGTGTCGAGCACGTGGCCAACGTTAAGCATGGCAGTCAGCTCGGCGACACGTTTTTTGGCCGTGGCTTCGGGGATGCTGTAGATTTTTTGCAGCAGACCAAACGATTGGCGGGCGCTTAAATCCCAGTTTAGGCCGGCGCGGTTGCCCATTACCAGGCCAATTTTACGCAAAAAGTCGTAGTTGCGGTCGAACGGAGTGTACCCGAGCACGCTGACTTCGCCGCCGCTTGGGTAAATAAGCCCGGTCAGCATTTTTGTGGTGGTTGTTTTGCCGGCGCCGTTGGGGCCTAAAAACGCTACCGACTCGCCTTTTGCAATCGCAAAACTTACGTCTTCGACGGCGTGTTTATATTGCCAGTCGGGTTTAAATATGCCGCTGATTACTTTTTTGTTGCCGCGGCTGCGGTATGTTTTGCGTAGGTTGGTGACGGTAATTGCTGACATATAATCCTTTACGATGACACCGAAGTGTAATTACGAAGCGCATGTTTCCATAATAATTGGGCGGCGATGGCCGAAAGTATAGCAGCGCCGACAATAACGGCCACAACTTCAAACCCGCCGGCTTTCATAAGTATAACCTCGCTCGACGCGCCGGCAATAATAATTTGCGGAAACACCACAAGCGCGCCGATTTTAATTGCCAGCGGCAGTTTTGTATACGGCACTTGGCTCATCTGCGTGATCGAATAAAAGGCGTTAAGCGTGTCGGTCGCCTCGCCGCTTTTAAATACCGGCAGGGTGAGCGCCAGCAAAATGGTGTTGCAAATGACAATACCGCTGAGCCACACAAGCACGCCAAACAAAAGCGACAGCGGGCTTATGGCGAGCGCCGTCCAATTAATTATGACGCCCAAAATAAGCATGCTCGGCAGCGCGGTTAAAAGCAGTTCGTACATCGACATGCCGCTAATGTACAAAAACGCGCGGTGCGGCACTGGTTTAAGCAACATTAAGTCAAAGTTGCCGTTACGCACAGTGCGCATGATATTTTGCATTGGGTAAAAAATGCCGTAATAACAGATGTAAAATCCAAACTGCGATATAAAATATAAAAACAAAAAGTCGTTTTTAGAATAGCCCGCAAAATGCCCGATGCGCGCATACAGTTGGTCGATAAAAAGCAAAAACATTACGTTATATACGAGTTTTGTCAGTATCCCAAGCCAAAAGTTACCTAAGTAGGCGCGCTCTGCACGGATTTGTTCGGCGAAAGCGGTGCCTATAAGCTGGCCGGCACGGGTGAGGCGGTTCATATGCCGGTCGCCTCGTAGTGGCGCAGGCCCGACTTCCACAATTTAATGCTCGCAAATAATAGCGCCACCGCCCACAGGCTGCCAACCAAAATGTCATTCCAATCTGGCAAATGCCTGCCCTGCAACACAACCGCCAAATGGTACATGCTTGCCGGGAATGGCGTGAGCATTAAAATATGCGCAAAGCCGGGGTGCATAAGATAAATCGGCATGCGTTCGCCGCGCAAAAAGCTGGCCAAATGCAAAAAGGCGTTCTTTAAGTTGCGGGCGTCAGTTAAATAAAACGCGGCGGCGCTTAGCATAATGTTAAATGCGGCGTTTAGCGCGGCGGCGTTAAAAAATACCGGCAGCAAAAATGGCAGCGACTGGGGTTTTAGGCCGCCCATAACTATAATGCCGATCACAATTTGGACAACGCCAAACAAAATGTTTATAACGTTGCGGCCGGTGCGCAGCGCCCACGGGTATAAAATTGGGTTGATTGGCCGAATAAGCGTTTGGCTCAGCTCGCCCGATTTTATAAGCTCGATTGTCATGCCAGCAATTCCAAACCCGGCATAAAAAAATGGCGTGAGCCCGGTGATAATAAGATAATAGCCAATAATATCGGTGGCGCTGACGCTGCCAGGCGCGGCAAATTGTGATACGACCAACCAAAATGTGCCGTATAAAATCGCCTCAGAAAAGCGCGAAAATACCCCGGCGACAATCTCGAGCGGATACGCCTTAAAACGCTGCGCCTCAAACCAGCACATATGCGCCCACAACTGCATTTGGTTCAACATACAAAGGTATTATAGAGGTTTGGCCGCACATGCGAAAGCTCGGTGCTATAATGAGTGCGGAGGGAACCCATGATAACTATTAAAATTATTATCGGCTCGACGCGCCCCAATCGTTTTGGGCCGCATATCGCAAACTGGTTTATGCAGCTCGCCGCAAAGCGCACCGACGCGCAGTTTGAACTTATCGACCTTAAGCAAGTGAACCTCCCGTTTTTAGATGAGCCAAAACAACCGTCCGAAGGTAATTACGAGCTTGAGCACACCAAAGCCTGGGCAAAAATTATTGGCGAGGCCGACGGTTTTGTGTGGGTGCACCCCGAATATAATCACGGTATAAACCCGGCGCTTAAAAATGCCATCGATTTTTTGTGGGCCGAATGGCACAACAAGCCCGTCGCCCTGGCGGGTTACGGCGCCGAGGCTGGCGCTGCGCGGGCAGCCGAACAATTACGTTCGGTGGCTGTCGCGGTTAAAATGTTCCCGCTGCGCTCGGCGTTTACGCTTGCGAGCTACCGGCAATTTGTCAATGACGCCGGCGAGTTTGTGCCGACCGACGTACACACTAACATCGCAAATGGTATGCTCGACGAACTTGTATTTTGGACAGGGCAGTTTAAGCGCGCCCGCGCCGAGCTCGCTGATAAAAAATAACCGCTTGCGCTTGCGGGCACGAGTTGTCATACTGAAGTTATTATGAAAGTTACCGTCGACGTCGAAACAAAAACAGTTGTGCGCGTGCTCATGGCCGTTGGGGTGTTTGTCGGCATCATATTTATGGTGTGGCGCATTTGGCCGGCGTTAATTTTGGTGCTTATTTCGATGATTCTGGCGCTGGCGCTTAACCAGCCCATAAGCATGATTGCCAATAAACTGCCGGGTAAAAACCGCATACTCGCCACGACTGCCGCCTTTTTGGTGGTACTTGGCATTTTGGGCACATTTATTTATGTTGCCGTTCCGCCGGTTGTCGACCAAACGACAAAATTTGTCGAAAACCTGCCGCAATATGTTGCCCAGCTGCGTGAGCGCGGCGGCCCTGTTGCCGATTTTATTAACCACTATGGCCTGCAAGACCAAGTAAACCAGCTGGTTGTCGGGGCGCAGCAACAGGCTGGCAACATCGCCCAGGGTGTGGGCAGCTCGGTGGTTAATGGTATTGCGTCGTTCTTTAACGGCTTTGTGACACTGCTTACTATTTTGGTACTTACCTTCTTAATGCTTGTCGAAGGCCCGCGCTGGGTCGAGCGTTTTTGGAACCTCTACACCGACGACGACCGCCTTGCGCGCCACCAACGCCTTGCTGGTAAAATGTACAAAGTGGTGAGCGGCTACGTGAACGGCCAGGTTGTGGTTGCCGGTATTGCGGCTGGCCTGGGGTTGGCGACACTTCTTATATTAACGTCGTTCTTTAATGTGCCAGTGACGGCGGTGATCCCGCTTACTGGGGTTATATTTATTACCGACCTCATCCCGCTTATTGGCGCGACTATTGGCGCGATCATCATTATTATTGTGCTGCTGTTTAGCGACCCCGCCGCGGCGCTTGCCTTCTTAATTTACTTTGTGATTTACCAGCAAGTCGAAAACAATTTTATACAGCCATTGGTACAGTCGCGCACAGTGGCGCTGAGCGCACTTTCGGTGCTTGTGGCGTTAATTTTAGGCATTACATTGTTGGGGCTGCTCGGCGGTATTTTAGCAATCCCGCTTGCTGGCTGCATACGGGTGTTGTTGCTCGACTACATGGAACACCGCAAACACAAAGCAAACACCAAAAAAATGGGTTTGCTGGCGCGGTTGACCAGCCAAAAATCTTAAAGGCTTCTAAACCAAATGGTAGCGATTGGGGTGTCGCGCAGTTCAATTTTTTGCGTGCTGAGTTTTTTGCGTAGTTCGTCGGCTTTGGCAAAATCTTTGTCTGCGCGCGCTGTTTCGCGCTGGGCAATAAGCGCTTTTTGTTCGGCGGTAATATCGCCCCCTTGGCCAAGGCGCAGCCCAAATACGCGGTCGATGAACGCTATAAAATGGTCAAATACTTCGCGCGCTTCGGGTGCGACGAGCCGTGACTCTGCTGCGCCGACAAGATCGCTCAGCGCTGCCAATGCTTCGGGCGTGTGTAAATCTTCTTGTAACTCTTCGAAGATAACTTGCTTTGTTTGTACAAATGTCGAGGCGTCAATCTCGCCGCCATCGACGGTTTGAAACCGTAAATCGGCAAACGCCTGCAAGCTTTGGCGCCGCTGCCGCGCGGCTTCGAGCCCGCCCATGGTAAAATTGGCCTGGCTGCGGTAATGGCTTTGCAAAAGGAGCATGCGTAAATCGAGTGCGTCAAATCCTTTTTTTGCGAGGTCGTGCAGCAAAATATTTTCGCCTGCGCTTTTAGATATTTTAGCGCCGTCGATCATTAGGTGGTTGCCGTGCAGCCAAAAACGGGCAAACTGCTTGCCGGTAACGGCTTCGGATTGTGCGATTTCGTTTATGTGGTGCACGGGCAGGTGTTCTTTGCCGCCGGTGTGGATATCGAGCGTTTCGCCCAAATATTTCATGGCCATCGCCGAACATTCAATGTGCCAACCCGGGAAGCCTTTGCCCCATGGGCTCTCCCATTCCATGTCGCGGTGTTGGCCGGTTGGTGTGAACTTCCATAAAGCGAAATCGGTAGCATTACGCTTTTGTGGGTTCATGGCCACACGCGCGCCAGCCTGCAGGTTTTTAACATCGAGCCGCGCCAGCTCGCCGTAGTGCGCAAATTTTGAGGTGTCGAAATACACACCGTCGTCAATAATGTAGGTGTAGCCTTTTTGTTCGAGTTTTTTTACCAAGTCGATTTGTTCGGCAATGTGGTCGGTGGCGCGCACTACGTGGCTCGGAGATTGGATGTTAAGTTCTTTTATACCTTCTAAAAAGTCGTCCATGTAAAACTTGGCGACATCCCAGGCGCTTTTGCCTTCGCGGCGCGCGCCTTTCTCTAACTTATCTTCGCCTTCGTCGGCGTCGCTCACCAAATGGCCGACGTCGGTGATGTTCATGACCCAGTCGACGGCAAGGCCGGATTCTTGCAGCGTGCGCACCAAAGTATCCCAACGCACATATGCGCTGTAATTACCAATATGCTGGTAGTTGTAAACGGTCGGGCCGCAGGTGTACAAACTAACTTCGCCAGGTTCTTGCGGCGTAAAATGTTCGAGTTTTCGGGTAAGGCTGTTGTAGAGTTGCATGATTAAAGCTCCGTTACTTTTATAGTAGCAAAAGTCGAGGCTTTAACACGAACCAATCACGCCTTGTGCTCCCGCAAAATTTTGTCGACTGCGCCAATAAGTTCGTTTTTTACTTCTTGGTAGTTGTCGCTGTAGGTGCGAAAGCCCGCAACATACGGGTGGCCGCCGCCGCCAAAAAACCGCGCGATGTCTTCGGCGATTTTATACCCAGGGTTGGCACGGATTTTACCAGTAATTTTGCCGTCGGGGTACGATTTTGTGCAAATCGCCACTTTTACATCGTCGACCAAGCGCATTTCGTCGATCACCAACATGCTTGGGTTGTATTTGGCGCTGTATTTGGTGATTTCTTCCCAGGGGATGTGCACCAACGCCAGCTGGCCGTCGGCAAAATATTCGACCCGCTGCAAAAGTTCGCCTTTATAGGCCAAAATTTGCGGGGACTTTTTCATGAATTCGCGGCGGCGGGAGTCGATGGTCGCTAAGCTGGCGCCGCCTTCAACAAGTTCGGCCACGACGCGAATGCTATTGGCAGTGGTGTTTTCGGTGATTAACCCTAAACTGTCGGCCATAATGCTGATTGCCAGGTTTTCGCAGGCTTGGGGGTTTAGCTTCCAGCCGTTTGCTTTGGCCATGTCGTAAATAAGTTCGCCGGTCGCAACTTTTTTGGCGTCGATAACGGCGACGTGGTCGAACGGAATCGTGCCTTCGGTGGTGTGGTGGTCGATCACAACACTTGGCTTACTGCTAAGCTGCGCCAAATTTGCCGGCACAATGGCGCGCTCAAGCAAAGTTGCGCTGGCGGTGTCGACGACAATGCTCAGGTCGAAATCGCGCGGCAATTCGTCGACGACTCTATCCCAGCCTTTTATATACCCCAAATAACTGCCAATTTGCACCGGGCAGTACATAATGACTTTTTTGCCCATGTCGCCTAAAATTTCTTCGAGCGCGACCGAGCTGCCAACACTGTCGCCGTCGGGGTTTTCGCCCTGAATGACGACGATTGTGCCTGCTTGTTCGATAATTTCTTTTGCTTTGCTAAACATGTCGCCTTATTGTACCAGTTTTTGGCGGCTGCGTCTTGAGGGGTGCCCCGCCCATGTGGTGACGGGCGGGGCGACCGAGCGGTTAATCGATGCTGATGACTGCGCCTTCGGCGATGACTCTGTGCAAGACCTTGCCGATGGCCCGGTTGTTCATGTGCACGACTATCCATTTGGGCCAGTCGCCGCCCAGCCGGAACCAACCATCCACCCCTGTTTCGTCGGTTACTTTGCGGGCCTCTCCTTCGTTGTTGCGACGCGCGATAACCGTGAATTCGCCGCGCAGGAGGTAAAACCGCACCATTTCTTTGTCGTCATCGAACACTGGGCTTTGGCGGGTGAGTATGCGCCACACGTTCTCGTGCTCGATGAGCTTCAGCTGGCGTGCCG
>CAYTEG010000003.1:0-7287 GCA_964436805.1 uncultured Candidatus Saccharibacteria bacterium
ATAAGGCAATTGCTTAATTCTTTTAATCGCCCCAATGTACATCAAGCGTTTGCGTTTAGTAATAAAAAAGAAAATTAAAATTCCGGTGCCCCGGCGGCCGCCACACGCGCCGGGGCAGTCGCTAGGTCACGCCGCCAACGTGACCTCACTCTTCTTCACATACGCCAGCCGGTTCCCCAGCTGAACCTGTACGTACTGCGTCGCGCCCACGAATCGCGTGTGGTCGTAGGGGAGCCGCGAGTCGAACGTCCAGGCGAAGTACCAGTCGGTCGGCACCGCATTGTTCGTGACGGCGTAGCACTGGCCTACCTGGACGGTATAGGCCAGTGGCGTCGCGAACTGCAGCGCGCCGGCCGGCGGCACAAAGTCGGCCGGGTATTCGCTGGCCTCGGGCACGGGTAGGCCATAGGTGGCGACGTTGCCAACCTTGGGCTTGACGCACGTGCCGTAGGTGGCGACGGCGGTCGGGGCGTTATACGGGCTGAAGAACCAACCCGCCTGTCCGCCGTACCACACCTTCAGCCAGATGCCCTCGGGTTGCACCTGGCGGTCGGCTACCACGAACTTTTGGCCGTAGGTAGCGCGCGCCGCCGTGTTGGTGATGTCAGTGCTGCCGGCGCCCTGCTCGGGGTCGGTCAGCAGCGGCGCCGACGCATCGGGCGTGGTGCGCAGGTACACCAGGTTGGCGGAGTGCGCACCGGCCGGCACGCACACGCTGTTCCAGCAGCCGGTCACGGGCGGCTTGTTCTGCCACCAGTTGGGTGCGACGGTGACCATCTTGGCGGTTGCCAGATTGCCACCGGGCAGCACGGGCTGGCCGAGTAGCGCCAGGTACGCCTGCCAGTTCCAGAACGGGCCCGGGTCGACGTGCATCGCGCGGTTGGCGCGCGGCTGCGGCACGTTGTCGTGGCCGATCACGTGTTGGCGGTCGGGCGCGAACCCGAACCTGCTTGCCAGCCACCGCACCAAAATGGCGCTGGCGGCGTACATCGCCGGCGTGTAGTCGGCGTTGCCGGTGGCCGCGAAGCCCTCGTGCTCGATGCCGATGCTGTGCATGTTTTGCCACCAGTTGCCGGCGTGCCAGGCCACGTCCTTCAGCCGCACCAGTTGGTGTACGGTGCCGTCGCGACACACCAGGTAGTGTGCCGAAACGTAGAAGGTCGGGTCTTGCAGGGCGTCAATCGTGCCCTGGCAAGTGCCTTCCGTGTCGTGGATGACGACGCTGTTGATGGCCATGCCGTCGGCCGGCCGGTTGGCCAGGTCGTAGTTGCCGTAGTCGACCGGATCGGCCGGGTTGTTGTTGTGGTACGCGGCGGGTGTGTACACACAGTGCAGCACCGCCGGGCATTCAGCCGGCGGCGGGCTGGCGTGGGCGGGCGGCGCAACAAGCACTCCCGCCCCTACCAATAGCGCCGCGATCAGCAATCTGCGCATCTTCCTACTTTCTGTACGGCCGGTGGGTAGCCGGCAGGATAACCCATATTTAGTTTACGCCGCAAATAACGTAAAGGTTACAAAACGTAGTAATTTTGTGCCCGCCGCTACAATCTGCGTAGCAACTTTTGCTATACTTAACCCACATGGAGCACAAAAAAACGCACTATGTATTCGTCACCGGAGGCGTTATTTCCGGACTTGGCAAAGGCATTACCGCGGCGTCCTTAGGCGCCGTTTTTCGTGCCCGCGGTTTGAATGTATCAATGCAAAAGCTCGACGTGTACCTTAACGTCGACGCCGGTACCATGAACCCGGCGCAGCACGGCGAGGTGTTTGTTACCAAAGACGGCGCCGAAACCGATTTGGATTTGGGGCATTACGAACGCTTTTTAGACGTCGAGTTCACCCAAAAAAGCTCAACCATGAGCGGCAAATTATATTTAAAAACGATCGAAGAAGAGCGCCACGGCCGTTTTTTAGGCGAAGACGTGCAGCTGGTGCCGCATTTTACCAGCATTGTGGCCGAAGACATTATGGAGTCGGGCAAGGGGAGCGATATTCACATTGCCGAAATCGGCGGCACGGTGGGTGACATTGAAAGCACGGCGTTTCTAGAGGCCATCCGCGAAATGGGCGTTAAAATGCCGGGCCGCGTGGCGTACGCGCACGTGGTGTACATGCCGTTTTTGGGCACATCCAAAGAATACAAATCCAAGCCGGTGCAAAACGCCCTGCGCGATTTACGCAGCGCCGGCATTATGCCAGATTTGACGTTAGTGCGCAGCGAGGGCGCGCCGCCGCAAGGCCAACTCGACAAAATAAGTTTGTTTGGCGGCATTGCACCAGAGTCTGTGATTAACTTGCCAAATGCGCGCACCGTATACGAAGTGCCGCTGACGCTCGAACAACATCACGCTGGTGATATAATCCTCAAAAAGTTTGGGCTTAAAGCCAAAAAACCAAACATGCAGCGTTGGCACAAGTTGGCCGCAGATGCAACCGCGCAGTACGAAAAAACAGTCAAAATCGGCGTGATCGCCAAATATTTAGACAACGAAGATACATACTTGTCGGTCATCGAAGGCCTGCGCGGCGGCGCCCGCGCCAACAAAGTAAACCTGCACTACGAGTGGGTTGACGCCGAAAAATTGCAAACCGAAGGCGCCGAAAGTTTAGCGCAGTACGACGGCATACTCGCCACCCCTGGCTTTGGCACGCGCGGGCTCGAGGGCATGATCGCCGCCGCTCGCTACGCCATGGACAACAACCTGCCTTATTTTGGCATTTGTTTAGGTATGCAAATGGCGGTCATCGCCGCGGCGCGCAAGGCCGGCATTAAAAATGCCCAAACCTCCGAAGCCCATCCCAAAGCCAAAGACCCTGTCATATATATAATGAGCGACCAAAAAGGCAAAGAGGGCACCGGCGGCAGCATGCGCCTGGGCAACTACCCCTGTGTTATGGCGCACGGCAGCCTGGCCGAAAAAACATACGGCACGCATTGGGTCGAAGAACGCCACCGTCACCGCTACGAAGTCAACCAAAAATATAACCGCTACTACGAAAAAGCGGGGCTAGTGCTCAGCGGCAAATCGCCCGACGGCAAACTGATAGAAATGGTGGAACTACCCGGCCACCCATACTTTATTGGCACGCAGGCGCACCCCGAATTCCGCTCGCGGCCCGACAAACCGCACCCGCTGTTTAACGGGCTCATCGCTGCTGCGGCAATCAATGCTTGACTTTTTGTAAAGCTTATGCTTATATGTAAGTAAGCTAAACGCACCTAAAAAAACAAACATATGCCAGTAGAAACCTACACCCCACCAGCCCCAGAGATCATCGACGACGAGATGTATGATCCGCTTGCTCACACCAAAGAAAAAAAGGTAGACACCCCCGACAACACGGTAGAAGAAGTTAATACCGCCGAAATTACCACCGCACAATTCCGCCGGCAAATGGCCGAGCTTGGTTTCATATCGCTCATAGAAGAGTCGTTGGACGCGCCCGACAGCCCGGTAGATATTGATGAAGTGTTACAGTTACGCACGGTCGAAGACAGCTCCGGCCGCCGCCATCAATTACGCGGGTCATTTGCGTTTGCCCTGTTACTTATGGCGATGGAGGTAGAACGTCAGCGCCAAAAAGGCCGCTACAATTACTTTAATGCCATGACCGGCATGCCGGCACGCGAACCTTACCAAAAGCCATCAGGTTTTGAGCATCGCATGAAGGTCATGCGCGATCTAATGGGTGATGGCGATGGGCAACAAAACAGCACCGACACCGACTACGTTACGGCGCCGAAGTCAACAGGTCGTAGCCGTAAAACGAGCAGCGGCAGCGGTTTTGGCAGTTATTCTGGCCGTGGGCCTGCTTACGAACGGTTTATGCACCGCACCCCTGGCGCTGGTTTTGACAAACAAGCGTCAGAGTCGGGTGGACAATGGAACACCAAAGACGAAGAGGCTTACAAGAAGTTCTACGAAGACTATAAACGTAACCAAGAACCGGTCTCTAACGCCGAGTACGACAGCACCGTTATTAAGCCCACCACCGCTAAACCAAGCGTAGCCGAGCAAGATGCCGCTAGCCATGCCACGACCATGTACCGCGACGCACTCAGGAAAACTGGCTGGACGAGCGGCGTGCCAAGCGAAGCACAGCGTAAGGCAGCCTATATTGATGTGGCTAAAAAGTACAACCCAAGCTCGCCCGATACGAGCGCCAAAGACGCCGAAGCGGTGAAACTTATTAACGCCAAAAATGCCCGCGCCACGACACAAGCCGACCGCAGCGCGCCTGCGCCTGCGCCTCAACAAGAATATGCCTGGAAAGAGACAATGAAGCCAACTGGCCAGAACCCAGAAGAGGCGCCGGCTACAGCCACGCCAAACGAAGTGGCACAAACCGCACCTAGTGTAGAGGCTACTGCTCCTACTGTTGCTGCTTCTCCTGCCCCTGCTCCTACAAATGACAGTAGCCCGCCGCCCGCTAGCTCCAACTAACAGAGGTATGTTACAATACCTCTGATATGCAGCAGATCGTTACAACGTTTCAAAATGTGATAAAAGATTTGTTCGGCCTTGAGCACAAGGTTGAATTTACGCGCCCCGAAGAACAATTTGGCGACTTGGCTACCAATGTTGCCTTGCAAGTTGCGGGCAAAGTTGGGCAGCCTCCACGTGATGTGGCGCAACAAATTGTCGACGCTGCTAAAGACGCGCTGGGCGAAAACGTGCGCGACATTGTAGTAGCTGGCCCCGGTTTTATTAACCTTGCCTTAACCGATAACGAACTGCTTGGCCAGGCGGCAGCTGCGGCGCACGAAAAACCAACCAATTATAAAGACAAAATTGTGGTCGCCGAATATTCCGACCCCAACCCGTTTAAAGCCATGCACGCCGGCCACCTATACACCACGTTGGTCGGCGACGCAATAACCTCGCTTATGGAAGCTGCCGGCGCCAAAGTACACCGCGTCAACTACGGTGGCGACGTTGGTTTGCACGCCGCGCGCGCCATGTGGGGGATTGTGCAAACGCTCGGCGGCGAACACCCCGAAAAACTGCAAGAGGTACCAGAGGCCGATCGCGCCCAGTGGATTGGCGAACGCTACGTGCAGGGCACGGCCGCCTATGAATCAGACGAATCCGCCAAGGCCGAAATCATTGCCGTGAACAAAAAAATCTACGATTTGCACGAACAAGGCGACCACGAATCGCCCTTTGCGCACATTTATTGGACCTGCCGCCAATGGAGCTACGACGGCTTCGACGCGCTGTACAAAAAATTGCACATCCACCCGTTTGAACGGTACATTCCCGAAAGCGAATCAACGCCCGCCGGCATCGAAATGGTCAAAAAAGGCCTCGCCGAAGGGGTTTTTGTAGAATCCGACGGCGCCACGGTGTACAAAGGCGAAGACGCCGGCTTGCACACCCGCGTGTTTTTAAACTCGGGCGGCTTGCCGACCTACGAAGCCAAAGATTTAGGCCTGGCCACCATAAAATGGCGCGACTACCACTTTGACACCAGCTTTATTATCACCGGCAACGACATCATCGAATACATGAAGGTCGTTTTGGCGGCGCTCGGCCACTTTTACCCAGAGGTCGTGCAGCGCAGCAACCACTTAACGCACGGCATGATCCGCCTGCCCGGCGGCAAAAAAATGAGCAGCCGCAAAGGTGGCAACCCCATGGCGGCCGACATTTTAAACGCGGCCACCGAAGCCGCCAAAAAAGCCCGCGGCACCGAAGACCAGCAGGTGATTTTAGCCGCAGTTAAGTACGCGTTCTTAAAAGTGCGCATTGGCGGCGACATGATTTACGACCCCGAAGAATCGGTGAGCCTCGAAGGCAACAGTGGCCCGTACCTGCAATACGCCCACGCCCGCGCACGCAGTATTTTAGCCAAAGCCAAACAAACCGAAGTCACCGACCAAACGCTTGACCCGGCCGAACGCAGCTTAGCCCGCAAAATCACCGAATATCCCGACGCTGTGCAAAAAGCCGTGGCCGAACTTATGCCACACCACATTTGCACCTATTTATACGAACTTGCCCAAACATTCAACCGTTTTTACGAGCAAAGCCGCGTCGTCGGCGACGAGCGCCAAGCCTTGCGCCTGCAACTGGTTGGCTACTACGCCGACGTGTTAAAAGGCGGCCTCGGGCTGCTCAACATCGCCGCGCCCGAACACCTGTAACCAAGGCTGCGCAAAGCCGTGGTGGGGGTTTTGCGGAGCCTTGGCGTCCGCCACAGGCTTGTACGAGCGACAGGAGTTTGTCATGTCCGACAACTGGGCGTGGGGGATTGGCATGTATGTTCGTGCCGACCAATTTTTGGTTCAGGATAAAAACGGCGCCACCATAGCCTCGATTTCGGACGGTGCCGCCATTGGTGGCCGGCATGTGGTGCGCCACGAGGCAATGCTCGCGCTGCTGGCACCCAGCGGGAACCAGCCGTTGCTCATGCTCCAAAATGGCCTGCACGGTTACTGGAATCTGCAGCACAACGACGCCTACCGCCCAGATTTCACCGACGACATGGGCAACGCGCCGCGGGTGGCGGTGATCCCGATGCCGTACCACGACCGCGCCTTGGTAAGGGGTCGGGTTTTTCTCGACCAAAGAAGCAACCGCTGGCTCTGGGTTTCTCCGACCGGCGAACGACACCTGTTGGACTACTGCCTTACCGGTGACGAAACTGTCGACCTGCGCGAGTCGGTAAGGAACGGGCTGGCGGTGCGGCTGTCGGTTAATTCCGTTTCGGGCCATATGGTTGAGGTGATGGGGCTGACGGCGCTGTCGCAGGTTGCGTACGCCGGCCGCGAGGGGAGCCCGTTCAAGTTCTTCGCGCCGGTGAGCAAGCTGCCGGCGGGCGATAGAACATCCGAGCCCTACGCTGTGCATGTTGTTGTACGGCACCAATTGGGTTATGCGGTGTACGGTTTCGAGGTCGCCCGCAGGACAAAGAAAAGCGCAAAACGCGCCCGACAGCGAGCTGGCCAAGCACCCGGCAATTTACTGCCACTGCGCCGCGCGGTGGAGCTGACCAAATCGGCGCGCCGGCGCTACTTTGTTTTGCCGGACGGAACGGTGCTGTGCCTTGCGGGCTAAAACAATTCTCTGGGCGGCGGCATACAAACTTGCCCGCCGCCGCCCAGAGGTGCATACTTAAAGCATGCCAAATAAGCAAACGACAGACGCCGAGTGGCGTAAGATATTATCACCCGAACAGTACCACGTGCTCCGCGAAAAGGGCACCGAACTGCCATTTACCGGCAAATACGAAACCGAAAACGGCGAAGGCAAATATGTGTGCCGCGCCTGCGGTGCCGAA
>CAYTEG010000003.1:7297-25784 GCA_964436805.1 uncultured Candidatus Saccharibacteria bacterium
GAATTATTTGAAAGCGGCACCAAATTCGACGCCCACTGCGGCTGGCCAAGTTTTTACGACGCCAAAAAGGGTGCGGTCGAATTTACCACCGATGACTCCTTGGGCATGAGCCGCACCGAAGTGACCTGCGCCAACTGCGGCAGCCATCTTGGCCACATTTTCGACGACGCACCCGACCAACCAACCGGCCAGCGTTTTTGCATCAACTCGATCTCGCTCGACTTTAAACCGAAAGGCAAATAATGGTTGACCAAAAACACACGACCCCGAGCAAAATTTTATGGATCGACCTTGAAATGACGGGTTTAAACCCGCAAAAAGACCGCATTACCGAAGTCGCGGCAATTGTGACCGGCTGGGATTTTAAACCGCTCGGCTCGCTGGATTACGGTGTAAAACAAGACGAATCCACGCTGCGCCAGCTGTACGCTGCCAACGCCTGGGCGCAAACGCGGCCGGCTGAAACAGAGGTTGAAATCCAGCATTCGCTTAAAGGCATCCCCGAAGCCCAGGCCGAAACCGAAATTTTGGCGCTGCTCGACAAACACGCCGTGCCCGGCGAGCTGGTGCTTTTGGCCGGTAACTCAATCCACTGCGACCGCGGTTTTATAAAGCAATATTGGCCAAAATTAGGAGCCCGCCTGCACTACCGCATGCTCGACGTCAGCGCCTGGAAGGTAGTGATGCAGGGTAAATACGGCGTAACCTACACTAAAAAAGAGGCGCACCGCGCGCTCGACGACATCCGCGAAAGCATCGAAGAGCTGGAGTCGTATTTGCAAGCCGCCAAGTTTGCAAATTTTGCACAATAAGTTTATTGTTTGTATATTCCCGAGACCCTAGGAGGTTTGTTATGGGAGACCGCACCGTGGTGAGATTTATGGTGCGACGCAACGATGTGCACGAGGCATTTGTGTCGTTGCACATCACCGACGACGCCGACACGCGCGGCTTTCGGGACGGGCTGTTGTACCTGCCCGATGAGCCCAGGGCGTTTGGCCGTTTCGTGGGCGTTGTGACGCTCGCGTCGTTCGACTCGGCTGCCGTGCACATTGTCGAGACAGAGGCCGGCGACCGGTTTGTCGGCCTGCGCCGCGACATGGTGGATGGTTACTGCGGCTGGGTGGCCAAGGCCGGCGTGAAGGTGGAGCTGTATGGGCCCGACGGTGAGTTCGACCTGATCATCCTCACCTACGACGCCCTGGCCAACGAGGAACACCAGATGTGGTTCGTCGATGTCCTGATGCGCCATGGCTACCACAGCCAGGCCGACCAGATGTCGCCCCGAGCCGCGTCGCGCTTTACCTTTAATGTCGTCCCTCCTGTCGAGTAACGGGATGCGGAGTGGAGTGCGCCCCGAGCCGCTCCACTCCGCAAGGGTTTATTTTTATAGCATTTTTTTGTAAGGTAACAGTAATGACAATAAAGCAATTAGAAGCAATGGTTTTGGCAATGCCGAATGCGCGGCTCGATTACCCGTTTGGCGAAGGCGTTGCGGTGTATAAAGCTGGCGACAAAATGTTTGCAATCATCGCCGAAAAGTCCGACCCGCTGCGGATTAGCTTAAAATGCGATCCGCTTTTGGCCGAAACCCTGCGCGAAAAATACGAAACAGTGCTGCCGGGCTACCACTTAAACAAAAAGCACTGGAACACGATTATTTGTTCGGGGCAGTTGGGCGACGACGAGATTAAGGATTTGATTGTGCATTCGTATAATTTAGTTGTTTAAGATGGGTAGCAAACCTGGCCGCCCTTCTTTTTGTTCCTCGTTGTTCCCCAACCTAAGCGCAGCCCTCTCCCGGGCGGAGCGGGGAACAAAAAGAAGGGTGGCCAGGTTTGTCAGCAAGAACCAATTTATAACTGCAATTTTTGTAACTGCCCGTCAATCACCGTCAAATTATCGATATGCGTTTGCACTAACGCCTTTGCGCTGCCGCTTGCGCTGTCGAGCACGGTGCGCGCCAGCGATTGCTCGGCCGCGATTTTGTCGCGCAGCAACTGCGCATACACTTGGTCGAAACGGTTTTGCACTTTAGCGGCGGCCAGTGTTTTGGCGCTGGTGGTGTCGCCCTCGGTTTTGGCAATGGCCTCGGGCACGGCGGTCAGGCCGAAACTCTTTAGCACCTGTTGCAACCCGACGCCATCGCTGGTAAATAGGCTGATTGCGTTGCTGCTAACCGTTTTTAGGCTGTCGTTGTCGAGGCCCGGCTGGTTGGCGGCAATAAACGAAAGCAATTGTTTTTCGCGCGCTACCAGTTGTGCGGCGCTGTTTTTGCCGGCGCTGGTGAGGGCGACAAATCCAAAATAGCCGGCGGTTATAAGTATAATTATGCCAAAAACGAGGCCGACAATTTTAAATATCCCGCCCGCGTTAACGCCTTTGGGTTTGTTGTAGTCGGCCGCGGCGCCGTAAAACTTGCCGTTGTTTGGTTGCATATTTGTAGTATAAACCATAAGCGTGGGGAATAAAAAACACACCGTCTTGCGGTGCGCCGTGCGGGGCAGCAGGGTCGGTACCGAAGTACCGGCCCTGCTTGGTTGTGCGCCCCCATCTTGTTCACCACGGGCCCATTTCCTTGGCCGCGTAGTAGAAATTGGCGACGTCCGGCCCGTTGGGCTGGGCGCCTTCGTTCATCACCACGAACGCGATGCTGTCGTGGCCCATCGCGTTGTACACGATGTACTGCAGCGAGCCGAGCTTGTTGGCCATCGATCGCTTGGGGCCCTGCGCCGTGCTGATGTTGTCGGCGGCGTAGAACACCCAGGCCGAGATGACCGCCTGGATCTGCGGATCCGGGCCGCGCGCGCCGAGGCTGTTGTACGCCTTGGCGAGCACCTCGATCCGGTTGGCCGCGGCGCAGTAGCGCATCGCGCTGCGGACGGCGGCGGGCGTGACCTTGTCGTACTTGTCAGCGGCGCAGAGCTTTGCCACGAACACGACCGGCGGCAGCTTGCGCTGCTGGGCGGTGGTGTACTTGGTGCTCAGGCCGCTGGCCACGAGCGCCCAGTTCGTCTTGATGCTGGCGAGCGCCTTGGCCTCGCCAGCGTCCGGAGCTGCGCCCATGCTGGGCGACGGCTTGGCCGCGGGCGAAGTGGACGGCGACGCGGCGGGCGATGCCGACGCGAACGGCGAGTTGAAACCGCCGCCCATGCCGCCAATTGCCGATGCCGACGGCTTGGTTGCGGGTGCGCCCTGCGTGTGGCCGTGCAGCCACATACCCAAGCCGAGGCCGCCAAGCGCCAGGAAAAGCGCGGCCGGGTAGTACCAACGGGGCTTGATCATCGTGGTGCTTCCAATCTGTAGATGGGTGGTGCGAGGTTCGCGACGCCTTTATATGCGCCGGTGATGTGTAAATTATAACATTAATCTCTAAAAATTACAATACCCCCTTGGCTATAGAGGGTATGTTCGCTGCGGCTCCGCCGGGTTGGATGGCGGAGCCGCAGCAGCGTGTCACGGGGTGTCGGGCAGGTCGTCGGCCGAGGGCTCTGTTTCGAACTCGACTGTCAGCGGGGCGCCCAGCCGCGCCCACGGCGAGTCGGGGCCGGGTGCCGCCGTAGTGAACACCAGCACGAACAACGGGCTTGCAACCGCCACGGCCGCGGCGATGTTTTCGAGCTCGCCAGGCGAACGCTCGTCGGCCACCAGCAGCTCGAGGCTGTCAGGCTCCAGCCGTTCGCCCATCTGCACCGCAATGCCCCGGCTGGCAAAGTTGAGCATCGGCACGTGCAGTGGTTTACTTTTGTGCACCAGCTCCCATACCCTCCAGCGCATCCCGGGGAGCAGCTTCCGTACTTTGCGCGCGATGAGCCTCATCAGCTCGGTTTGGTTTGTGACATACAACACGCGCGGGTCGAGGTCGGCCGGATCCTCGTCTTTCATGAAGTCGTGGATTGCCCAGGCGATCAAGTCGCGGCGCGCGAGAGGCATACCCTGCATCACAACGACAAGGCCGGGGGCTGATTCGTCGTCGTACGCCGCCGAGATGCGTTGTTTTACCTCCGCCAAAGATGGCATTTGGCACCTCATCTGTTGAAGTAACACTGATGACATCATACATACAGTTTGGCAAGGGTGCAAGACCGTACCTGTGGTAGGATTGGGGTAGTGGAAGCAAAAGAAGAAATCCGGAGCCGGTTAAATATTGAGGACGTCATTGGTGAATACGTCCAGCTTAAACGCGCCGGCCGTAACTTTAAAGGCCTCAGCCCGTTTAGCCAAGAAAAGTCGCCCAGCTTTATGGTCAGCCCCGACAAACACATTTGGCACGACTTTAGCAGCGGCCGCGGCGGCGACGTGTTTACCTTTGTCATGGAAATGGAGGGCGTTGATTTTCGCGAAGCGCTGCAGCTTTTGGCGCGCAAAGCCGGCGTCGATTTGGGGCAGTTCCAAAAAGGCGACAACGGCATTGGCAAAAAAAAGGAGCGTCTGTTTGAAGCCGTTGCCCAAGCTGCCAATTTTTACCAGGCGGTGTTTGTGCGCAGCCAGGTGGCGATGGCCTATTTTAAAAAGCGCGGCCTAAACAAGCAGGTGATTACCGATTTTAAACTGGGATTTTCGCCAACCCGCAGCGAACTTTTGGCCGCGCTGCTAAAACGCGGCTTTACCGAAAAGGAGTTGCGTGACGCTGGCTTGGTCGTCACCCGGCGCGGCGGCCCCAGCGATATGTTCCGCGGCCGCATGATGGTAACTTTGGCTGACGCCCAGGGGCGGCCGATCGGGTTTACCGCCCGCCTTATTGCCGACGAACCCAACGCGCCAAAATACATTAACACGCCGCAAACCCTTTTGTACGACAAATCGCGCCACGTGTTTGGCCTGCATTTGGCCAAAGACGCCATCCGCCTGGCCGACGCCGCGGTGATTGTAGAAGGCAACATGGACGTCATTGCCAGCCACCAAGCCGGCGTTAAAAATGTGGTGGCCACAGCCGGCACGGCGATTACCGAGCACCATTTGCGTGCCCTCAGCCGCTTTACCCAAGATGTCCGCCTGGCGTTCGACGCCGACAAAGCAGGCATAAACGCCACCGAGCGCGCCATTGCGCTGGCCAGCAACCTGGGTATTAACCTGGGCATTATCACTTTGCCGCCCGAACACGGCGCCAAAGACGCCGACGAACTTATTCAAAAAGACGTCAAGTTGTGGCAGCAGGCGATCGACTCGCCGCGCGACGCCGTGGAGTGGCTGCTCGACACCTACGCCACCCGCTTCGATTTAACCAGCGCCGCTGGCAAGCGCAAAGCCACCGACCAAGCTTTAGAGGTGGTGCGCAGCATTACCGACCCGGTTTTGTTGGAGCATTACGTGCGCAAAATCGCCGAACGCGTCGGGTCGTCGCTGACCGCCCTGAACACAAAACTTGGCCAGAGTGCCAAACCGGCCGCGCAGGTTGAGGCCAAAACGCCGGTTGCCCCGGGCGACCCAAACCGCTTTGATTACCAAGACCATTTGCTTAGCTTGGGCTTAGCGCATCCGCCCCTTAAAGACGCGTTCAACAAGCTGGAGGCCGCCGATTTTGCCGGCGAAGTGCGCCAGGCGATTGCCGCGCACATAATTAGTGGCGCGCTGCTGTTGCAATCCGACGAAATATCTGTCAAAATAGCAGAGTTAGAGCTAATCGCTCAGGCGAAGTACGCAAGTCTTACCGACGAGCTATATTTTATCGCCGCTGATATTGCAAAAAGAATCAAAAAAGAGCACAAACAAGCCGCCCGGGCGCTTTTGGCCAAACAATTATTCCAGGCCGAGGACACCACCGAGCGCGCCAAAATAAATGAACACATAAAGCATCTCGATAAAGAAATAGAAGCGCTGAAGCGCTAGGAGTACCCATGCCACGAGGTAAAAAAGCAACCCCACCCGCCGACGATTTTGACGAGCCGGTGGTAAACGAAGACGTTTTAGACGATATTCAGGATGACGCGCCGGTTGGTGCCCCTGCCGACCTGCCCGACGAACCATTGCCCGACGAGCTCGAAGAGGAAGAAGAGTGGACTGACGAAGACGCAGCCGCCGCGCCAAGTTACTTAGATGACATCAGCGACGACAGCGTGCGCTTGTATTTGCGCGAAATCGGCAAAATCCCGCTGCTCAACCCCGAAGAAGAATTGGCGCTGGCTCACAAAGTAAAAGAAGGCGACAAAAAAGCCAAAGACAAAATGGCCGAAGCCAACATGCGCCTTGTGGTTTCGATTGCCAAGCGCTACAGCGGCCGCGGGCTGGATTTCCTCGACCTCATTCAGGAAGGTAACACCGGCCTGCTGCGCGCCGTCGAAAAATTCGACCCAGACAAAGGCTTTAAGTTCAGCACCTACGCCACCTGGTGGATTCGCCAGGCCATTACCCGCGCTATTGCCGACCAAGCGCGCACCATTCGTATTCCGGTGCACATGGTAGAAACCATCAACAAGCTGTTGCGCACCCAGCGCCGCATGACGCAGGAGCTCAACCGCGAGCCGTCGGTCGAAGAGCTTGCCGCCGAAATGGAGATGGAGCCCGAAAAAATCGAATACGTCATGAAGATCAAGCAGGATATTACCAGCCTTGACGCCAATGTGCGCGACGACGATGACGATTCGGTACTCGGCGATTTTATCGAAGACGAAGACGCCCAAAGCCCCGAAGAAGCAGCCACCACTCAGCTGCTAAAAGAACAAGTCAAAGACATGCTCAGCGTGCTCACTGAGCGCGAGCAAAAAATACTCAAAATGCGTTTTGGGCTGGAAGACGGCAAAAGCCACACGCTCGAAGAAGTCGGCCAGGAATTTAGCGTCACCCGCGAACGCATCCGCCAAATCGAAGCCAAAGCCTTAAGCAAACTACGCAAGCACAAAGACGCCAAAAAACTGTACGAATATCTTCAGTAGTTTAGTTTTCATTAATATATAATCGTAAAAAAATTTAAGAGGCTTCAAGCCGCGCGGCGGTGCATGCCGCGCGGCCTAGCCTTGGTTTACAGCCGGTTGGTGACCATCTGCACAAATATGGTTTCGCGGTCAGTCTTGACGAGCTCGATGCTGCCGAGCGCGAACAAGCCGGCTTCGTCGCAGATTTTTGCTATGTCGAGCATGTCGAGGTCAGCCCGCACGAGCTTGAGCACCGCTGCGCTTGGCTGCCACGCAACCCTCACGCTCACGCCATGCGCCCGAAGGCGCTCGGCCAGGTGGTGCAGGTTTTGGTGTACGACCGCCTCATTCTGTTTGATGTCATGGATGACACCCAAGAACATCGATTGCCGGCCATTTACGTTGTGGGCCAGCGTTGCGATCAGTCGCACCGGCATGTTCGACCCGTCCGGCAGCCCTGCGGCGATCATCCGCGCAAATTCAATGCGGCTGAAGTCGGGGTGCAGGCTGACGCGCGCGCTGTTGTCGATGAGCCGGTAGACCCGGTTCACCACTTGCATGCCTTTGATTTTGTAACCTTCGAGCCACCACCGCACCGAAGCGAGTCCGTGGAAGCTCATGGGTTGTTTGCTGACGACGATAATCTCGCCGCCCTCGATAGTGATGCTCGCAATCGGCGGGACTGGCTCTGAATCGTCGTGCCAGGCTGGCCTTGTCACGGCCATGCGCACCTCCCAGATGTGTAAACAAGGCCTTCACATACTAAAAAAAGCTGGCAGGTAAGTCAACTGCCTACAGCCCGAGTGTCGTGGCTAGTGTGTCATAGGCTTTGGCGAGTTCGGCATAGTATTGGTCGTAAAACGCGTTAAGCTCTTTTGACATGGTAGGGATGCTTGCTTCGGCAATGTCGACCTGCAGTTTTTGCACTGCAGCCAGGTAGACGGTAGGCCTGAGGTCTTCTACGGCTTTAACGGCGGCATCGACGTCTTCGGACATTGCAGTAAAGGCCGCAAGTTTTTCTTGGTGGAAGGCTTTGGCACGGTCGGGTGGCGTCAGCGCCTTGAGGTCGGCGACCGCTTTTTTAAATTTTGGCTGGGCGGCGGTGATGGTTTTGCTGTCGATTTCTCCGCCAACACTTTTAATTATTGGCGGCAGGGCAGCGGCGTAGTCGTTGAGCGCGTGCAGGTTTTTAAACCCGTCGCGCACAGCGGTGAGCTGGCTTACCAGCTTTTCGACGTGGCTGACGCTGTCGGCGGGCACGCCAACCGGAATGCCGAGCACGTTTGGTTTTTGTGGCTGCGCGGCCAGGGCGTCGTCGAATTTTTTAAGGATATCGGTTGAGTGTTTGCTGCTGTCGTCGATGTCGCGGTAATAAATAAAGGCGGTTTTAACCGTTTGGTCGTAGTTTTTTGACGCTTCGGCGTATTGTTTGGATTGTTCGGTCGCCATCCACCAATAGGCCGCGCCAAGTATGGCAATAACTGCGACGACCGCGCCAATAATTGCCAGTATTTTTTTGTTGCCGGCCGGTTTTTGGGGTGCAGGCAGGGGAGCGTCGTGTGGTTGCACGGTTGGCTGTTGTGGTATTTGTGGGCTCGAAGGTTGCATTGGATCCATATCTATTATGGTAATGCTTGGCGCCGGTTGTTACAACCCCAAGGCGGCGCTGGTATTTTTGCGTAGTTCGTCTTGGTCGCCCTCGTTGGCAATAAATACGTCGGCGCGCTCTTTTACGGCCGCACCGTTAAGTACCGCCTGGTCGGCGCCGGCAGGAGGGTGCATTTCGTCTTGTTCTTCTTGTAAAAATTGTTCGTAGGTTTTGTTGTCTTCGCCAGCTCGGCCGCGGTTGGCGGCGTTGGCCTGGATGCGGTCGTAGCGGACGTGCGGGTCGGCGTCGATCCAAACGACAGTGCCGCCGAGTTCGTGGATGCGGTCGGCCTCAAAGGGATTACGCAGTGACGAAAACACACAACCCTTGTATTTTGCGTCGCCGCCGGCCTGGTGGTAGGCTTCGAGCGAGCGGTCGATTAAGGTGGCCGGGCCGGATTCGCGGCGCCACTCGATGCTAATCATACGGGTGTGTTTGCGGGTGACTTCGATACCGCGGCGGCGGCATTCTGCCCTAAAAAGTTCGGTGAAGGAGAAAAACCAGTAGCCGTAATGTTCGGCCAGTAATGCGCCCACTGAGTCTTTGCCCGCGCCGTTTGTGCCGGCCAGGCCGATGATCTTTGGTTTTTCGGTCATTGCCGCCGATTATACGGTACGTTGCCCAAAAAATAAAGGGTTATAATGTGTAATGAAGCAATTTTTGGCAAAAAACCGGTTTGCGCTTGGGGTTGCGGCGGCTTGGCTGGTGGTGGTGTGGGGCGGCGTGCTCGGCGCGCAGGCGCTGCACGGCCTGCCGTTGTCGCTGGCTGCCTGGGGTGGCGATTGGGATGCTGGCTGGTACCAGTCGATTGTGCAAGGCGGCTATTACAGTGGTACGCTGAGCGCGCAGCAAAACCTGGCGTTTTTCCCGCTCTATCCGCTGACGGTGTGGCTGGTGCATACGCTGACTTTTTTGCCAGTGGTGTGGGCTGGGATGCTTGTTTCGGTGGTGTGCTTTACGGCCGCGCTTGCGGTAATATACCAGTTTGTTTTGGAGTTTTTTAACCGCCGCATCGCCCGCATGGCGGTACTTTTGCTGGCGTTTAACCCGTTTAGTTTTTATTTTGGCATGATGTACACCGAGGCGCTGTTTGTACTTTTGGCGGCGTTGACGCTGCTATTTTTGTGGCGGAAGCAGTGGTGGGTGGCGGCGCTTGCGGCGGGGTTGGCGAGTGGGACGCGGTCGGTGGGGGTGGCGCTGGGGGTGATGGTCGTGGTAGCGTGGATTTTTAGTGCTGGCAACCTAAACCCCCCTGCTTTTTATTCCCCGTTCCGCCCAAAAAGGGCTCCACTTAAGTTGGGGAACAACGAGGAACAAAAAGCAGGAGGGTTGCTCGGGGCCTTCTTTTATGGCGCGAAGCGTAAAAAATGGGGTGGCAGTCGGGGCGGACCGACTGACAGGACCCCAGTCCAGACCAAAATAATACCCTTTTTCAGCCTCGCCCTTTTAAGCTTCAGCGGCCTCATACTATTTTCGCTCTATCTGTGGTGGCATAACGGCGACCCAATCGCCTACAGCCACGCGCAAAGTTTTTGGCCGGGCCGCGGCGGCATAAACAACGTCGGCGTCGAGCTGCACTACTTATTTGCGCACAAAGTTATAAATAAAGAGTATTTACTGACGGTAATGTGGTATATATCGGCAATTGTAGGCTTCGCCGGGCTTGGGCTTTTGCTCGCCATGCGCCAATATAGCATGGCCATTTTTGCCGCCATCGCGCTGAGCCTGCCCATTATTTACGGCACCGCCGGCAGCCTTAACCGCTACGTGCAGGTGGTGATCCCGGTTTTTATTGCTTACGGCGCGCTGCTGCAAAAGTGGCCGGCCTGGGCAAAAGGCGTTGTTTTGGCGCTTTGCATTGTAACCGGCGCGGCCGCGATTTTTGTGATGACCGGCGCCGACCATCCCTTTTTAGGCTGATATTAAAAGGCGCACGCCAGCTACAGGTTCGTAGCCGGCGTGCGTCGCCCCGCCTTACGTGGGGGGATGCTGCCGCTTTTCGTGCGCGGTGATCACAAAGGTGTGCAGCGGAGTCTCGCGCAGGTTCGGCGTGACATCGACCACCACGATTTTGCACTCATGGGGCTCGATACCGAGCCTGCTGGCGGCCTGGGGACGAAATAGCTCCTCCAGGGCGTGCGCCGTGTGGTCGCTCCTTACCTCCCACACTACGTACCGCTGCTCAATCGTTGTGCGCTGCGAAAGGACGCGCTTTGCAACCATGACTCTCCTAACCGTAGGGCTTGCGGCATTATCGTACAATATTACGCCGGCTCCTACAACACGGCCGCCCCAGATGCTATACTGTTTATATGACTAAACGCCTTGTTGTGATCGATGGAAAATCGGTGTTTTACCGCGGCTACTACGCCATGCCCAGTTTGAGTACTAAAGACGGCACGCCCACCGGCGGCGTGTACGGTTTTGCCGTGATGGCGCTCGAGGTAGTAAAAAAATTAAAACCCGATTACGTCTGCGTTGCCTGGGACAAACGCCACACCAACATCCGCTCGCGCCTGGCGCTGTACCCGCAGTACAAAGCTAACCGTAAACCCGCGCCGCCCGATTTTTACGAGCAAATTCCGCTGTTATACGACATGCTGGCTGCGCTGGAATGGCCACTGTACGAAGCCGACGATTACGAAGCCGACGACTTAATGGGCGCGTTTGCCAAGCAAGCCGGCGAGCAGGGCATTGAGTCGTTTTTGGTGACTTCCGATTTAGACGTTTTGCAGCTGGTCAACGAACACACTCATATATATACACTCAAAAAAGGCCTCAGCCACATCGAACTTTTTGACGTCGCCAGTTTTGAACAAAAATATGGCATTTCGGCCGGGCAGTGGATTGACGCCAAGGCTTTAAAGGGCGATTCGTCAGATAACATCCCGGGCGTGGCCGGCGTGGGCGAAAAAACAGCGATCGAGCTGTTAAAACAGTACAAAACACTCGACGGCGTGTACGAAAATATCGAACTTACCAAAAAAACGCTGCACGACAAACTGGTAGCCGGCAAAGACATGGCGTATTTGAGCAAACAATTAGTGACGCTCATGGTAGACGCGCCGGTTACGCTGGACTTTGACGCCGCTAAATTGCACGACGGCGTGACGCCCGAATTTGTGGCCTTTTTGCGAAAATACGAATTCCGCAACCTGCTGCGCCAGGCCGAAGCTGGCATGAGCCGGGCAGAACTAGCCAAAGCCGAAGAAAACTTAGAGCAAGCCGAGCTGCCCGCAATCAGTAAAAAGAAGTTCGACCCGGCGGACTATACACCCGGCCAGCCGCGCGTCGTGGCCCTAAGTGCCGATCAAACTACCTTGTGGGTGAGCCCCATTAAAGGCTACTACAGTGTTATCCCGCTGCTCGAAGGCGGCGGCGACCCCAATGCTGATTTGCCACTTTTGCGCGACACCACCGTGACGCTGTTTGGCGAAGGCGGCCTTAGCGACGCCGCGCGCGACCTGCTAAAAACCGCCATGAACGGGCCGGTGATCGGCCACGACCTCAAGCGGTTATTTAGGTTATTACTGGCCGAAGGAGTAGAGTGGACGGGCGACGTTTTGCACGACACCCGCATCGGCGCCTTTATTTTAAACTCGCTGGAACGCTCGCGCGAGCTGAGCGATGTGCGCGGCCGCACGCTCGACATGGCCGACCCAACGCAGGTGCTGCCGTCAATTTGGGAAGCTTACAAAGACCAAACGCTCGAGTTTGAGCAGCAGCCAGACTTGCAAAAAGTGGCCACCGACATTGATTTTCCATCTATTAAACTGCTCGCCACGGTGGAGCACCGCGGCATTTTGCTCGACGCTAAAATGCTGCAAGACATGAGCGCCAAATTCGCCGAGCGGATTAAAGAATTTGAACAAAAAATTTACGAACTCGCCGGGCAGGAGTTTAATATTGGCTCGCCGCAGCAGCTCGGCACCATTTTGTTCGACAAACTCGCCCTGCCAACCGCCGGCGTTAAAAAGGGCAAAACCGGGTATTCGACCGGCGCGGCCGAGCTCGACAAACTGCGCGGCCTGCACCCAATTGCCGATTTAATTACGCAGTACCGCGAGTACACAAAATTAAAAAACACGTACCTCGACGCGCTACCCAAGTTTGTCGACGGCGCCGGCAAAGTGCACACCACGTTCGACTTGGACGTTGCTTCTACCGGTAGGTTAAGCAGCCGCGACCCAAACCTGCAAAACATCCCCACCCGCACCGACATTGGCCACGCTATTCGCAGCGCCTTTGTGCCGCGCGACGGCCACGTGTTCGTCAGCGCCGACTACAGCCAGTTCGAACTGCGCCTGATGGCCGTCATGGCCGGCGACCAAAAAATGATTAACGAATTTAACCAAGACATCGACATTCACGTGGCAACCGCCGCCGAAGTGTACGGCCTGCCACTCGACCAAGTCACCAAAGACATGCGCCGCCACGCCAAAACCGTGAACTTTGGCATAATGTATGGCATGAGCCCCCACGGCCTAAGCATTGCAACCGGCATGACGTTTACCGAGGCCAAAGAGTTCATCACCAAATATTTTGATCTGCGCGCGCCGGTAAAACAATACATCGAACACATTATTAGTAAGGGCCTGGCCGACGGCTACGTGCAAACGCTGTTCGGCCGCCGCCGCCCCACGCCAGATTTAAAATCGAGCAACTTTGCGGTGCGCGAAGGCGCCAAACGCGCCGCCCAAAACATGCCAATTCAGGGCACCGAAGCCGATTTAATGAAACTCGCCATGATCGCGGTGGAGAAGGCGGTTGAAGGGCTAGGGGAGCAGATTTTGCAAGTGCACGATAGTATTTTAGTCGAGTGCCCCGCGGAAAACGCAGAGAAGGTGGCGAAGGTTATGAAGGAGACAATGGAGGGGATTTATAAACTGCCCGTACAGTTAAAAGTAGACGTTTCCACCGGCACAAACTGGGGTGATTTGTAGCCGTTAGCATTTTGTGTTAAAATTGCTCTACTGGGACGGATTGCTGGAAAAAACCATAAAACATTTTAAATTGCGAGTAGTAATACTCGCTCTCGGTCTATATTTTTATATAGACATCGAGCAATAAACATCAAGAGCGGCGTTAGCCGCTCTTTTTGGTTATAGTGCTCTAAAAATGCGGATCCCCCAAAAAAGAAGTAATCGGCATAAGCAATCCAAATATCAACCCATACGCCAAAATTACGCCTTGCAACATTTCAAGCGCTGCCGGGCGAACCAATTTTTTGAGCGGTTTTATACCTTCTACAATCTTGGGCAAGCTCAAACCCAAGCCAAATACAATCACGTTAAATACGATGTAGGCGAACATTAGTTTTACTTCTGACATTTTGCAACTCCTTACTTTTATTCAGTATATCTGGTTCCGCCTTGCCCCGCGAGTCCGCGGGGCAAGGTTGTTGCGAGCCTAGACCCAGGCTGTCTCGTTTAGCCAGCCGCAGCTGCCGTCGGGCGTACTACCGACGCAGACAACTCGCGCCGCCGCCTTGCGAACAGGCGAGTAGATCATGGGCGTCCAGAAGGTGCCGGGCTCTGTGTTGCCGATCAAACCCTTCGTTACCTTGATCTGCCGGTAGTTCGTGTCTTGCGTGACCCAGACTTGGCTCACGTAGGACGAGCGTTCGGCTGTGAACCGCGCCCAGTTGGTTTGGCAGGTGGGTGACCAGCGAAGCTCGACCTTGCCAATGTCTTCGTCGCGCCCCGCCGGATCGCCTCCAACTTGGGTGTAGTGCACCTTCACCCTTGCCTCGGCGACCGTCTTTGCGCCATTGGCGCAGCCGGTATCCTGCGGGTCCTGCCCCGAACACCAGTCGCCGTAGCAACCGACGGCCAGTGCTGGCTCTGCGACGACAGCTGTGCCGCCCAAGATGGCGAGCAGGCCGACTATGGCCGCTGCCATTCTTACTTTGAACCGTGACACGATTTCCTCGTTTCCTAGGATTTTTGGGTACACTTAACACACCCGATTCGTGGTCGAGTACAGGTGCCTGCAGCGCTTGTGGCTCCGCAACGGTATTAGATGCTAACAATAGTTGCCTCGGGATGCAATATCTATTTACGTGGGCAACTTGTGCTACAATGCAACCGCTGGAGATTAATACATGAACGATTTCACTCACAATAAAGTCGCCGCTGCAGTCGTGCTAAACCTGCTGCTTCCCGGCGTTGGCTACATATACCTCAAAGCAAAACGTCGCCTGTGGATCGCCATTCCCGTGGCGCTGTGGGCGCTGTACCAAGTCGCCTTTGTTTGCTTTGTGTTTTTTACCGGCAGCCATTATTCTTATGATCAGAACCTCTCGCCATTTACCAGCACGGGCATGATACATTTAAATGTTTACAACTGGCTGACGTTTTTTGTTATGACGGTCGATACCTTCACGCTTCCTAAAGGTAACAAGAAACAACACGCATGAAAGAAAACACAGAATCCACTAAATTTGATCGCCTCCGTATGGCAGTGGGTACGGTGCTTGCCATCCTCGGCGCGCTGACGCTCAGCTTTGCCGTTGCGATCGGCGCCACCAGCCTGCCGCTTATTTTCGCGGGCGGCCTATTTTTGCTATCTGGCCTGTTAATCGCCGGCAGCCACCGCCTGGCCTTGTTTATCACCGATCTGCTGCGCTAGTGCTATAATGCCGCTATGAAATACCTTCGTTTTATCGCCGGGGTGGTGCTCGCCATTGGGGGTTTGGGGCTCGTGTTTTGGAACTTCCGCCCGTTTAGCGCCGAAAGTTTTGCGTGGCTCATCGCTGGCGGTATGTTGCTGATTGCCGGCATCGCGCTCATTGGCAGCCGCCGCTTAGGCGAGACAATCGCTAAATTTTTGAAGGATATTGTATGACCGAGCGGTCTTCTAAAGCTGACGATCTGTTTTTTGTGGTCGATGAACACGACAACCCGCTGCCGCCGCTGCCGCGCAAATTGGTGCATGGCCACGGCGTGTGGCACCGCGTGTCGCATGTGTGGGTTGTAAACGACGCCGGGCAGATTTTATGCCAACAACGCGCGCTCAATAAAGAACTCGCCCCAGGCCGCTGGGAACCGTTTTTTGGCGGGCACCTCGACCCAAACGAATCGTACGAACACGCCGCCAAGCGCGAGGTAAAAGAAGAGTTGGGGATTGAGTTAACCGAGCTGCGCCAAATAAAAATCAACAAATTCACACACCCGGCCGGCTACAATAACGAATTCCAAGCAGTATTTTTGGCGCGCTGGCAGGGCGACCCGGCAACGCTGCAGTTCCAAAAGTCCGAAGTAGAGCAAATCGCCTGGCGCCCGCAGCAACAAGTTACTACCGCCATGCAAACAGATGACCCAAACTGGGCGCACAGCCGTTACGAACTTGGGGTGCTTGCCGAGATTGCGAAAAAGTAACATGCAGGACCGCATAAACCGCGCCAAAGAACTACTCAAAACCGTCCGCCACGCCAGCATGGCTACGGTAAACGCCGATGGCTCGCCGCACAACACGCCATTCTTTTTTATGTACGATGACGAGCTGCAGCATGTGTTTTGGGGTTCGCACCCGACTTCGCTGCACAGCCAAAATGTCGAACGTACCGGCCAAATTTTTGTAGCGCTGTACGATGGCAACGAACGCGGCGGCTTATTTATGCAGGCAAATAACGCCCGCGCCACCGAAGGCGACGAGCTTATAGTGGCGGTGACAGCGCACAACGCCGCCCGCAAACGTTTTGGCAAAGACGCTGAAGTGACGGCCGAATACTACCAACGCGGCCACCAACGCATGTACATGGCCAACGTGCAAAAAATGTGGGTGAATTCATCCGACAAAGATAGCGAAGGAGCAATTATCCGCGATTTTCGCTACGAGATAACCGCGGCCGATTTGCTACACTAAAAAAACCACCGCTCTTGGGGTGGTTTGCGTCTACGCGCGGGCGGAGGGGGATGCCCTTCGCCCGCGCGTGTGCCCTCAGGCACGGCGGCGCTGCAGGTACAGCCGCCGCGGCACTTCGGCTGCGGCAATGGCGACGGCCAGTGTGAACAGGCCAATGGTCACCCACACACCGCTACCGAACCGCGCATGCCAGTCGTCGCCGCTGTTGTTCCAGAAGTACTGGATGCCCAGCGCCGCGGGAGCCAGGTGCGCGCCGGCGGCGAGCCACGGGTAGCGGATGTCGTTCACTTCGTTTATGGGTTTCAGCCCTTGGGCGAAGTGGCGAATACCGAGCCCGACGGCGACCAGCGCGATGATGATGACCACCACCGCGAGGTGTGGGGCGTTCTTGATGGCCGCGGTCACACAGGTCACGACCAGGCAAAACACGGCAAAGGTCGTGCTCATTGCCCGCTTGGCCACGACGAGTGTTCCGAAGGCCACGATCGCCATAACGGTGACCGTTGTTCCCCCCAGCTTGGTGGGGTCGAGCAGGTAGTCGTGCATGGATCCTCCGATCCGAAGGGGAATAAAAATATTATACAATTATAAACATATTTTCGCAATAGATTATACTAATAGCATGACCACATTCTACTTTGTCCGCCATGGCACATCCCAGGCCAACCTCGACAACGAAGTCTCGCTGCCCGATACGCCGCTGACTAAACAAGGCGAATCCGAGGCTCGCCGCGTTGGCCGCCAGCTCAAAAAAGAGGGGATCAGCATTATTGTGTGTTCGCCGTACCCGCGCGCCCGGCGCACGGCCGAAATTATCGCCAAAGAGCTCAAAATTAAAGATATCGAAGTGATCGACGACCTGCGCGAACGCGGCTTGGGCGGCCTTGAAGGCCACAAGCACGACCGCAAACACTCCGAATATTACACCGTCGAAGGCGAAGCCGATGTCGAACCGCGCGGCGTTTTAATTGCCCGCTGCGAGGCGGCGCTGGCCAAAATTAAAAAACTGTCCGAACAAGGCACGGTGTTGGCGGTTGGCCACACCATGGCCGGTTACCACTTGTTGCAAGTGGCGGCGGGCAAGCGGCTGCTGAGCGATTTTGACCCGCCGCGCGACATCCCGCACGACACGTACAAAAAAGTCACGATTATCGACGCCCCCATGCGCACCGGCTCGCGCCAGTTGGCGGTGGCATTTTTGGCGTTTATTGCTGGCATTTTGTGCCTTATTGTGGGTATTTGGCTGCTATTTAACCAGCCAACATCTAAGCAGCAAGGTGTAAAAGAGCAGTCGATTCCGCTTAAACCCGAGGATTACAACGGCGACCCAATGCTGCAAGGCGCGGTCGAAAAACAATTGCAACAGCAAAACCAATCCAGCCAGTCGCAAAATAGCGCGTCGCAAACGTTGCAACCAGCGCCGCAAACAAAACAGGGCGAATAAATTACCCTGCGGCGCGCACCGGTGTTGGCGCGCGCCGCAGATGCTGCCGGGGTCAGGCCACGCAGCTCGGCGAAGGTGATGGACTATGCGCCGGCTTTTTGGTAGCCGGTGCCTTTTTGGCGGTTGGAGTTGGGCAGCTGTGGGGTATTGGCGACAGTTTGCCGCTTTGCCACATGCCCACGCCGATGCTCAACCCGCACAGGCATAGGCTCGCCAACAACAAAACGCCAAGCCTGAACGCCAGGCCTTTCCATTCCTTTTTGCCAGGGGTCTCGGTCAAGGTTCCTCCTCGCGGGCTGCGGCCGCTCTACGGGCGGCACTAACGGGCAATTATAGCGGGTTTTGGGTACAAAAAAATACACTTTGGTGTATTAAGTGTTCTGCGCGGCCGCCGGATGGGTGGCGGCCGCGCAGGGCGTTTGGGGCGGTCAGCCCAGTGCGTTGCCCTTGTATTTCTGTACCGTGCTCCAGCCGAAGCCGGGCGGCAGCGGCGTTGCCGTGGTGGCGTCCATCGGCCGACTTCTGTCGAGCCAGGTGACGAAGATCTCGTACGTCGCGGCCTTTGCGAGCGGCTTGTCGGGGTTCGTCAGAAGCTCCCACTTGCCGTCGCCGGTTTTGACGTACGTGTTGAAGGCGTAGAACCGCTTGCCGAACTTGAGCCGCAGTATCGAAGTCAGC
>CAYTEG010000003.1:25794-31567 GCA_964436805.1 uncultured Candidatus Saccharibacteria bacterium
GCGCCGAACCGCTGCTGCACCGTAATGCTGTCGACGGGCGCGTCGGCCAGCCCGCTGGTTTGCGGCTGTTCGAGCTTGAGGTCGACCTTCTGGCCGGCCGGGTGGCTCGCGAACAGTTGCAGCTTGCCGTTGTCGAGCTGCAGCCGCAGCGACCCATTGATGCACGGGTCGACCTTGTTGACGGTCGCCAGTGTCGGCAGGGCGGGGCGGCAGCCGTAGAACTCGGCGATCTGCTCCCTGGCCATGTAGTACTTGAAGTCCAGCTCGGCTGTCGGGGTGCAGCCCGGATTCTGCGGTTGCTCGGCACATGTGCGCCACGCCTGCGTCACGCCGGCCGACGCAGCCGCCGACCCCTGCACCGCAGGCGGTGAAGGCGGTGCCGGTGTTGCAGGCTTGCAGGCAGCGACCAAAAGCAGGAGCGCCACCGCACTCAATCTGCGGGGAATGTGCACTGTTCCTCCTTGTTGAGCCCCAAGTTACCTCGGGTGGTCAGATGACCCGTGCCATACCATACCATAAAAACAAATAAAAAAACACCCTGCGGTGTTGCGGTATGCGCGGGCGGTGGCTCGTGGCCGCCCGCCCGCGCATACGTTAGTCGTCGACAACCTGCTCGCCCAGCTGGGGCAGCCGGTTGATGCCCAGCACGACGATGATCAGACCCATGGCCAGCATCAGGACGCCCGCCCACAGGGTGACAGCGGTGCTGTCCCACAGTATGAAGTCGCGCGTCGCGAAGGGCAGGAACGCCAGGCCGGCCGAGATGATGCTGTAGCCACGCCAGCTCTTGAGGCTGAAGTTGGCCTGTTGCTCGCCCTGGGTCGCGACCACCTTGTCGTGGGTGAGCACCAGATGGATGGTCTTGATGGTGCCGAACACTGCGAGCGCGCCGAACAGGTAGCCGAGAATCGTCAGCCCGAAGGCTGTCGTGCCGGGGTATTCGCGCAGCCCGCTGGTGAGCAGGTAGCCCACTTTATGCAAAAGGTCGATCAAGAACACGGTGAAACCTCCATGCCGAAGGGTCATACGCTCATATATATCATAAAAGTAAAATTATATTTGTCAAGTTTTTGGTATACTACAGGCATGAACGAGACCATTTTTGCCAAAGGTAAAATCTTCGAGCTGGTGCATTTTACGCAGCCAGATGGCCGGGTGTTCGAAGTCGCCCGCCGCGCCCCAGGGGTACGCCTGATTATTGCCGACAAAAAAGCCAAAAAAGTACTGCTTACCAAAGAGCACCGCTGGGAGCTGCAGGATTGGGATTACCGTTTGCCCGGCGGTAAGGTGTTCGACACTCTGGCCGAATACGAAGCGCACCGCCTTAAGCAGGGCGATATCGTCAAAGCCGCCACAGCTAAAGCCAAAGAAGAAGCCGCCGAAGAAGCCGGCATGGCAATAAGTGGGCTCACGCTGTTTAAAAAATCGTCGCTTGGCGCGACGGTGGAGTGGGATCTGTATATCTTTGAGGCGACCGATTGGCATATTCACAAAGACGGCCAAAACCTAAAAGACGACGAGCGCATGGGCATTGACGTTACATTTTACGATTACGCCGAAGTCGAAACCATGATCCTCGCCGGCAAAATGCAAGAAGAACGCGTCGCGCTTGTTTTGCTGCAATGGTTGCGCGGTGAAAAGTAAGTGGGAAAACCCGCCGGAATTTGACCAATCGGTCGGCGCGGTGATGCTTATAAACGCCGACGGCAATATTATTGGCCAGCACCGCGACGATAAGGCGCCAAAAAATCCCAACAAGATTGGTTTTTGGGGCGGGCGGCTCGAGCCCGAAGATGCCACAGCGGCCGATGGCGCTGCCCGCGAGCTGCGCGAAGAAACAAACCGGCACGTTCCGGCCAGCCAGCTCGAACCATTTATGACGTACACCTTTACCACAAATGGCCTTGTCGAGCGCCTGCACATTTTTGTCTCGCGCGGGCACACCACCGAAGGGTTTGAGGTCTACGAAGGAGTAGGGCATTACATTATCAAAAACGCCGACGATCCGTTGTTGTCGCCGGTGATTAAGCCGGTGGTAGCGGCTTGGTTTGCGCAAAAAAATAAATAACTGACGAAGCGCCAACAGGTGCCAGGCGTTTGCCCGGCGCCTGTTGGCGTCGCATCTCTTCACATCACAGGACTCGCCGCGACCACTCGGCTTTTTGCTCCTCGGCGAGCTTGCGCACGGCTTGTATGCAGGCGGTGCGCAGCCGGGGCGAGCCGCGCTCGTCATCCTTCGTCGTAGCGAGCATGCCGATCATACTCACGATGGCGTCCGTTCTTTCGAGCTGCTCCAGCATGGCCGTCAGCTCGGCGGTAAGGGTTGCAGGCACGGCCAACCCGACGCCCAAGTGGGCGCGGACGGCCTCGACCGCTCGTTGAGACAGCACGACTTTACTGTTGTCCCTTGCCACGCGCCTGACGATGTCTGCGGCGCTGACAGGGTGTTGCGAGACATAGTGGTTGAACTGTGCAGCCTCGACAACACCAACTTTCCACGGTGGCAGCTGCAGCACGTGGACGCGGTGGTCATCTGGCCGGGTGGCAACGTACCGCCGCTGTTTCGTGTAGCCGCGCTGGCCGTAGACGGTGTACTCTTGGCCATCGACGGTAACGGTTTGCGGCTTTTGCAGCAGAGCGGCTTCGAACGCCGCTTGATCCCATTTCTGCTCCACATCGCTCCTCGGGTAGGGGGAAGAGTGCAGCCAGTATTATATACGCACATCGCCGGCCGCGCAAACGGATGGTACACTATAGTTATGCCAGAATTACCAGAAGTCGAAACCGTCCGCGCCGGGCTGCAAAGCCTGTTGCCGGGGCGCATTGTAGCCAGCGAAGTGCACGATTGGCCAAAGGGTTTTCCAAACAGCGACGCCGATGTGGCTGTGTTTTTAATTGGCGCACATATAACACAGGTTCGTCGCCGAGCAAAAGTTTTACTCATCGACCTTTCGACAGATTACACATTGGTGATCCACTTAAAAATGACCGGGCAGTTGGTGTTTCGGAGCGCCACGGCGCATTTTGGCGCCGGCCACCCAAGCGGCAGTTTGATGGGTGATTTACCCGACAAATCCACCCGCGTCACTCTAACGTTTGCCGACGGCGCGCGCCTGTTTTTTAACGACCAACGCAAGTTTGGCTGGATGCGCTTAATGCCGACAGCCGAAGTCGAAAACCTTGATTTCTTTAAAAAAGTCGGGCCCGAACCGCTGGCCGCCGATTTTACTCCCGCAGATTTCGCTGCCCGCCTAAGCCGCCGCGCCAAAAGCGGCATAAAGGCCGTGCTACTCGACCAAACAGTGGTGGCCGGCATTGGTAATATTTACGCCGATGAATCGCTGTGGGCGGCGAAAATTCATCCGCTCACATTGGTGCAAGATATTCCAAAAGCAAAAGTGACCGCGCTGTACACTGGCCTGCGCGATATTTTAACGCTCAGCATAAAAAAAGGTGGCTCCACCGACCGCAACTATGTAAACCACGAAGGCAAACGCGGCAGCTACCTCACCTTCGCCAATGTATTTAGGCGCGAAGGCCAGCCCTGCCCACGCTGCGGCACAATAATTATAAAAACAAAGGTTGCTGGCCGCGGCACGCATGTGTGCCCGCACTGCCAGGTGTTGTAGCGGCGGGCGCGGTTTCGCATGTGCAAAACCGCGCCCGTGTGTCAGCTCGTGGCCGACCTCGGGATCTGCAGGTGGATGGTCCAGCCTTTCAGCTGGCCATGCTGCCGATCGGCGAGCCGCGCCATGAAGACCTGCAGCGCCGCGCCCACCCGGGAGTCGACGCACAACAGCTCGGCCCGCACCGCGAGGGTGCACGGGCCGCCGTGGCCGACGTTCACGTTGACGGCGATCTGCGGGCTGTCGGCGTTGTCGGGGTCGACAGCGACGCGGTGACGGGCGACCAGCTCGCCGGCGTCGCTGTTCTCGTCGAAGTACAAGACGCCCGTTGCGGCAACGTCGGTGATGATCTCCTCGATGCGCGCCTCTGCCGCCGGGTGGATCACCGGGGTGATGGGGTCGTCATAGGCGCCCACGACCGCGTCAACAAGGGCGGCCGTACTGTGCTGGGTCATTCGTCTGCTCCTTGGGTTGAATCCAATTTGCCGAACGTTTTGAATAATAAAATTTATTAAGCGGTATGTCAACTTAAAACACCTCTGATACAATAGTCAGGTGATTATAACATTGACCGGCGAAAACCCCTTTGCTATTGCCAATGCCGAGCGGCAGCTTATTGACGCGTTTGCGGCCAAGCACGGCGCCAATGGGGTGGAGCGGGTCGATGCCGAAGATTTAACCGCGGCGCGCCTGCCCGATTTACTGCAGGGCGCGACGCTTTTTTCGCCGGCGCGCCTGGTGGTTATAAAAAATCTGGGCGCCAACAAACCGATGCTCGAGCCGCTGGCCGCAGCGCTGGCCACGGTCGCCGACGACACAACCGTGGTCATTGCCGACGGCGCGCTCGACAAACGTACCAAACTGTACAAATTTTTAAAAACAAAAAGCAATTTTAAAGAGTTCGCGCCGCTGGGCGAAAACGAGCTTACCAAATGGTTACAAGCCGAGGCCGCAAAAATGGGCGGCACTTTAGGTATGCCCGAAGCCCGTTTTTTGCTGGCGCGCGCCGGTCACGACCAATGGCGCCTCGCCAACGAGTTGCAAAAAATTATTGCCAACCAGCCCGAGCCGTCGCGCGAAACGATCGAACAACTGGTTGAGCCAACTCCCGAAGGCACTGCGTTTGAACTGCTTGACGCAGCGCTGGCCGGCAAACACCACGACGTAGCGCGGTTGCTTGCGGCACTCAAAACCCAGGAAGACCCGTATAAATTATTTGGCCTGCTCGCCAGCCAGGTGCACACGCTGGCAGTTGTGGCCACAGCGGGCACGCGCAGCAGCGACGACATCGCCCGGCAGGCTGGGCTGCATCCTTTTGTGGTGCGCAAAACGCAGCAGGTCGCCAAGCGGCTCGGCGCGGCGAGCGTGGCGCAGGTTGCGGCTGACGTTGCTACTTGCGACATGCAATTAAAAAGCACGGGCGCTGACCCGTGGGATGTGTTGCAACTGTGCCTGCAAAAAATTGCGGCGATTAATAAATAATGTGTTCGATTGGGGTGGTATATCCGCGGCGGTGCGCGAGTGGGGCCGGCGCGTACCGGCCCCCGCGCATTACATTGCGACGATCATGAAGATCTGGTCGCGCTGGAGCACGGGTGGCGTAACCGTTGTTACGGCTTCGCTTGCGGTGACCAGCACCAACATTTGGGGCATGTACGACGCGGGAGCGATAACCTCAACTTCGGTCATAGCCTCCAGTGTCAGGCTGATGACCAGCATCCCCGTGAGCTGCCCATGCCCGTGCTGCACCCTGACGGTGCTCCCGTACCATGAGCCCGGCCAGGGTTGCCCGTTGACCAGTTTCGGCTCGTAGGTGGCTTGGTCGGGGTGTTCCAGTGCGTATGCAACGCACTCGGCGACTGCATCCATCACGTCGTCGACCACATCGGCAAGCGCGACAATCACTTCGGAATGTGGGCGGTGCATGAGGGCGAACTCCATCTCATCTCCTTAGGCGGTAGCCACGGATATACGACTTATAAAATATACCTGAATATTTTCAATTTTTCTATACAAAAATACCACCGGGCGGTGGTTTAAGTGCTGCAGTGGGGGGGCGCCCGGGGGGCGCCGGCGCCCCCCCCCCCCGGCATATTGGACGGCACCCACCAGGCCCCCCCGGGGCGGAGAGCCGGCCAGCTCTGGGT
>CAYTEG010000003.1:31577-39982 GCA_964436805.1 uncultured Candidatus Saccharibacteria bacterium
ATTTAAAAATTACCCTTAATTTTTTAAATTTTAATAAAAAAAAAAACCCCGGGGCGGTTTTTAATGGGCTGCTGGGCGGCGCCGACGGGGTCCCCCCGGCCGCGCACACCCCTTACATTGGCTCCTACACCAGCTCGGCCACAGTGGCGGTCATACCGTCCATGCTGTGGATGTTGAACATCCCCAGGAAGCCCGGGGTGAGCAAGGGGCCGGCGCCGACGGTGATGGGGTAGTGCCGGGTGTCAAGGCGGTCGAGGGGCACGTAGCACCCGAACCGCTTGGCGTCGCCGCCAACCTCGCCCCAGAAGGGAGAGGTGGCGAAGCGCACCTCGGCGAGATCGCCCACCCGACGGGTGGTGACGGTGGTCGTCAGCCCAGATCCGCTGACGCGGGCGTGGGGGACGATGACCTCCGAAAGGTAGATGCCCCCGCCGGGCACCCAACCGACGTGCTGGTTGGCCACCCGCGCCACACGATCGGCGGTGTGCGGGAGAACCTCCCCGAACAGGTCGGCCAGTACCCAGTAGATGTCTTCGGTGCGGATCATCGCGAACGCTCCGTTCTTCGATGGTATAGGGTTACATTTAATATAATAACACATTTCTTTATATTCTTCAAGTAAAAACTACCCTGCCAGTGAGGGTAGTTTTTTTTGGGGTAGCGGTATGGTTAGGCTTTTTTTGCGCTTGGCTTTTTGGCTGCAGGTTTTTTAGCCACGGCTTTTGCGGCTGGAGCTTTTGCGCTTGGCTTTTCGGCCTTTGGCGCAGCGGCTGCAGCTTTTTTAGCTGGTTTGGCTTTGGTGCCGGCAGCTTTAGCAATAGCAGCGAGACCCGATTTGCGGCGGGCAGCGGTGTTTTTTTCGAGGACGTTCTTTTTAACCGCTTTGTCGATTTCGGCCTGGGCCTTGCTTAGGTTTTCGGCGGTTGGCTTGGCCGTAAACGCCTTAACAGCGGCCTTAAGGTCGCGCTTGGTTGTCACGTTGCGGGCGCGCCGCTTTGCGGCTTGGTGCATCCGCTTGATGGCAGATTTGATGATTGGCATGCTGCGTAATCTTCTCGTTTAGAATAGTTGTAAGTTCAAGGGGAGAGTATACCGTAAGATGTGGCATCTGTAAAGGGGAGCGCATTAAACAGGAAGGGTATGTCCCTCCAGCAAACATCCTGTTTCCCAGGCGAACGGAGTGAGCTTATTTGCGAACGTAGAGTTTTGCGGGAGGGACATACCCTTCCTGTTTAATGCGGTTTTTAAAACTCTTATGCTACAATTTAAACAACATAAGAGGGCACTTAAATGGCAACCAAACCAATCAAATCCGAATCAACCCCGCGCGGCTTACAAAAAGCGCTCGTTGGCGGCGTCGTCGGCGCGTATCTCATACAAACAGCAGTCATCTTGACGCAAATCATGCAGCCAACAAACCAAAACCTCAGCGCCTATTACATCACCGTTGCGCAACTGATCTTAACGCCGCTCATTATAATGGTCGTGGCTTGGCTGCTTAACCCGCGCAAGCTCACAAAACTTGGCCGCGTGTTCGAAAGCACCCTCACAACAATTGTTGGCATGATGTTTATCTCTGTTGTTGGCCAGGCAATGGTTTTGGTGCCACTGAGCCTCGACACACCAATGCTGTTTACGGTTATCCCTGTGGTTGCCACGCTTGTTTACATTGCTGCACTCGCGTCTTTGCGTGCTACTAAAATTTGGAAATAATTTGTTGATCTCGTAAGAAGCTTATGGTACAGTGAAGCCAAAGCGCATCTAAACACAAAAACAGGGTACACACATGCAAGAGGGCCAAAACGCCAGGCAACAAGTCGTCGAGCGGATCCGTCAGTCAACCAGTATTCTTGTTGCTGTCGGTACAAACCCGTCGGTTGATGCCCTAGCCGCGTCGCTGGGGTTGTCGCTGATGCTCAATAAAATGAACAAGCACGCGACTGCTGTGTTTAGTGGCCAAACGCCGCCGGCGATCCAGTTTTTGCAGCCAAATAAAACGTTCGAAAGCAATGTCGACGCCCTGCGCGACTTTATTATCTCGCTCGACAAAGAAAAGGCCGACCGCCTGCGCTACAAGGTCGAAGACGACGTCGTGCGCATTTTTATTACGCCTTATAAAACGAGCATCACCGAAAAAGACCTGCAATACAGCCAAGGTGATTTTAACGTCGACCTCATCATCGCCCTTGGGGTAGAGAAGCGCGAAGATTTAGACAAAGCAATCGTGTCGCACGGCCGCATTTTGCACGACGCCACGGTTATTACCGTAAACGCCAACAGCCAGCACAGCAGCCTGGGCGCGCTCGACTGGAACGACGCCGCCGCCAGCAGCTTGTGCGAAATGCTGGTTGGCGCCAGCGAAGCCTTTCAGCAGCCCGGCATTTTAGACGAACAAATCAGCACCGCGCTGTTAACCGGTATTGTTGCTGCCACCGACCGCTTTAGCAACACGCACACCACGCCGCGGGTAATGACCATGGCCGCCCAGCTTATGGCTGCCGGCGCAAACCAGCAACTTATCGCAACTAACCTCGAGCAGGCCCACGCTATTGCCGGCCCGCAAAAAATAGATGCCGGCCCGGTTGCCAAACAGCAGCCGTCGGCGGCTCCGACCCCAATGCAAGAAGACGCGCCAAAAAAGAAGGAACCAGGCGAGCTCGACATTACCCACGTTAAAAAAGCTGAGCCAGCAGCGGCGTCGGCTTCGGTAGTGCCACCGATCCCGCCATTACCGGCGCCGGCACCAACGCCCGAGCAGGCGCTCGAGGCGGCGCTCCCCGCAACCCAGGTTACCCACAACATGCTGCCCGATATTAAAAAAGACCTCGAAGACGCGGCAAAAGAGCAAGAAGAAGCTGCAGCCGATGACGGCCCGCAGGCCCCGGGGAGTAAATCGGTCAACGATGCGCCCGCACAAGCGCCAATAATTGCCCAAAAACCTCAAGAAACCGACGCCGATTACATTAGCACCCATGGCTCCTGGAAGGGCAAACGGCTCGAACCGCCAAGCCTTGGCGGTGTGCTCAACGCCACGACCGAAGAAGCCATGGAAGAGAAAAAAGAGGCCGAAGACGAAGACCGCAACAAAACCTTGTTAACGCACCCCGGCGATGGCCGCAGCGAGCAGCCACACGGCAAAAAGGGCAGGCAAGACCGCGAGCCCAAGGGGCAAAAGAATGAGCAGCCAGCGCCTTTGCCAGCTTTAGCACTAGCAGATGTGCCGGCGCCAGTTGCTGAGCCTGCGCCAGAGCTCCCGCCAATGCCTGTCGCCGCGCCGGTTGAGCCAACCCCAGAACCCGTCACCGAACCCACGCCGCCACCGGTAATGCCGGCAACCATGCCCGAACCGGCTTTGCCGCCAATGCCTGTTGCTACGCCAACGCCGCCGGCGCTTCCTCCCGAAACAGCGCCAGCAGCACCGCCCGAACCAGACCTCGACGCCTTGCATAAAGAAGTCGCTGCTTCGGCCGCCGCTGCAGCTGCGGTTGCGCAGCCAGCGCAAAGCGCATCGGGCGACTTAAACAGCGCCCGGCAGGCAGTAAGCGATGCGCTCGACGCCCAACCGTTTAACCCGGCTGGCCAGCCAGCCGCCGACATCGGCGCGCAACCTCTACCAGCCATGCCAAATATGCCGGTGTCAGAACCGTTGTCGCAGGCCGATTTGCAAGCGCTGCCACCAGCGCCGGCACCTTTGCCCGCGCCAACCGCGAGTGATTTGCCACCGCTCCCGCCAATGCCGCCGTTGCCGTCAAGCGACACCGCTTTGCCGCCTGCGCCAGACTTGCCTGGCCTTAACCAGCCGCTCGCGCCTTTAAGTGAGACTCCGCCGCCAGCTCCGCAGCCACCAGCAGCAAACGACCCGGCACAGTTTAAAATTCCGGGCGCTTAGGCTTTACAGATAGCCTGCGCGCCGCTAGAGTAGGCGCAGTATGCAACCATTTAACGGCTTTTTACTTATCGACAAACCCGCCGGGATTTCGAGCTTTGGCGTTGTTGCGCGTGTGCGCGGCAGCCTGAGCCGGCTTGCTGGCAAAAAAATAAAAGTCGGCCACACTGGTACGCTCGACCCGTTTGCGACCGGTTTAATGATTATTGTCGTTGGCGACTACTGTAAACGCGCCGCCGAATTTAGCAAACTCGACAAAACCTACCAGGCGACGCTGCGGCTCGGCCAAACAAGCAGCACTGGCGACCCAGAAGGCGAAATCACCGATGTTTCGACAAAAAAACCAACGCGCGACCAGATCGAGCAGGCTTTACAGCCTCTGCGCGGCGAGATTACCCAAACGCCACCGGCTTTTAGCGCGATTAAAATAAACGGCCAGCGGGCGTATAAGCTGGCGCGCGCCGGGCAGGCGGTCGAAATGCCAAGCCGCACAATCACCGTGCATTCGCTGGCGCTCGACGATTATGATTATCCAAACGCCACCATAACCTGCGATGTTTCGAGCGGCACGTACATCCGTACGATCGTGCAAGATATTGGCCAAGCGCTCGGCACCGGCGCATATACCACCACTTTGCGGCGCACGCAAATTGGCACGTGGCACATCACCGATGCGCAGCCACTCGACACTGCCGATTTCTCGCTCCATTTAATTGACAGTCAGTAAGTTTTACTTTATAAACAACCTTGCTAGCGACTGAGGAGGTTGATGTGGCGTTAGTTATTGGTGACCCTCGGCCATACGCCATGGGCACCATTGAAGTACCCGACATGACCCCAGACCGCGCGTTTGCGGCCTACACCAGATGGAACGCGCACCGTCGCGAACGCGGCGAAGTTGCACTCGCCGTTGCCATGCAAGAGGTGACGACCGCGTTCGAGCAGGGAGGTGTAAGCGCCAGGGGAAGGATGACAGTGGTCACGCTCGACCTGTCGGCGATCGTCACCGACGACCCCGCCTGGAAGGATGTGGCGCGCGAGTGCCTGGAGGCACTGGCAGTGAACTGCCTGGAAGCCCTGATGCTCAAACCCGATGTGAATTTCGCGGTAGCGTCTGCGATTTTCGACGGCCACTACTGGCCGATCACGCTGTCGCGCTAGCTCCGAGCGCCGCCCCGCCTCAAGCGGGCAGGGCGGCGCTTAAAGCACAACACTTGTCACCGAAAGTATTTTCTGATAAAATCCCTGAAGATGATTACTAAAGACAACAAAGCTAAGGTTATGGCAACCACTCAGCGTCACAAAACTGACGTTGGTTCGCCTGAGGTGCAAGTGGCTATTTTGACCGCCCGCATTTTAGAGGTTACCGAACACCTTAAGCAAAATAAGCACGATTTTTTGGGCCGCCGCGGCCTGTTGCAAATGGTCGGCCAGCGCAAGCGCTTGCTTAAACACTTGCAAGAACAAAACTACGAGGCGTACCAAAGCCTCATCACCAAACTAGGGCTGCGCAAATAACGCGCAGCTCTTTTTTTGTTGGGTGGTGCAAGGTTGAAAAAGATCTATTTTTATGATATTATATTTTTTGACAGACAAAATACCCCTATAGTGGAGGATTCCATGTCTCTGTCGTCGCGAAACCTTCAGATCCGTCTGGCGCTCGGACAGCTCGCAGAGCTGCTCGGTATGGGCGCGCAGGTCGTGATGGTGGCCACGCCGGATGGCGCGGTTGACCTTACCGATGTGCTGCCCCAGCACGGAGACTCGAGGCTGATCCTGGTCCAGGCCAGCGACTTCACCGGTACGCACCGGAGTCGGCCGAGACTCAGCACCGTGCCGGCTGCGCTCGACGCCCTGGCCGTGTACCTGGACGACGCGCTGGACCACGGCATGTTCGACCGCCTTGGCATCGCGCTCCTGCCCACCGACCCCAACCACGCGGTGTACACCGCATAAGAGACCTCTTTGGAGGATGCAATGAACTTGTCACGTCGGGCCCGGATTCGTCTGGGCTTGGGCCAACTCGTCATGCTGCTCGACGTAGGCCAGTGGGTTTATCTGGTGCTGGGCGAAGATGGTGAGGTCTGCCTGCGGCATAAAGCCCTCAGTGCCGACATCATCCTGGCCTCCGACGCCTATTTCAACCCAGACGGCAGTGTCCGGCTGGGCCAGAGCCCGGCGGCGCTGAACGCGCTGGCAGGGTATCTGGATGACGCCGTAGGTGCTGGTCGTATCAACCCTCACCGGGAAGTCATCTTGCCTGGCGACGACGAGCACCCTGTCTACACCGCGCAGTAGTGCGCCCCCTCGCCCCCGGAGCTTGCCCACGTGGCAGCTCCGGGGCGAGTGACCTCAGGCTCCGCAAGTAGCGGGGCTCTTTTTGTATAGTTAAAAATATTGATTTTTTTGTCTTTTTATGATATTATAATATTTATAGGGTAATCAGCATACGTTCGGAAGGATCCCTCATGATCGCCGTGTCCCGTCTGCTTCAGATCCGTATCGCTCTCATGATGCTCATGGGGGTGTTGGGTCTGACCGACGACCACAACAAGGTCTTCCTGACCATGAGCACGCTGCCCGGAGAGGCCGACAAGATCGAGCTGCGGTCGGAGCCTCGTCCGAGCGACGCGGTGCTGCTGTCGAGCGACAACTTCGCCCCCGGCAGCAACCCGATGCTCGACCGCTCGCCGGCCGCGCTCGACGAGCTCGCGCAGTACCTGAACAGCGTCGCCGAGACCTGCCCGACGGCTGGAGCAATCGTCCTGCCGACCGACCCCAAGCACCCCATCTACGTTCAGCGATAGGGTGCGCCCCCTCGCCCCCGGAGCCTGCTTCCCCGCGGCTCCGGGGCGAGTGACCCTAGTAAATGAGGCCAACATCTGGTACAATACAAGCTGTTAACCTCATTAATCGCACCGTAGAAAATGCGTTTGGTGGTGGATTACCGCGTACAAAGCATTATACGCCAGTAACCCGTTACCAAAACGCCGGTGCCTAGGAGTTTTATGGGTACAATCAACCCTTTTGGTAAAGAAATTATTAAGGTAGAAACCGAGCTTTGTGGTAAAACGCTTAGTTTGGAAGTCAACCGCGTCGGCTTCCGCACCAGCGCCAGCGTTTTGGCGCGTTACGGCGACACGGTAGTTTTGGGCACGGCAATGGTCAGCAAAGGGCCAGCCCGCGGCTTCGACTACTTCCCACTTAGCATCGACTACGAAGAAAAAATGTACGCCGCCGGCAAAGTAAGCGGCAGCCGTTTTATTAAGCGCGAAGGCCGCCCCAGCGAAGAAGCCATTTTGATCGGCCGCATTATCGACCGGCCAATCCGCCCACTGTGGCCAAAAGGTTACCACAACGAAGTGCAAGGTGTGGCGTCAGTTCTTAGTATGGATCCAGCCTTCCGCCCAGACATGATCGCCATGATCGCCATGAGCACCGCCTTTATGCTCACCGGCGCGCCGTTTGAAGGCCCAGTGGCCGGCCTGCGCGTTGGCTTAAAAGACGGCAAGCCCGAAGCGTTTTTGACTTTGGAAGAAATGAACAGCAACGAGCTCGACCTAGTAGTAGCCGGCACCAAAGACGGCATTATGATGGTCGAAGCCGGCGCCAACGAAGTTGACGAACAGGTTGTGCTCGACGCCATGGAATGGGCGTTTGAAGCCATGCAACCGGCTATTAAACTACAAGAAGAACTGGTTAAAAAAGTCGGGGTAGAGAAGCAAGAGTTTGAACTCACCCTGCCTAATGAGGAAATCACCGAAAAGGTGGCCAAATGGCTAGAAGGCAAAATGGGCGAAGACCTGCGCGCCCCATACCCCGAACGCAACGATTTGGTAAGCCGCCTGCGCGACGAAACCCACGCCAACTTCGAACAAGAAGTGGGCGAAACCTACGCCGACGTTAAAAACGAATACGACGACGCCATTACCATGGCCATCCACAAAGATGTGCGCAAGGGGATTTTGCAGGACGGCGTGCGTCCGGACGGCCGTAAGACGACCGAAATCCGACCGCTCAGCAGCGAAGTTAGTGTGTTGCCGCGCACCCACGGCTCAAGCCTATTTACCCGCGGCATGACGCAGGGCATGAACATTATTACGCTCGCACCGCTTAGCTACGCCCAAATGGTCGACACCATGGAACGCGAAGGCGAGCGCCGCTACTTGCACCACTACAACGCGCCCGGTTACACCGTTGGCGAAGTGAAGCGCCTTGGCTCACCAGGCCGCCGCGAAATCGGCCACGGCTATTTGGCCGAACGCGCGCTAAGCGCCGTTTTGCCGACCGAAGAAGATTTTCCGTACATGATCCGCAGCGTCACCGAAATCATGAGCCAAAACGGTAGTACGTCAATGGCCGCCACCTGCAGCAGCTGCTTGGCGCTCATGGACGCCGGCGTGCCCATTACCGCCCCAGTCAGCGGCATTGCCATGGGTCTCATGAAAGACGGCGACAAAGTGATGATTTTAAGCGACATCGCCGACGCCGAAGACTTTGCCGGCGACATGGACTTTAA
>CAYTEG010000004.1:0-37547 GCA_964436805.1 uncultured Candidatus Saccharibacteria bacterium
CAAAAGTAACGTAAAAAAATCTACTAGCCCTTCACCAATTTCTTTTGCCTCCTCAAATGTATAGGTTCGCCCGCTCTGTTTGTCTAAAATCTGTCGCAATTTTTCGTACATTTAGTCGCTAATTTCGGCCATAGCAAACCTCGCCGATCGTGGTATAAAAGGTTTGGAAGATGTTCAATATCCCCAGCCATGAAATTATTCCGCAATATAACCCCCCCAAAAAAAGGGGTTATATTTTTGCCATCACTCGCCAACCTCCAGATTGAGCTCGACCAACTTTTGGAACGTAGCAATTAGATAACGGTAAGTATGGCCGCCAGCTTTGCTATGATTAATCCATGCATCTTACAAACATCGCCGCCTTCCTCTCGACCGCCATCGCGATTTACTGCACCATTCCGTACATACGGGCTATTTTAAAAGGCAAAACAAAGCCGCACCAACTAAGTTGGCTGGTGTTCGTTATTATGAACGGGATTATTTTATTTTCGCAGTATTTTGAAGGCGGGCGGCAATCAATCCTGATCGCGCTCACCTTTTTTATTGGCAGCGTGATTGTTCTTTTATTGTCGTTTAAATATGGCACGCGCGACACTTCTAAATGGGATAAGCTGCTTTTTGGCTTTGCGCTCGCAACGATCGCCTTATGGCTAGTAACCAGAAGCAACGCTTTTGCCATTTGGCTCACCGTGCTTATTGATGTTGCGGCGACCACCATGATGATCTTAAAAGTACGTGCAGAGCCTCACACCGAAGATCCTCTCCCCTGGTTTCTTGCGATCGTTGCCTACGTCTTTTCTTGCTTGTCGCTTATTGGCAGCTCTGATTATATTTTGTATGTGCGCCCAATTTTTGGTGGGTTTGTGTGCAACGGCGCCCTATTGTTGGCTATTTTATATTACCGAAAATCAAAAAATAAGGTTGATACTATAAGCCCGGCTGAGTTGTAGACCTCCAGGCTTTCGTTGGTTAAACTTTGCAAAATCTATTTTTTGCTTATAAAATAAGTTGTCTGTTCGAACCCTTTGGAGGCGTGATGCCCATACCTACGCAGCAAGATCTTTTGGAGCTCACGCGTCAGGTGTTTACTGGCGCTGTGACCCGCGCCCAGTTGGCGGCCAGGTCTTCCCGCGAGCAAGTGTTCGTGGCCACCGGCATTATGCTGGTTGTGCGCGACAAGTACCTTTACGACGACTATACGGTTAAGGGGGTGTACAGCAAGGCGCTCGAAGAGCTGTTGATACGAGGCACCGTAAATGTTTTCGTCGAGAGAGGCAGCATCGGCGCCCAGGCGCTGATCTCTGCGGCTCGAAACTCCGGGCTGTACTCTTCAACTCCAGGCCGGGGCGGTATCAAGCCAATTGTTTTGGAGCCACCAGCTGAATTGGTCGAGCTTGTACGTGAGCTTGGCCGCACTGACGCAATTACCGCTTTCCTGCGCGACGCCGAAGCTGGCGCCCGACAGTATGAGCAGTGGGTCGACGAATGGAACGCCGCGCTTGACAGTAAACATCGCCAAGAATATCTGGAGCGGGTGCTCGAAGAAGTCGCCAGTCGCTGTGGGTCTTCTGGCCTGGAAGACCTACGCTCGATGATCGAGGAGCGGCTACGGCAGTAAACACAGACGCATTTGTTACCACCCGCGCTTTCTGTGGTGCGGGTGGTAACAGGTACCTATTCATATGTACTATAATCGGTGCTGGGCATTTCTCTACTCGTACTAGGAGCGCGTATGATCGCCGAAATGATCGCCCTTGCCAAGATACTCGCTCAGGCTAAAAGCTTCGCGGGCCTTCTTACCCAGGAGCGCGATAGAGCGGTAGCCTTGTTGATGCAAACGATTGGCAAAGTCCATATCAAAACAGCCGTAAAGCAGTTGATGGCAACGGAGCACAGCACCGAACCCGAAAAGGAGCGAAACAACGCCATCAACAACTTCGAAGTCGCGGCCGAGTTTTTGCGCCAATCGCTCACAAAAAAGATATTTCTGCGCCGGTTACTATGGGGCTACACCAAACGGCTGCAGCAGACGTATCTTAAAATTACCGGCTGCCACTTAATGATCGCCTGGCTTTACATGAGCTATAACAACATTGCTTTGGCTAGCCGGCATGCAGCCGATGCGTCGGAGGCTTTTGAGCGTTATGCCGCAATTGAGCGCAACCAATTGGTGCATGCTCTGCTTATAGAATTCACCTGGAACTGCGGTGGCGATCAGCAGCCTAAAACGTGCTACGTCAATAACAGAAGGACGTGGACGCTTTTGAGGAGATTTGGAGTGGAAGGTCTGCTCGATGAGGACACGCTGCCCCAATTGGCGCATAACATAGTAGAGGCCGAGCGAACTGCGCTTTTTGAGTGTCTCGAACCACTCAAGGGTGGGCTCAGCTAAGCAGAGTTTGCCCTTCTAAGTACCCTGGTCACCGAGCAATGTGGGTGGCCAGGGTACTGATGTCGCCTGTAAAAGCCGTGCTCCCCCAGCCCTGTTTATTTGTAAATAAATTAGTATACTTAACATTGCCTGAAGGTATTCACTAAATCGAGCAGAAAGCCGGGGCGATGGAACAAAGAGCAGAAATACAAACACGTAAGCGCGCCACTGGTTTTATGACGGCACTCGGCGTCATGGCCGACATTAGCGCGGTGGCGGTATTAGTGTTTAACAAAGATTTTTCGCTGTTCGTGCAGTTTGCGTCGGTCGCCGGCGCTGCGGTCGGCGTGTATCTGCTCATTCGCCAGTGGGGCAAGCCGGTAGGCGTACGCGTGCTGTTTGCCGTCGCCTGCATTACCGCTGGTTGCGTGGCAGGGGCGTTGTCGCTTGCTGCAGGGGCGCCAGCTGGTGCGGGCACAGTCGCGCCGCCCGGTAAGGGCACTGCGTTTCAGTTCCGGCTAACTCCCTATCAGGGAATCGACCTCGATAGCAATAAGCGGCAGGTTATCGACACAGATGGCCCTAACGGTGATGTCGATATATTTATGGCCCAATTTACCTATTTAGAGGTCAATAACGGGTCGTTCTATATTGACACCGAAGGCCCAGACAGCGAGATCTATAGCCGCTGCACAAGAGCACTGAGCACCCAGCGCAACCCGCAATCTCAGGTACTACCCCAAAAAGATGTGCGGGTGTGTTTTAAAACATCGGCCGGTAAGATTGGCTGGATACGGGTGAACGATTTTTCGATGAGGGGCCAGGAATACGCGGTGCTGAACGTGCAGTTGTGGTAGAGGCTTTTAGGCGCCGCCTGGCCCTCGGTAGGAGAGGGTCGGGCGGCACGGTCATTATCGCTGGTTTCTGCCCGGCTACTCGTGTCCCAAATATGGCCACATCGCCTTGAGGTAAGTAAGGTAGTACACGGCTACAAAAACAATCAGCACAATGGCCACCAGCCCCATGCCTCCGCTGGCTGCAACAATCAGCGCGAGCGCGAACACAGGGAAAAGCACATGGTTCTGCGAGTACAGTTTAAGTGAGGCGTTTGCCGACGCTTGCAGCAGGCGTTCGTCGTCGCCGATAACCTCGTTTGGCCGTAACGAAAATGGCCGCAGCTTTTTGCTATGTTTTTTGTTGTAGCGGCTGCAAATAACGCTGTACGCAACGAGCGCCAAGATACCAAGCAATAGAGTAGTGGTGAGCCAAAGGTTTAAGCTAATTGAGCTGGTTTGCCCGGTCGGTGTTTGCTCGAGCGTTATAATTGCTTGCCCAGAGGTGCCCAGAACAAATATTTCATACAGTGTGGTGGCGATGAGCATACCGGTAATAGCAAACACCATTTGCCAGATTGGTGAGTGCACCGAGAAAAGTTTTTTTGAAATCATGATTCATCCTCGAGCCAAAAAAGCTCATTAATTGGTGTGTGGAGCGCGGCCGCCAAGCGCAGCGCAAGCAAAACAGAGGGCGAATAATCGCCTTTTTCGATCGCCGCAATTGTTTGGCGGGTAACTTCGACCTTTTCTGCTAGTTGTATTTGCGTAAGGCCGTTTACTTTGCGGCGGATGCTTATATTATTTTTTAATTTTGTGGCCAGTGTAGTACCCCTATTTACTACAATCGAGTGTAAAGTAAACTTAACATTATGTAAACATTTATTAACATTTTAGTTCGAACGTTTGCGGTTATTTTGCCTTCGTTCGCGTTAAGCGTCGCTGGCAAGTATTTAAGCGGCAAACCGTAAGCTAACCGCGGCTCGCAAACCGCGCCCGCGCCTTTGCGGCTTCTTCTTCGCGGTTTTTATACGGCGCGTTTGTGTTGAGCGCCAGCAAAAGTTTGCGGGTCGCCACCGCCACTTCGCCAATCGCCGCGTCAAAAGCGGCCTGGTTAACCTGCGACGGCTCGTTGTATCCGCTTACCTTGCGCACAAATTGTAGCGCGGCCGCCTTTATTTCGTCGTCGGTTGCGGGTGGGTCAAAATGAAAGAGGGGTTTGATGTTTCGGCACATGGCATTATTGTAGCACTCGCGCCCACGCTTCCGCTCCCCCGTTTTTAGCGGTATACTATAAGCATTATGCGCGTTTTCCGGCTTACCAAACAGTCGTTTAAATTGCCGCTGCTGGCGGCTTTGGCGCTTGTGGTTGCTGCTGCCGGCGTGCTGTACCGCCAACCGGCGCCGGCGCACGGCGCAACTAATGGCAAGATCGTTTTTTCGCGCACCGACGCTGATTCGCGCATTTTCGTGATGGACGCCGACGGCACCAACATGCACGAAATCATCACGGCCGACCCTGGCAACTACCCAATGTGGTCGCCGGACGGCACAAAAATCGCCTACAGCACCCTTGTAAGCGGCGTGTACCAAATTGCCGTCATGAACGCCGACGGTAGCGGCCAAACCCAGCTTACCCATGCAACCGAATTTATGATCGGCCCCAGTTGGTCGCCCGACGGCAGCAAACTGGCCTTTTTATGTTACGACGGCGTCGACACCCAACTGTGCACTATAAACGTCGACGGCTCCAACCAAACGCAAATCACCCACAGCTCCACCATTTTTGGTTTGCCCGATTGGTCGGTGGCAAACAAAATTGCCTACACTTGTTACGACGGCGTCCATACTCAAATTTGCACGATCAACCCCGACGGCAGCGGCGATACGCAAATTACCCACGATGTCATCGACCACGAGTGGGCGTCGTGGTCGCACGACGGCACCCGGCTGGTGTACCAGGAGGCCGGCACGTTTTACGTGTACCGCCTGGCGATTATTAACGCCGACGGCACCGGCTTGCAACACCTCACCACAACCACCACCAATGTGCAGACGCCGCGCTGGTCGCCCGATAATTCCAAAATTGTGTATTCTAACTTTAATGGCAGCACCGACGCCACGCAGCGCATTTACACCATTGGTGTTGATGGCACGGGCGAGACGGCGATTTCTGACGACGACGGTATATATTCGGATCTTCCGTCGTGGCAGCCGTTGGTAACCAGCGACCAAGATGGTGACGGTTCGCTTTCGGCCGCCGAACAGACTGCGCCAAACGGCGGCGACGCCAACAACGACGGCGTTGGCGATTTTGCGCAGCCAATGGTAACGAGCATGGTAAATGGCGTCACGAGCAAATATGTTGCGCTGCAATCGGATTGCGTGGCGAACGCCGGTGTTTCGGCCGCCGCAGCGACTCACACGGACGCTGGTTTTACCTACCCTGCCGGGCTGCTGAGCTTTACGTTAGACTGTTCGGTTGGCGCAACCGCCACGGTGACGCAGTATTTTTACGGGCTCAGCGCTAACAGTACGTTTGTGCTCCGCAAGTACAACGCCAGCACCAACCAGTATGCCACCGTGCCCGGCGCGGTAATTTCGGCCGTGACGATCGGCGGCCAGGCGGCCACAAAAGTGGTATACCAAATTGCCGATGGCGGCCCGCTCGACCAAGACGCTACCGCTAACGGCACAATTGTCGACCCTGTCGGCGTGGCACTGCCTGCCGCCGGCGTGCCAAACACTGGCCTTGGCGGGTTACTGCGCTAGACGCGGTGTTTTTGCCGCGGCGCCGTCGTCGTAAAAAAGCAGTGTTTCTTTGGGTGATTCATGGCTGCCGGCAATAATTACCTCTGTCGACGGTTTGCCGTATTGCTGCTCGATTAATTGTTTAGTGCAGGTTTGCTGCGGCACGCCAGTCGCCTGCGCGGTAAGCAAATACGCAAAACTATGTGTCAGCACCTCTGGCCGCCACGTGCGGCTAGTGAGCACGGGCGTTTTTTGTATGCAACCCTGCAGCGGCATAATTGCCTGGCTGGCTTGCGGCGTGAGCGCCCGGATTGGCACGACGCGCCAGTAATTACCGGCCACAAACTCAACGTGGTGCTGCTGCAATGCGGTTGCGATTTTTTGGTTGCGCTGGGCCAGAGCGTTTTGCGCGGCAAGCTGGGTATTGTGCTGCAGCGCCGCGCCTAGTGCCAGCGCCACAATGCACGCTCCGGCCACAATAAACGGCGTCATTTTTGGCAACCGCACCGTGCGCAGCCAAACGGCAAGTACAATAAAGCCCGCAAAAAATGCAAAACTTAGGTAGCGGGCATTTTGCACATACGGTTGGTTGGTAAGCGCAAATCCGCCAACAGCAGCAATAGCCGTGGCCAGCGCCATTGCCGCAAAATGCATGGCCGCCGGTTGCTTACTTGTTTTAAATAGCTGTTTAACAAGCCACACCGCCGCCCACACAACAAGCCCCAAAACAACGGCGTTTAACGCAAAAGCCGGCCACGCGCCAACGCCAGCGCGAGCCGTCAGGCCAAAATTGAGTGCCAGCGCCTGGGCGGTGCCCGCCACTCCCTGCCAGGCTTCGGGCAAGCTTGCGACTGGCTCATACCCCAGCGGATACGACACTAAATGAGTGAGCGTTTGGGTAATAACCGCCAGCCATGCCAGGCTGAGCGCCCACGCCGCGACACTCCCGGCCAGCCAAAAGCGCGCCAACCGTTTAAAAGCCAGGTTTTGCTGCAAAAGCGCGGCCATGCCAAAAACAAGCGCGCCGCCAACGCTAAAGTACATAAACAGATTGTCGTTGGCGAATAGCAGCGAAAGCAGCGCGGTGCCGCTCGCCCACCGCTTGGCACGGAGGCTGGGCGTTTTAAGGTACAGCAGTAGGACGCCAATAAATATAACGTACTCAATGTTGCGGCCGGTCAACATCGCCAGGCTCAGCGGCGCGGCGACTCCGCCATCGAACACTTGCACTGGCACGAGCACCAAAACCGAGGCCAACAAAATGCATAGCGTGTCAAACACCCGCGGCGTTCGTTTGCAGATGCGGTACAAAACATACAGTAATCCGGCGATTGTCACCACCGCAAGCAAAACAGTTAGCCCAACATACAGCGCTGGCGCAAAATGCCAAACACTCAGCAGCGCAAACAGCGGCCATTTTATAAGCTGCGTATGTTCGAGCGGAAAGATCGCGCCACTAAACGTCTGCGGCGACTCAAACAAAAACCCGTTCACCAGTTGGTCAGCGTTTTGGGCTTGCAGCAGTGCGGCCGAGCCAGCGGTAATTGCCGTAACCCCAAGCGCAAGTGCCGCCGGCCACCACCGCAGCGCGGCGCGAAGTTGTAACCAAAGCTTCATTACCCCAAGTGTAGCACTAGCTGCTACACTGGGTATATGCGTAGGAGGATTTTGTGGCTTGGCGCAGGCGCCTGCCTTGTTGTTGCCGCTGGCGTACTGTTTTTTGTGATGCGCCCTGCTCCTAAAGCTGCCGCTCCTGCTGCTGCGCCCCAGCCGCAAAATGTCGTCACTTATTCGACCGACACGCCGTCGGAAGAGCCGGCGACGGTACATACGTATCAATCGAAGGCCAAGGGTAACGAGCCAAAATATATTACGCTGCCTAGCCTTAACGCCGGCGGTTATGTCGAGGCGGTCGGGCTCGACCAACACGGCGCCGTGGCCGTGCCGAGCAATATTAACTTGGCCGGCTGGTACGTGGGCACGCTGGCGCCGGGGCTTGCCGGCCTAAGCGTCATCGACGGCCATGTAAACGGCCAAAAGTTGCCCGGCGTTTTTGCCGATTTAGCAAAGTTAGCGGCCGGCGACACTTTTACGGTAGAGCTGGCAAACGGCACCGTGCACCATTTTACGGTTAAAAGCGTCAGCCAGGTGCCAGCCGACGCAGCTGGCACCGCACTTTTTGCCCGCGACAACACTATTGCCAGCCAGCTCAACCTTATTACCTGCGGCGGCGAGTTTAACCGCAGCAAAGGCGTGTACCAAGACCGCATAATTGTGGTAGCGGCGTTGGTTGATTAACTTTATTTGTCGCAATTAGCGTCAGAAACAATAGTTATGACTATATTCCGCGCTGTTGACTTAGCAGCTTCGTCGTTTTCGAGCCCACTACCGTACGCACCTACATTACTGGGTGCGTCGAGCACAACATATGCTGCTGGCACCCCTTGGGCTTTGAGCGTATCAATAACCTTCTGTGCGCGTTGGTTGGCAAACGATAAGTCGGCTGCTGCCGTGGTTGCAACGTTTCCTTGTACGTGAATGGTGAATGATTTTGCGCTATTCGACTTATAAAAATCGGCAAAAGCGGTAATTGTGTCTGCGGCTAGTTGTGCGTTGTCGTAGTTTAAGGAATCAGCCAAAAAGTGCAGGTTTTGGGTATATTCTACCGTGCTTTCTGGTGAGTACAGTGCGTCACTTGGCCGCGAGCCGCCGTTTATGTCGGAGTAAACGCCGTTATAGTCGCTCGATACTAAGCACTTATTGGCAGCAGGTGTTGGGGTGGTGGCTGCTGTAGAGGGCTGGCTTGTATCGCTACTGCTTGATGGCATAAGTTTGAGCGCGTTTTGGCTATACACAAACGAATCCACGCCCCACTTGCCATTACTGTTTTTTACAATAACGCGGGCGTATTTATTGCTGGAGCCGTCAAGCGTGTACAAGTAATAGCCAGTGTCAGACTGAAATTGGCTCTCGGATAGCTTAGACGTGCCTTTTACCTTGGTTGCGCTTGACGCTATAAAATCTTTATTTTCCTGGCTGGTCGTAGTACTTAACGCGGCTGCCTCATCTGTTTTACCGGTCGTGATGGCCTGCATAAAAGCGTTTGCTGCCTGCATTGCCTGCGCTGACGGGCTAAACATAGTTGTGTATATAAAATAGGCCGCAACAGCAAGCGCAATAACTGCCGCACCCACGATAAGGCCAATGATCAGGCCTTTTGGTTTGCCACCAGGCTGTTTTGCTAAAGGCGGCGCAGATGGCGGCGGGCTTGTTGGCGGTTGCATTACCGTTTGCGGCATTTGTGGCGGGGTGTTTGGTTCTGTTGATTGAGGGTTCATATGGTTCCTTTTATAAGCATTACCTTTATACTAAAGTCAAAAGGGTAAAAGCTCAAGCCCCGCAGTCCATCACTTCTAACCTTAACCATGTTACACTAGCATACATGAAGGTTATTGAGCCTTTATCTAAAAACATCAAGCCCGACCTAGATCCGTCGGCGGGTAAAAAGACGCACCTTGCAGCAGTGCCTGTTACGCATTCGCCGGCGCCACCTTTGCCAGGTGTGTTGCCGCAAAATGCAGCCCCTCACGCCGAGCCACTCACCAACGAGGATAAAGATACTCGCTGGACATACGCACCATATCTTTTCGTTTTTGGCGCGCTCCCCGGTGTATTTTACTACGTGCTGTACAGCTTTGTTGCGACGCACATCCCAGGGAGCGTATGTGCGCAGATTATTGCGTCTGATTGCTCGCATACATTGCTAACCGGCGTGCTCACCGCTGCCGCTTTGTTTTTAGCTGGTGGCGTTATAGGCAGCCTTATGCTCCGCAAAAATTTTTTACTGCCATTTTTTATAGGCGGTTTGGGTGTTGCGTTGTTTACTTTTTTGGAATTTGCAATGCTCGCCAACCGTTACCTTTTGCCGGCGCTGTCGTGGCTATATACCCAGCATATTTTAAACGAGTGGGTCATTCCGGCGGCTCTTGGCGGTATTTTTGTGGCGCTGGCGAGCGCTGCAACGTTTTATCTGCAAAAGAAAACAAAGGTGTTAATTGGCGCGGCCGCAGTGGTTGCGAGCGCCTTGCTTATTGTATTTTTACCAAACGCCAGTGCCAATTTTGCCGCCCAACAAACGCAGGCGGCTGTTAAAGACCGCCACGAAGAACTTATTACGCTCATGCAAAAGTCCGACGTGCCGCTGTATACCCCCAAAAATTACAGTGGCCCGCTTACGGTCACCTCGTTTACTACCTCGATCGGCAACCAATATTTCGAACCTGGTTACGAAGTGATTTATAATTTTACTAACCCTTACCACGCCCAACTCGGCGCAGCCCGCATATATATCCACAAAGCCGCGGCCACCGGCTTTAACCCGCCTACTACCTGCGGCGAAAACGCCTTGCCGCATGTTTCGAGCGGGCCGGTTGTTGCTACATTTGTGCCATGCAGCTTGTTTATAACCACCGCAAAGGGCCGGCAGGTGTATGGCTATGTTCCGTCGTGGAAGTTTGGGCAGCTCCACATAAAAGAAGGCTCAGCCGAGGCGAGTGCCGTGCCGCCAGATACGTATTATGTGCACATTAATGATATTGTTTTAAGCTTTAACGGCCCCACTGCAAACGGGCGTGAGGATACCGTCGAAACCAAAACGCCACTTACACCTGCAGTTATCGAACAATTCGTCGATAGCCTAGAACCATTGCAAGGCAATGACCTAGTGCAGTTCGCCCATTCCTATCTTAAGAATCAGTAGGGTACAATACATATATGCCTACAAAAATCTCTGGCGGCACCGTGCACACTATGCCTGCGGATTTACGCAAAGCCTTGCTTGCCAGCCCCAAAGTGTTGGCGCTGTGGGAAGATATCACCCCCCTCGCCCGCAACGAATATATTTGCTGGGTGGTCAACGCTAAAATGATCGAAACCCGCAAGCGCCGCGTTAGGCGCACCGGCGAAGAACTGCTAGAGGGCAAACGCCGGCCGTGCTGCTGGGTCGGCTGTATTCACCGCACCGATAAGCCACTGAGCGCATCGGCAAAATGGGTGCTCGCCAAACAAGCTAAAAAATCTTAGCTGGCTTTACGCAAAATTTTTTCCATCGGCCGGCCTTTTGCCAGTTCGTCAATAAGTTTGTCCATGTAGCGGATTTCGCGCATCGTGGGCTCTTTTATTTCTTCGAGCCGCACACCGCAAATCATGCCGGTAATTAAGCTGCGCGCCGGGTTTAGCCGTGGCGCTTCGGCAAAAAATTCTTCGAGCGTCGTTTGTTTGGCGATTTGTGCGTGCAGCTCTTTTTGGTTATAGCCAGTAAGCCAGCAAATAACCTCTTCGACCTCGGCTTTGGTGCGTGCTTTGCGTTCGACTTTGGTAATGTACAGCGGGTACACACGGGCAAAAGTTATAGTGTAAATGCGGTGGGATGTGTTCATAGTCGCATCACCATCTTAGCAAATGGCGCCCAGCTGCGATAGCAAAGTGCTTACATAGCCGTTACAATAAAAGTATGTCAGAAGCTACCGATCGGAATCCTCACGACGACCCTACCCAAGAGTCGTTGGATGAGCCTACAGACAGCAAAGCAGCAGTCCACCTTGCCCGCTATCAAAAAAACGAAGCCGGCCAGCCAATGCCTGCCCCGCCTCTGCCAGAGGTAGAAGATGCAATTTATCGCCATTTCGAAAAAATAGCACAAGAAATGAGCGAGACGCTTACGTCTAAAGAAGATGGCCTCGATATGGCAAGGGCCCGAGAATTTATTGAATTACTTGGTTTAAGCCCCGACGCCCAAATATTTATCCTCGACGACGATGATTATGCAATATACGAAGAACGTTTTGCGGCATTGCTTAATACGGCTATGAGCGAACGCGAAGGTTCTTATGCGCCGTCGGCAAATATTGTTGCCGTGCACCGTGACCGCGCGCTCGAGGAGCGTTTTGGCCCGGCTATTACCGAGTACCGTTTGATACATGAGTTAGCCCACGCATCGGCCAAAGGCCAATCCTATTTATATACCGCCAATGACGAGGCGGGTAAGGATATAGAAATAATGCCTGGGCGCGTCGGCTACCTTACGGTTGTCGCTGGCAACCGCGAAGAATTTAGCGGCAGTTACCTAGAAGAAGGGTTTGCCGACATGATTGCCTGGCAATATGTTGTCGAGGCCGGCATTACGGCCGGGTTTGGCGACAACACCGAGCCATTGGTTTTGTCTACTATGGATGGAGTGGTTGAAGTGTCGGTAGATATGCAAATAGACGGCGACGCCACCAAAGCGGCCGTTGCCACGACTGGCTTACGCCTTTTGTTTAAAGAAGACCCGACGTTACTTGAGTCGTTTATTGCTGCCCGAAATGACCCAAAAGCGGCAAAAGAAGTAGCCGTTAAAATAACCAACATTGGCCAAAAGATAGGGTACCCAACCTTGTACAGGGATATATGGAAATGCGGCATTGGGCTCGACGATTTTATCGACACAACCCGAAAAATTGTCTTAGCCATCGACCCTGCCCTCGCCGCCCAATGGGACGAACGCGACTTTGCGTCGGAAAATGACGGGGACGAAGATGAGGAAGGCAAAGTTGATACTGGCCCTACCACCGACACAAGTACCGCCGAAGATTTTAATGCTGATTTAGCCTTTATTGACGAGCGGATTAACCTGTTATTAGCACAGGCAGCCGGCAGAGAATTGACGCCTGCCGAGAGCCAACAACTAGATAATCTTAAGTCTAACCGGCAGCTTACGCTCGATGAGTTAAAAGCGGCTTTACGAGCTAAGGTTTAGCTTCCAATAGATCATTTTGGAGTAATATATAGCTATGAGCGTAGCGACAACCGAGCGTTTAAGACGGAGGCAACTATGAAACCACGCCAAACAAAAAACGACGTCATATTGGTAAGCCTTGCGGCCGGTTTTACGCTTGTCACTACAATTGCCAGTTTGGCCATGAACAACCTTAGCACTATGCAGCTCCTGGGTACGACCCAAACGCTGCTTTTGGTGGCGTTTGCAGTGTGGCATGCCATCATGCGCTACGGGTTTAAAGGCCTGGCGGTGTTCTTTTTAGCCTCGCAAATTGTCAGCCATGCGCTCGAGAACCTAAGCATTTCGACTGGCTTCCCCTTTGGTAATTACCATTACAGCCAGGGCTTGGCGTTTTTGTTTCAGGTACCGATTGTTATTGGCATCGCCTATTTTGCCTACGGCTATTTGGCCTGGATGGTCGCCAATGTGCTGCTTGGCAAACTCGACGAGCGCCTAAAACAATGGGCGACGGTTATTTTGCCGCTCACGGCCGCCTTTGTAATGGTGATGTGGGATGTGGTGATGGATCCGATCAACTCGACCGTCAGGCATTATTGGATTTGGGAAGAAGGCGGCGGCTACAACGGTGTGCCGCTCACTAACTACTTGGGTTGGTTTTTAACAGTGTACTTGTTTTACCAGATTTTTGCGCTGTACGTACGCGCCTACGCGCCATCTGTTAAACAGGCCAGCGCCGTATTTTGGGCAACTCCTGTTGTAGTATATTTAGTAACTGGGCTGTCGTTTGTACTTATGTATTTTGTTGTCGATGCCGCGGTTGTGACCGACGCCGCCGGCCATGTTTGGGATAAACGGGGCATTTACGAAACCGCCGCGGTTGTAAGTTTGTTTACCATGGTATTTACGTCGTTTTTGGCGATCGTTAAGCTCAAAAAACTTTAGTAACGGCTTGTTTTGTTAAACACGTAGGCGGCGTACAAAAACATCGCGCCACCGATAATAGAAAGTAGCATCGTGGTGAGGCTGGCGAACATTGGCGCTTGGCCGGTCGTGAGCCACACTAACCGGATCATCAACAACACGAGCCCACCCATTGCCATGGCGACCGCCGCCACAATAAGGCACAAAATCGCTTTTTTATACAGCGACCCAACTTTGCGCACGACCGCCCGGCCAAGCGCCACGCTTATGCAGGCAAAAACGGTAAGCAGCCCGACGCCGACAACCGACGCGTCGTAAATAGGTTCGGGCAGGTCGGTTGCTGCGTGCGGCAGTAAAATACACACAATTACTACTGGCACGACGGCAAATGCGACGTTTTTAAAAGCGACAAGCGCCGAGTTTATACTTAACTGCTTGGCAAATGTACGGAACGCCAGGTACAGAAAAATACCAATCGCCGCGTCGAACACCGTAAACGCCCATGTTTTGACCCACCACGAATCTGCCAAAATACCAAACAGCGTAAATTGGCCAATCAGCAGTGCGCTACACATAACCACAAGGCAAAGCATGACGTACGCCTGCCGCAGCTGCTTGTTGAACGTGCGGGCAGCTTCGGCCAGCAAAAAGATGGCGCCGACACAAAATGTTACAAAGCCAGCTAAATACGGTGTTTGCGGCACGGCCGACGACCCGCCGGCCAGGCCAATGCCCAGCCCTAGCCCGACCGACAGGCCAATAATAACCCCCACTAACACCCTTAGTCGGTTGTAGCGCTGGTGACCTTGTATATTTTCGTACAGTTTTTGCTCTAAAACGTCAGGTTCGAAGCGCCGGAACGGATCTTCTTTTACCAAATAATCTTTTAGTTTAGATTGCAGGCCAAGCAACACTTGTTCGTCTTGCGGCGCCAGCGGGCTGTTGGCGTCTTGCCGCGACGTGATAACTCGCAAACGGTCGAGCCATGGGTCGATATGCTTCACGTCCGAAACAAGCGACGCGAGGTATAAAATGTTATTAACAAGAGTTTGGTGGGTTTCGGTCATATTTTTATAGGTGTTTTAGGATTTACCCTCAAATGCGGCTTCGAGCGCTGCGACGTCGATTTTGTGCATGGCCATCATCGCCTTCATGGCGCGGTTGGCTTTTTGGGTGTCAGGGTCGCTAATAAGTTCGCCCAGGCGCTTTGGGATAATTTGCCAGCTAATCCCAAATTTGTCTTTGCACCAGCCGCATTGTTCGGCTTTGGGGTCACTCGACAACCTTTCCCAGTAATAGTCGACTTCGGCTTGGTCTTTGCAATCTACCATAAACGAAACCGCTTCGTTTGGTTTAAAAATTGGGCCGCCGTCCAGGCAAATAAATTTTTGGCCGTCGAGCTCGAACTCGCCGTTAATTACTTTGCCGCCCATGCCTTTAAAGTGCTCGTCTAAAGATTCGTCGGGGTACTTATCGACCCGCAAAATTTTGGAGTTTTTAAACACGCTCACGTAATAATTCATCGCCTCTTCGGCGTTCATGTCGAACCATAAACAAGCTGCTATTTTTTGCATAGTTGTCCTTTTTTGTTAGGTGCCTATCATGTTTATTATAACGAATTGCCTTGAGGGTGCTAATTCTTTTAGCGTAGTTTGCCTATAATAACGGCCGCAATCCACACCAGCGCAATGCCGCCAGGGATTATGAGTAGCCACGCGAGGTCTGGGTTATTTGATTGAGGCTGGTCGGTTGTGTTTTGGTTTTGAGTGTTATTGTGCGTGGTCGTTGGCGAGGTTTCGGCTGGCGTTGATGCTGCAGTTGTGGCTGGTGTTTCTTCGGTTACGGCCGCATTGGTTGTTGACGATGCTGTGGCTGCGCTCCCCAATGACGACCCGCTGCTGCTTACCGCGGCCGCCACTGTGCTGGTAATAAACCCAAGCCACACGCCGTTGCCTTTGGCGTTGTTTGCCCGCACTTGTATGTAATAAGTGGTGGATGGGCTCAGGTTGGTGATTGTGTATGTAAGCGTCGCAGCCGACAAGCCAGATACATCGTTATTAAACGTGGTACCGTCGGTGCCCCACTGCAAATCGTAGCTGGTGACGGCGCTGCCGCCGGTGTCGGCTGGTGGATCCCACATGACTTTTAGCGTGGTGTCGCCGCGCGTGACGCGCACGTTGTCGGGCCGCCCTGGTACGCTTTGCAAGGTTGGGTAGCTAGTAGCGTTGGTGCGCCAAATGGTCGAAAAATCCCAGTGGTTGAGCGGCGCGTTGGTGTGGTTGTTAAAAAAGTAGTTGGGCGCGGCGTTCGACACATTTACGCCCGTGCAGTCGACGGTGATTTGCAAATCCCCCACGCAGTCGGCTTGGCCGCTGCGCGAAACGTCCCAGTAGCTGCTAATAATGTCACCTGGTAGTCCAGCGTTGGTAACGCCCACAAAGCCGCCCGCAGTAAAGCCGCTCACGCTGCCAACCGAAAAGCTGTCGGTAATAACGCCGTCGTCGAGCCCGCCGGCAAAACCGCCCACGTTGCTGCCGGTGGCGGTTACACTACCGCTGGCGTAGGCGTGCACGTAGGCGCTGTCGTTTACGCGGCCCGACATGCCGCCAACGTAGTTGTGGCCAGTCACGTTGGCGGTGGTAAAACTGTCTTCGATGTTGGCGCCGTTGCCGTCGGTGCCGGCAAACCCGCCGGTGTACTGCGCCTGCGTTGGGTCGTCGATGTTGGCGGTCACACCACCACCCAGCACATAACTGCGGCTGACGTCGGCCATGTTAACTTCGCCGGCAAACCCGCCAATTTCGCTGGTTGCGCCCGAGCTATTGGTGCCGTTAACGGTGGTGTTAGAGGTGCCGCTGTCGGACGCGCTGCAGCGGAACAAACTGCCAGCCAGGCCACCAATAAGCGCCAAGCCCATGGCGTTGCTGTTAGTAATGGTGACGTGTTCGATACTGCAAAACCCGGCCGTGCCGCCAGTGAGCACACCCACGTAACTTTCGCCCTGCACCGCCGAATCGGTGATGGTGAGGTTGCTCACCGTTGCGCCGTTTACAAGGCGGAACATGCCTACATGGTGGCCCGAAAGTTCAATAGCGTTTATACCACTTATGGTGTTAAAGCCGCCGTCGAGCGTGCCGGTAAAACCGGGGCCGGTGTTGCCAATGGGGGTAAACATCGACGCCGAGCAGTCGATATTATTCATTATTTTGTAGCTAGCGGCGAGGTCGCTGCCAATTTCTTGCAGCTGGGCGCAGGTAGTGATTTTGAACGGGTTAATTGGCGTGCCCGCGCCCGCACCGCTAAACGCCAACGCAGCGGGAACGTTAAAAAACGACGCAAAAACGCTCAGCAAAAATAACGCAGCAAACACCAGGCTCTCTCGTCGCCTCATTCCCCGCAAACCCCTTATGATTAATAGTGTATAGTAAAATGCGGCCTGCGCCAACAGGTTTGCTATGATTGTAGTATGTCTATAAAAATCACCTATTTTGTGCACGGCACCACGACCGATAACGAAAAAGATATGTCCTCTGGCTGGAACGACGCGCCGCTTTCTGAGCTTGGCGAGCAGCAATCGAAAGAGCTAACCGCCAAAACGGCGCAACATACCTTTGACGTTGTGTTTACGTCGGATTTATCGCGCGCGGTTAATTCTGCCAAAATTACCTGGGGCGACAAGTACAACATTGTGCAAGATGCGCGCCTGCGCGAGTGTAACTACGGCGACTACAACGGCAAGCCCAGTGTAGTTGTTGAGCCGCTGCAAGAAAAATCAATCACCACGCCCATGCCCGGCGGCGAAAGTTACGAGCAGGTTAAACAAAGAATCGCCGCGTTTTTAGCCGACATAAAAAAAGATTACGACGGCAAACACATTGCAATTGTCGCCCACAAAGCGCCGCAACTGGCGCTCGATGTTTTGCTGCGCGGCATGACGTGGGAGCAGGCTTTCGCCAACGACTGGCGCGTCACAAAACAGTGGCAGCCCGGCTGGGAATATATGTTAAATTAATATGGGAGTTAACGAAAATATGAATATAAAAAGCTGGCAGGTTTTAGTAGGGATTGTCGTCTTAGCGGTTGCAGGCGTCGTGGCGTGGCTGTGGTTAACGCCAAAAACCCTCGTCATCAACGAAATTGGCTTAACGCTAAAAGCGCCCGTCGACCTTGGTAATGTTACCTACAAAACAAACGGCCCGCAAAGCATTTTAATTTACAGTAGCGCTTAGGAAGCACTCGACAAAACCTGTAGAGAGCACCATATTGCCGAGTTACTGCTGGGCGGTACCCCAGGGATTGCGCCGGGCAGCGACATAGATATTAGCGCACATTCAAGCTACCACTACGCGCACGTTATTATGCACCCCATGGACGCTTGCGCTGGCAATAGTGCCCAAGAAACAGCGCTGTACGACTCGGCAAAACACATGCTTTTGCCTTAATGGTTGATTGACCGCTCGAATCCGCTGATTGGGTCGTACCAGCCCTGTTCGAGCACAAATGCCTGCAGCGTTTTATCGAGCCCAAACATAACCGCAAGGCCGACTACTATAAATGCCACACCTACAACCCGCCGAAAAATCCCTTTGGGATTGCTGAGCCATTTTAATTTGCTCACAAGCGACTGGCCAAGCCAGGTTATAACCAGCAGGCTGGCGCTTAGGCCGACCGCGTACGCGGCCAAATACAGCAGACCTTCGGCGAACGATGCCGGCAGAATGCTGGCGACAATCAGCGCGTAGGTTGGGCTGCAACTGCTAAATACCGGCCCGAGCGCCGCGCCAATTAAAATGGCGCCGAGCACGCCGTTTTTGCGCGATGCGTTGCCGAGCGCCGTGTTGGTTTTAGTAAAAAATCCGCTCCGCGCCGAAAGTTGCTCGTACAGTTTTGGCCACAAAAAATCAATTCCCAAAAGTAATACCAGCCCGCCCGACATCACCTGCCACACCATTTGCGGCACGCCCAAAAGCGCGGTGCTGGCCTTGAGTGCAACCGAAAAAACAACCACCGATACCGCCAAACTTGCCGTTACAACGAGCGGCCGCAGAGCGGATTGTTTTTGCCCGCCCACCACCGATCCGCCGACAATTACTGGCAGCAGCGGCAAAATGCACGGCGCGGCAACGGTTAAAACGCCGGCCACAAACGATACGACCAACAATGTAAACATTATTGCACCCCTTTAAGTGCGGCGGCGAGCGTCGGGTCGTCGTAGGCCACAAATTTTTGCAGCATGTTGCCGGCGTCGTCGACCCGCACAAATGTGGTTTGGATTGTCACGCCGTATTTTTGGCGCAGCGCTTGGTTTGAATCGTAATCGACTTTAATAATCGTCGTGTCGTCGGGCACGCCTTTTGCCTTAATATCGGCGTCGAGCATACGGCACTGTGGGCACCACGGCGCGTAAAAAAACAGCAGCTTGGTGCCTGGCGTTTTTGCGATACTATCGGCCGAATAGTCAATATAAGTACCAAAGGTCTGGGTGGCCGGCAGGTCGGTAACGGGCGGAGCGGTTTGTTGCGTGGTGGGAGCCATCGCGCTGCGTGGCATCATAACATACGCAAATGCGGCAAAAATTAAGGTTACTATCGCAATCGCGGCAAATAGTATTTTTTTATGCATGTTAGCATTATACAACGCTTGTGGTTTTGTGGTATGCTATGGGTAATAACAACAAACAAAAATGCCGCCAAATACTCTTCCACCAAATGATATTCCGCCAATTATTGTTGGTGGCCAAAACCCGCACAGTAGTGTGTGGCAGGTTATTTTTGGTGGCAAGCGCTTGATCGCCTGGATTATTGCCGGAGTGATCGGCCTTGGCTCGATCGGCGGCCTCACGTTTTATTCGGTGATGCAGCAAAATAAACCGGCCGAACAAACAACCGCGCCGCAAGCCCAGCCCAGCACTGTTGGTACCACACAACCCGACTCCACAACGCAACAAACCACGACACCCCAGCCAACAGACACGCCGACGCAAACGACGCCGACTACAAATAGTACCCCTAAAAAAAGCACTTCGGGCGGGAGCACGGGCAGCAGCACGGGCGGCGGCACAAGCAACAGTGGCGGCGGAGGCGGCACCGGTGGCGGTGGCAGCACGCCGCCGGCTAAAATTGCGCTTAAAATTATGCCACTCGGCGATTCGATCACCCAGGGCGGCGTTGGTGGCGACCCCAACACAATTAACAGCTACCGTTTGCAAGTATGGAACGATTTGTTAGATGACTACACCATCGACTACGTGGGCTCGTGGCAAAACGGTAACTCCAGCCTCCCCGACAAAGACCTTAACGGTTTTAGCGGCAACTGTATTAAAACCGACCCATGCCACGGCGACGTACCGCTGTACAACCAAACCGCTGGCTGGATTACCGCCGAAGACCCCGACCTTGTCATTATGCAAGGCGGCGGCAACGATTTTGTCGACCCAACCATGACCGAAACAAAGGTAGAAGGCTACATGGAAGACTGGATTGCCCTGGTATTCGCCACCAAACCCAGCGTCAAAATTATTGTCACCGGCGCGCCGCAGTGGTACCCTAACTATTCAACCGCGCTCGAAAACTATGTGACCCAGCAAAGAAACCTCGGCAAGCCTATTCGCTACGTAACATACGACGATGTCGCGACCCTAGACGGTACCCACCCGTCTCTTGCCGGCTACGTAACCTGGGGTGATGCGCTGGCCGCAAAAGTGCGCGAGCTGTTTCCAAATTAACTTACAGCCGCACTAACTCGCCGCGCCGTTTGACAATATTTTTGTAATCCCACTGGATGGCTTCGGCTTTTTGCAGCCAGCGCTGTAAATCGCCAACGTTAATTTGGTCGGCGCTGGTGTAGCGCATTTGGGCGGCTTTAAAGGTGCCTTCGGCTTGCAGGCCGGGCTCGTCGAACGATTGCCCGCTCCAAAATAACAGCTGAATATCGTTTTTAAGCGCGGCGTACCCCGCCACCGGGTTGCCATGTATAAACCACACCGGCGAGCGGTGCCACACTTTGCTTTCGGCGCTGGGCAATGCTTTTTGGATTTCGGCCGCCAGCTGCTCGCAAATTGCGCGGCGCTCCCCTTCTAACGCGTGGTTGTATGCAGTAATATCTTTGTTCATATACTTATTGTACGCGCAAATACTACGCGTCGGCGCGGATCGTCAAAACAAAAGGTTTGTCGGTATTTTTTATCATTGCCGTAACAAGCTGTAGGCAGCCGGGCACAAACGCTGTTTCGTTTTGGGCGGGCAGCGACTCGGCATCAATAGAAACAAGGTGTGCGGGGAGCGGATTTGGCAACGCCCCAAGTTCTGCCTTATGTGCATAGACCGTCATGTGTGTAATTGGCTCGCCGTCTTTATAAATAGACATATCGGCCGTGCCGCAAAAGGTGGGTTTTGTAATATGCAGGCCGCATTTTTCGTGCACCTCGCGCACGGCAGCGTCAGCGGCTTCTTCGCCAAAATGGATTTTCCCGCCAATCGGCTCCAGCAAACCGCGGTATGGCTCTTTGTGTTTGTGCATTAAAAGCAGTTGCCCGTTATGGGTAAGCAGCGTATACGTAATAACCTTTGGCATAAGCGCCGGTTTGTCGCGGCCAACCGACATATATTCGATCGCCGCCAGCCCGGCATGGGTAAGGCTATATTGGCCGCGCGATTCTTTTTGTAACAGCCCCTGGTTTTGCAGCGATTTTAAGTGGTACTGAAACTGGCTGCTTACTACATCTTTGGGCAGCATATCACTGTAACTAAGCGGTTGTTTAAACCGTAACTTTTCTAAAATATCTCTTTGCAGGCGGTGCATACATTTATTTTACTTCTTATTTACCCGAAAAGCTTGTAAAATCATATTTTGTAAAGTCAATTTTACAAAAGTCGGCTTTACCAACGTCAGTACAACCGACAGACCAGGGAGGAAGGCAGATGGCGATCGAGTTGATCGACGTCTACGACCGGTTCATGCGTTGGACGGGCGAGCGACTGCCCAAGGATGAGCTGCACGCCCAGGGCAAGCTGCACATTTGCGTGCACTGTGTTATCACCAACGGTAATTGTGAGGTACTCGCACAGTTCCGCGGCAAGGTCGGGCACATGCCGGAAGTTTGGGACGCCATGAGCATTGCCGGGCACATTACGGCGCTCACCGACGAAGAGCGCGCCGACCCGGCGATGTGGGACGTGCTTTGGCAGGCGTGGCGCGCGGCGCAGCGTGAAGGCCAAGAAGAGCTTGGCGTAGAGTTGCCCGACAACATGTTGCTGGGCGACGACTGCCGGTTGGTGGGCGTTACGCTCGTCGACCAACTCACCGTTGCCGGCTGGCGCGACCACGCGTTCTGCATCAACTTCATGGTGCGGCTGCCCGAGCTCGAGATTTCGCAGCTCAAGCTCGAGGTGCCGAAGGTCACTGCTGCGAAGTGGGTGCACGTCAGCGACATCGAAGCCTGGCTCGAAAGTCGCGAGGGCGCGCCGTATGCCACGCGCATGCCCGACGACTACGAACTGCTGCAAAGCGTGGTAGATACTGCCCGCCGCATGTTGATCGTGGAGCAGGACGACGAATGACCTGACGAAAGTGTGGTGAGTAGTGCGGGCGATCTGCCTGCACTACTCACCCACCGCAATATCGCTAAAATTTTAAACGGCTGGCAGCCACACCCCGAAGGGCATGGCCACCAGCCGTAATTGTTACGCGCCGAACCATTCGCCGGGCGGGTAGAGCACGATGTACACCGACTTGCCGTTGAGATATACATCGAGCGCATACCGGCCACCCGACGCCTTGCTCGGCATGGCCTCGGCCAGGTCGAACGTGATGTCCTTGCGGCCGCTGGGCTCGCCGTACACACCGAACTGCCCGTCGTACGCGTCGTACGACAGACGCAGCGTCGGCTGGTCGCCCAGCGTCAGCGTTGGTGCGGCGGCCAGTTTGCCCTCGCTCTTGGCGTAGGACGCGCCGAACTGCCGCTCCCGGTAGTCGATACGAACATGCCCGGTGGCGTACTGCTTCAGCCGGCCGAAGTGCGCCAGGTCTTCGACCCACGTGCGCACGGGCTTGTAGCCCCACGCCGCGGCCTTCGGGCCTTTCGGGCTGTCGACCATCTTGACGACGATCCACTCCAGTCGGCGCGTGCCCTTCCACCACCGCGGCTCGCGGTCGCAGAGGCGGTTGGTCAGCTGGGGCGCCTCGGGCGTGCCCTCCACCTCGCGGCATGCGCTCATGTGGAAGAACACCCGGTAGCGCCCGGCTTCGGCGAACCCGAACTTCTTGACCGGGTCGTAGCACGACACGTGCGCGATGACCGTGCCGTCAGTGCTGGTTGTGCTGTCCATGGCTTCTCCTTGAATGGCTGGAACGGGGGAACCCGCACCAGACACCAGGATTGACCATCAAGCTGGCGCGAGCACCGGCGAAACGCTTAAAGCCCAGCTCGACAAAATTTCGTTCGACGGTGTCACCGGCCACATTTCTTTTGACAAAAACGGTGACGTGAGTGGTAACTTTCAGGTGTCTATAATTAAAGACGGCAAACCGCAGCTGCAAAAATAACATAGGCGCATAAGTAAAACAGAATGGTGGGCATACAGTGAAATCGGCAAACAGGGTATCTGCGTTGCTATGAAGATAACACAAAAGCTCCTCATTCTGTTTTTGCTTAATGCGGTGTTGCCGGTGACGGTGGTGGCGGTGTTTTCGTACTTTAATACCGCGCAGGCGCTGCGCACGCAAATCGACACGGGCATTACAAACACCGCCAAACGCCAGGCCGACCGTATTGCGGCGCAGTACGAGTCCAACCTCGACACCTTAGGGTTGTTCCCTACTCTTATTACGGTCGACCAATCAATGGTTGATTATTTGGCAAGCCCCACTGCCGCAAACCAAAAAAAGCTTAATGAGGCGCTCGACGATACGCATCGGTTCGATACAAGTTACCGCCGCCTAAACGTGCTTAATATGGAAGGCGCGGTTATTGGTTCGACCGACCGTTCGGCGATTGGCAAAAGTTATAAAGATATGCCAATATTTGCCGAGCGTTCGGCGGGCAATGTCTCGGTATTTTTTAAAGACGCCGACGGCAAGCTGGCGCATTATGCGTTTGGGCCAATGCGCTGGGGCAATAAAGTGATTGGCTATGCCCTGCTCGAGGCGCCGGCCGAAGATTACGCTTTAATCACCCAGGATTATTCTGATTTAGGCACAACCGGCGAAACGCTTTTGCTCGGCAAAAACGATGCCGGCAAGCCGCAATATATGATGTCGGGCCGGTTTAATGCCGACCTTGCGCTCACCGCCTACAACACCGAATACGCCCAGGATAACCAGGATTACCGCGGCCACGCCGTACTCACCGCCGAACGTGATGTCGAAGGCACGCCCTGGCGCATCGTGGTAAAAATGGATCAAGACGAAGTGTTTCAATCGTTGTACCAGCTTCGCAATGTCGCGGCGGTTATTACGCTCACTGCAACAGTGGTGATTGTGGCGCTGGGTTTGTATTTTTCGCGGCGCATTACTAACCCGATCCGGCAGTTTACCGACATCGTTAAGCGTATTCAGGCTGGTAATTACAATTTGCGCGTGCCGGTGACGTCGCGCGACGAAATCGGTACGCTCAGCGTGGCGTTTAACAATATGACCGACCAACTGGCCGAATCGAACCGCCAACTCGAAATGAAAGTCGCCGACCGCACCAAAACACTAGACCAAAAAGTCAAAGAGCTTGGCGACGCGAAAGCCCAGGACGATGCCATACTTGATAGCATCGGCGACGGCATGGTCGTCACCGACGACGGCGGCAATATTTTGCTTATCAACGCCATTGCGGCTAATTTTTTGGGAGTCGACAAAGCAAAGGTTTTGCAAACATCGGCGGTTAATTTGCCACTGTACGACGAAATGGGCCAGTTATTGCCCGCCGGCCAACAGCCCATGAGCAACGCCCTTAAAACTGGCGAAAAGATCGAAGCCCGCGTGGGGTCAATTAAAGTTGGCGGCAGCAAAATGGCTTTGGCGGTAACGGCTACCCCTGTGCTGCAGCAAGGCCAGGTGATCGGCGCGATCCAAACAATCCGCGACGTTACCAAAGAACGCGAAGTCGACCGCATGAAAACCGAATTTATCTCGCTGGCTTCGCACCAACTACGCACGCCGCTTAGCGCCATTAAATGGTTTAGCGAAATGCTGGTAAATGGCGACGCCGGCAAGCTCACCAAAGACCAGGCCGAATTTGCCACCAACATTAGCGCTTCGACCGAACGCATGATCGACCTCGTAAATGCCTTGCTTAATATTTCGCGCATCGAATCGGGCCGGATTATTGTGCAGCCCCAACCCACCGACGTGCAAGAACTGGTTAGTGGCGTGGTCAACGACCTAAAAGGCAAAACCGAAGCCAAAAAGCAAACTATTGTGGTAAGCGTGCACCAGGATTTGCCAAAGGTCAACCTCGACCCACACCTTATGAGCCAGGTATACATGAACTTTTTGACCAACGCCATAAAATATACGCCCGAACACGGCGAGATTTCGGTGTTTGTGTCGCGCAGTGGCAAAGAAATCGTGTCGCAAATTACCGATAACGGGTTTGGTATTCCAAAAGAGCAGCAAAACCGCGTGTTCCAAAAATTCTTCCGCGCCGAAAACATTGTTAAGCTCGAAACCGATGGCACTGGGCTTGGCCTTTATTTGGTAAAAGCGATTATCGAATCGTCAGGCGGCCGCGTGTGGTTTAAAAGCGAGCCCGGCAAGGGCACGACCTTTTGGTTTGCTATTCCGCTGAGCGGCATGCAGGCCAAAGTGGGCGAAGTGACACTCAGTTAAACGTTGGTTAAAAAGGGTTACCAGAGTTTTTTGTGATGCGCAGCACAATTTGCTTAATGAAGTTAATTATGTTATAGTTATACGTAGCAAAGTTATCTTTAAACTCAGAAAGTGCTTACTCATGCCGAGCCTGATCGCCAGCTATGCTGTTGCTTCTGTTATTACCGGAGACACTTCAACACTTGCGACACCTTCTTTTACGCCCAGCAACGGCGAAATGATTGTGGTAAAAGCGGCAACGTGGGATACCGGCACGGCAAGCGGAACCCCCAGTGGTGGCAGCCTGGTCTACACCCGCCAGGTAACGGCACAGCCCGGCGGCTTTAACGGCTACGGCACTATTTTTACCGCTGTGGTATCGGGCTCGCCTGGCTCGATGGTCGTGACTCTTTCGGCGCCGGCCGCGACCTGTTATCACAGTATGACGGTTGAGCGTTGGTCGAGCGCCCAAGTTGCCGGCACGCCCGCGACAAACAGCACCATTAACGGGTCGGGCGCGCCATCGGCAACACTTACAACGACGGCCAACAACTCAATTATTACCTGGCTTAATGTCGACCTTGCCAGCCAAGACCCAGCATCGCGCGCCTACCGTTCGAGCGCAGTCGAAGACGGCCTGGCCGACGGCCATCTTAACACCAACAGTGTGCATTATTATGCGTACCAAACCGCAGCCGTCGCTGGCAGCCAAACTATTGGCTTAACCGCGCCGGGCAGCCAAACCTGGACAATGACCGGCATCGAAATAAAAGACGCTCCCCCGGCCGGCGCCGTGACCTGGATGTTTAGCGCTTAGTCGCCTTATATAAAATCGCAATTGTTTTGGTGTCGGTGATTTGGTTGCTGTCGACCATGGTTTGTAACTCTTTAACCGGCAGCCATTTGTGCGAATCTACGGCTTCGTCGTTTGTTTTTTTAGGTGTGTCGGTTAGGTTGGTCGCCTCAAAAATGTAGGCTTTGTGCCTTGAAATGCCGACCGCGTCGTCGAGCTCGCACAAAAGCCGCCAGTTTTTGGCAGTGTAGCCAGTTTCTTCGGCCAGCTCGCGCTTGGCTGCAGCCAGTGGTTGCTCACCTTCTTCGATGCCGCCCGCCGGGAATTCGATTGTCGTGGCGTTAAGCGTAAACCGATCCTGCTGTACCATTAGTAATTCGTCGCCCCGGCGCGCCACAACCATAATAAACGGCCGCGTCTCGATAATTGTGTAGGTGCCCGGCTTACCCGCCGGCGATATAACGTCGCTTTTTACAAGGCTCAACCAGTTATTTTTAAAGACAATGGTGCTGCGCAGTGTTTGCCAGGGCATAATAATCCTTTTTTATCGAACTTGTATTATAATACTACCACTAGATTGCCTTCCGCGCCCTAGGAGGTTTCGATGGACGGTATGGTATATGTCCCTGGAGGCAGCTTTCTTCAGGGAACACCCCGATGGGTGCTAGATTGGCTCAACAAGCAGGACGGCCAGGCCTTCCCGCCTGGGTGGTTTGCCGATGAGACGCCGCAGTTACTCGTCGACATCGCTTCTTATTACATCGACCAGCATTTGGTGACGAACTTCGGGTTTGCGCGCTTTTGCGCCGACACCGGCTACGTCACCGACGCCGAGCGATGCGGTTACGGTATGGTCTATACCGATTACTGGGAGGAGCGACAAGGCGCAAACTGGCAGGCGCCCGCCGGCCCCGGCAGCACAAACGCCGGGCGCGAAGACCACCCCGTTGTGCATATTTCGTGGCCGGACGCGAATGCATATGCGCTGTGGGCGGGCAAACGGTTGCCGACCGAGTCAGAATGGGAGCTCGCCGCTTGCGGCCGAAACTTCCGTTTGTGGCCATGGGGTAACCAATGGGATAGCCGGCTGGCAAACACGGCCGAACTACATGCTGGCGAGCTGGGCACGCTCGAAGCGTGGCGCGCATGGTGGCAACGCGTGTACGCTACCCACGGCCCAATGCCGCAGACAACGCCGGTGGGCGCGATAAGCGCCGGCCGCAGCGATTACGGCGTTTGCGACATGGCCGGCAACGCGTACGAGTGGACGGCAACATTGTCGCACTTGTACGATCCAACCGTCGAATGCGACCCGATGCTCCGCCTCGTCATGGGCAAGTACCGGGTTATACGCGGCGGTTCGTGGATGAATTTTCGGTACCAAGTGCGGTGTTCCGAACGCATCCACGGCGACCCTGCCGGCTGGTCGAACTTTGCAACCGGGTTCCGATGCGCGAAAGACGCGTAGTACAAAAGGAGGAAGCGTGGCCACATTGACCCTCTCTTCTGCGTGGACGCAGGGGGGACAGTCGAAATTCGAGGTGGCGGCGGGCAACCTGCACGATGTGCTCAAGGGTTTCGCCGCCGCACAGCCACAGTTCGCCAGCCGGATCCTCGGTGCCAATGGCGAACCGTTCACCTTCTACAACATCTACATCAACGACGAGGCGATCCAGCGCTCGGCGCGGGCCTCGACGGTCGTGGCCGATGGCGACGAGATCACCATCGTGCCGCCGCTGGCGGGTGGCTGATGGCCATCCGGCATATCACCCTGTTCAGACTGGACGATACCGTCAGCGAGGCCGACAAGGACGAGGCGCTTGCGCGGCTGCGAAGCCTGCGCACGAGCCTCGACCTGGCCGACTGGGAAGTGGCGGAGTCGCTCGACACGCGGCGCGGGATGGTGCTGGTAGTAAACAGCACCTTCGCCGACGTCGCAGCGCTGGCGGCCTTCGCCGCCTCGCCGGCACATATCGAAGTCGCAAACTTCATGCGCGGCATCGCCGCCTGGCTGGTGGCCGACTACGAAGTGTGACGACAAACGGCGGGCCAGAGCCATCTGGCCCGCCACCAACCAAGTATTATTTTATGAGTCGTTTTGGGGCTAAGGGTTAGCGCACTGGGTTTGGGGTATCCTGGTAATTTGCCAGGAGCGCGGCGCATTGTTGTTGCAAAATGCCGCCTTGCACATGCATTTGCGCGTCGCTGCGCAGGTTCATGTGCGAGGCCATTGACTCGTCGTCGGGGTGGATAGTGTCGAACAAGTTGGGGCCGACATCTTTGCGGTAAGCGCCAAAATAGATGTTGGCGATTCTCGCCCAAGCGGCCGCGCCCAGGCACATCGAACAGGGCTCGAGCGTCGTATATAAGGTGTAATCAAAAAGGTCGTCGTTGCCTGTTTGCTGGCATGCGGCGCGGATGCAGTTTATTTCGGCGTGCGACGTCGGGTCTTTAGTGGCGCTTACCAGGCTTTCGCCGGTCGCCATTACTTTGCCGCTTGCGGTGTGTACCAATATAGCGCCAATAGGAATGCCGCCATCTTTTTGTGCGGCTTGGGCGGCCTGAATGGCCAGTTTCATGTAACCGTCGGTTTGCATTTACTTTATGATAATAAGCTATTTGGGCCGCAAATAAAATAAGCGTTGGCGTATTATGCGCCGCGGCCCTTAAGGCCCGTAGTCGCGTTGGCCGTAATTTATAGTGCCGTCTTTTTTTTCGTTGCGGCTCAGCACGCCAACTAATGCCGACAACCCAAACAAGGCCGACACGCCCAGCCCGAGCGTGCCTAAAAACTGCTTGCGCGTCATTGGCGTTGCCAGCAGTTTGTCGACTTTAGCCTTAATCGTCTTTGGGTTTTTCTCCACCATCTCGCTATTAAGCTTACGTTAGGTTGCCGGGCGGCGCAATACTAGTTGGCCACCGCTGTGTAGGTTACCTGGGTGCTGTACGAACCGCTGGCGACGTTGGTGTTGGCGCAAACGCCGTACCAAATCGTTGTCGCAACAGCCGGGTTGGCCGCCGAAGTGGTACTTGCGATGATGTCGGCACTGGCGTTACTGGCTTTTATAGCAGCAAAAGACGTGGCATTGGGGCTGATGTTGCTTTGTGCTGTCGTTGGCCCGCTGCCAAAACTGCCGAGCCCGTCGACCCGGTATCCCCATGCATTGGGAGTGAGCGCCGCCGGGCTTGCCAACGTGCCGCCCCCGGCGTTAATTGAGCTGCCGCCGTTTACCAATGCCGTATTTGTGGTTGCGTCAGAAAGCATTAATGTGTAGCCGTTGGCGTCGTCGGTTTGTACCGACGCTTGGTCGCTTTGTACCGTGCAGTTGCCGCTGGCTGTGGGCGTAACGTTAAGGGCGACGTTGCCGTTACTAATAAGGGTGACGCTGCATACGGCGCCGTAGTTGCACGACCCGTATGTGCTGCTGCCGTATGTTCCGCTGGTAAGGGCAAATGCCGGCATACACACGGCGAGCAACATGCTAACCGCCGCGCTTAACCCGACTATGCTGCGTTTCATGGCGATTTTTTGTAGGATGTCTTTTTGGCTGCACGTTTGCGGGCCATAAACCGCATGGCAATCACAATCGTCGCGCCGGCCAGCATAATGATCAGCCCAATTTTAACCGGCATCGACATTATAAACACCCATTTTGTTGGCAATTGCTGGGTTTGGCCAAGCATTTGTATGTTGCCAGTGATTTGGAAGATGCCGATAAACGGCGTGTCGTTCCAGGCAATCGGCACTTTGCGGATCGTTTGCGGCAGGATTTCTTTTGTTGTCTCGAGGCTATACTTTGACTGGCCAAAAATATCGCGCACGTTTACTTGTATCGTTGCCGGGTAATGCACGCCGCCGGTGTTAACCAGCCTAATGTTGGCCAAAAGCGGCGGTTCTTGCAAAAAGTCGCTATCCCAATTAAGCAGCGCGCCTTTTTCGCTCACCTGCCCCGCAACCTTAATGTAAAATATTTCGCCGACCCGTTTGTTGAGCGTAATGCTGCCAGGTTGCTCGGGGAAGGCTGTTTGGGCAAAAACGACCGCGTAGTAGCCGCCCGGCGCAACGTCTTTTGGTACGGTAATCGTGTATTTTATGGTGGCTGCCTGCCCGGCTTTTAGTTCGCCGCCGGCGCCCGAAAAGCTAAACCATTTGTCGGCCGGCGTAACGCTTGGCAGCGGTGTGAAATCGGGAGTGTATTCTTCGCCCGAGACATGGTACGGGGCGCTGCTCACCTGAAACGGGTAATCGGTTTGCCCTTGGTTTAAAATTTGGAACGTGCCTTCTTGCGATGCTCCGGGTGTGATCTCGGGGCTCGCCGAAGTTGGCGTTATAGTTATTTCTTGTGATGCTGCGTGGGCAGCGCCTGGCAAGGCCAGTGCCGCCACAATCATGGCCGGTATAAGTAAGTGACGCAGTATTTTCATATTAATTTGCGGTTAAAGTATACGTGACGCTGTTGGTGTAGGTGCCAGACGGTTGCGACGTGTTTGCGGCAACGCCAAACCACACGGTCGTGGTGTCGCTGGTTGCCGTGCCAGCTGTTGTTTTAATGGTGTTGGGCGAAGCCGTGGCCGGCACCGCCGCAAACTTAATGCTGCCGCTGACCGCTGCGCTACTTTGGCCAGATGTTGGCCCAGCGCCAAACCCGCCTAAGCTATCAACCCGGTACCCCCAGGTGTTGTTGACCATTGCGATTGGCACCGCCTGAGTACCCGCCGATGCCGGGATGCTGTTGCCGCCAGATACCAGCGCCGAGCTGCCGGTTGTTTCGGCCAGCTGCAGGGTGTAGCCCGATGAGTCGTTGGTGCTGACCGTAACGGTGTCGCTGGCGATTGTTTGCGCGCCCGACGCCGTTGGTACGACGTTAGCGTTTACGGTGGTACTGGTGGTAAATAATCCAATAACAGGGCTCACGACCGAGCTTATCGTTGTCGAGGCAGTCGCTGCAAACACAACGGCCGATGTGCCAAAAAATACAGCAATTACAGCAATTAGATAAACGGCAAGTTTTAGCTCTTTCAACTGGTTCTCCCTCGGTAGCAACTTAAGCTTGATGACCACAGCTTAACACGCTTACGCTACTAAGAGCAATGCTTTTTGTGTAATTAATTAGCAATGCCGGTATACGTGACGCTGTTTGTGTAGGTGCCCGTTGGGAGCGTGGTGTTGGCTACCACGCTAAACCAAACAGCGGTGGTGTCGTTTGTGGCGGTCGACGACGTGACTTTAATAGTGTTGGGGCTGGCACTTGCCGGCACTGCCGCAAAAGTGGCGGCACTTACGGCTGCGCTACTTTGGCCAGATGTTGGCCCAGCGCCAAACCCGCCGATTCCATCGACCCGGTATCCCCAACTATTTGCGGTGAGCGCGCTTGGTGAAGCCTGGGTGCCGGGTGCCGCAGGGATAGTGTCGGCGCCAGAAACAAGCGCCGATTCGGCCCCGGTGCGCGAAATTTGCAAAGTGTACCCGTTTTGGCCACTGGTGCTTACGGTTATGGTGTCACTGGCGATTGTTTGGGTGCCGGCCGCAGACGGGGTAATATTAACGTTTACCGCGCCGCTCGAGGTAAATAATCCCATGACAGAGGTAACCGTCGAGCTGATGGTCGTTGCTGCCGTTGCCGCCGAAACAGCCGTGGCCGTCAGCATGACGCCGCTGCAGGCCACGCACAACGCTAAAACAATCTCGGTAATAAGGGCTAAATGGGGCGCGTGTTTTTTTGTGTATGCCATGTTGGTTTTGTATGCAAACGCTTACGTTTAAGTATAGCTAATCGTTTATTGAATGAAAAGTATTTTTAGGCGGCATTGCCTGCACTATGGCGCTCATGGTAACATACAATTAATTACGATCAAAAAGGGGAAGCCTCGGCGGCGAGCACAATATTATGACACGTTTACCTACTCCCGGCGGCGATGGCAACAACTGGGGAACGCTTTTAAATGACTTTTTGCAGCAGGCGCTCGCGAGCGACGGCACTTTAGTTACCGGCGCGACCAACACCTACACTGGCGCCGCAAACACTAACCTGGCCAGTGGCAGCAAGCCGGGTTTGGTGCAGCTGGCCGGCGATTTAAGCAACACGGCCGCCTCGCCCACCGTTGTTGGGTTACGTGGCCGCGTGGTTGATTCGGCAACGCCCAGTAACGGCGATGTTTTAACCTGGAACACTAGTGCCAGCAAGTGGCAGGCCGTCCAGCCGGCCGCTGGCGGCAGCGGGCTCACCGGCGATATCGACGGCGGCAACGCATCGTCAACCTACGGCGGCGTCACCATCATCGACTGCGGAGCTTCGGCTTAAATGGCCACGCAAATTCAGTTTAGGCGCGATACAGCCGCCAACTGGATATCGGCAAACCCGGTGTTGGCCGTTGGCGAGGTCGGGCTCGAAACCGACACAAATTCGTATAAAATCGGCGATGGCGCGACCGCCTGGACAAGCCTTGGCTACCGGCAGCTCGCGCCCGAAATCACTACATTATTAATGGACGGCCAAAGCAGCGACGCTTCGGCCCCGACGGCTGGTGATTTAACAGTGTACGCCAAGGCAATTGGCGGCCGCATGATGCTTAAACAAATTGGCGCGAGTGGGCTTTCGACTGCCCTGCAGCCGTTTTTGGCGCGCAACAAAGTTGGTTATTGGGATCCGCCTGGCAACGCCACCACGGTGCCCGGCGTGTTTGGTTACACCGCGCTTACCACAACCGGTACGGTTACGGCGCGTACGGTGGCCACAACCAACACCTTTACTTTAATGCGTCGTTTGGGGTTGGTATCTTCGGCGACCGCCGGTAACTTAGCGGTTGGCCGCGTTGCCGTGGCGCAGGTAACACTTGGCGACGGCGCCGGCAATGGCGGTTTTTACAAAATTTGCCGGTTTGGCTGCAGCGACGCGCTTACTGTGGCGGGCGCGCGCCAGTTTGTTGGCGTGAGCTCGTCGACATCGGCGCCGACCAACGTTGAGCCATCGACGCTCACCAACAGTATTGGCGTTGGCCATGGCGCGGCCGACACCAACCTCAAAATGTTTTATGGCGGGAGCGCCGCCCAAACGCCAATTAACCTTGGCGCCAACTTTCCGGCCAACACGCTCAGCACCGACGTATACGAGCTTGCTTTGTTTTCGCCGCCCAACGACAACAACCACGTGTACTACGAGGTTACGCGCATAAATACCGGCCATGTGGCGGCCGGCACGCTTACCGGCACGGCGGGCACGGCTTTGCCGGCTTCTTCGACGTTGTTGGTATACCAGATGGCGTGGCGCTCAAACAACGCAACGGCCAAGGCGGTGGGGCTCGATATTATGAGCGACTACATCGAAACGGACAACTAGCCGTGGCTGTGCAAATTAAATGGCGGCGCGATACAGCGGCAAACTGGACGGCGAATAATCCGGTGTTGGCGGCTGGCGAACCGGGGTTCGAAACCGACACCGGCGCGTATAAAATCGGCAATGGCTCGGCTGGCTGGAATTCGCTCACCTACGGCGCGTTTTCGGCCAACCCAATTGCCGCTCTGTTTTCTGGCCGCGCAACCGACCCGTCGGCGCCGGCCGCCGGCAATTTAACCGTATATAGCAAGGCGATCGCCGGCCGTCAGATGCTTAAACAAGTTGGCCCGAGCGGGCTTTCGACGGCAATCCAGCCGTTTTTGGGCCGTAACAAGGTTGGCTACTGGTTGCCACAGGGTAATTCTACGACGGTGCCGGCTGTTTTTGGCTACACGGCGCCAACTGGCATTGGCACCGCGACCGCAGTAAACGTCACGACCACCAATGTATTTACGCGTATGCGGCGTTTAAGTTACGTCACAACCACCGCGGCCACTGCATACGCCGGCCAGCGCGTCGCGGCCAACCAAATTTGCATGTTTGGCGGGTTTTACAAAATTGTGCGTTTTGGCATAAGCGATCCGGTGGTTGCCTCGCCGTCACTTATGTTTGTGGGAGTCAGCGCCGCCAACGCCGCTCCATCTGGCGGTGGCGACCCGTCGACGCTGGTAAACAGTATTGGCGTCGGGCATGGTGGCTCCGACACCAACCTCAAACTATATTACGGCGGCAGCACCGCTCAAACGCCTATCGATTTAGGCGCCAACTTTCCTATTAACACCACAAACACCGACGTTTACGAACTGGCGTTGTTTGCGCCAGCTGGCAACTCGAACGATATTTACTACGAAGTCACGCGCATTAACACCGGCGACGTCGCCACCGGCCTGATCGCTGGCGACGGCAACGGCATAGTGGTGCCCGCCCCAATGACCTTGTTAAACTATTGCTACCACTGGCGCTGCAACCTGGCGACCGCCCTTGTGGTGAGCATAGATATAATGAGCGACTACATCGAAACCGACAACTAACGCGGTATTTGGCTAATAATCCAAAACGGTGCCGTGTTTTGCTGTTTGGTGTATATTGTGCCGGCGCGCGCGGTGTCGATGTGCGCCATAATTGTGGTGTATTCTTTTAAAATCGCGGGAGTAAGTGCCGATGTTTCGTCGCCGCAGTACACAACAGGGGTGACTGGCTGCCTGGTGTTGCTTGTAATTTGTGTAATGTGCCCGCGCACGTCAACTTGTATGGTGCGCACGCCCGCAACGGTGGCGCTGATGGTTATGCTCGCCTGGGCTTTGGCGATAGGCGCTAGTCCTATTGCAAACAACACCCAAATAACAACAAACGCCACGGTTCGTCGCCCAGAATAAATCATACGTATACTTTAAACTATTATTTACTTTTAATAAATAAAGTTGTAAAGCATAAGTAGTTTGTGATACTGACACTCCAAACAGCTGCTATAGTAAAAGTATGAAAAACCGCAGCGCCAGCCGCTTTGATGTCAAAAATTGTATTTGCGGGCGCCGGCCCGAGCTTAACCACGCTAAAACTGCGGGCGCACACCCCGATACGTTCCAGCTGCGCGCGGGCGTCGTGTGTTTTGTTATAATCACTTTTGTTTTTTATTTGGTTGGATGGTTGTTTGCTGTACTGCCAGCGCTATTTTTGATAGTTTTTGCAATCGTGGCGGCGATTGTAAAAAGAATCCGTGGGCATACGACGTGGTGTGCTATGCGCGGCGCGTTTTTGCTGAGTGTCGCATTTTTTGCCAATGTGATCGAGGTGCTAAACCCTGCAAATTGGTTTTAACATGGATTATTCGATTATTACCAACTCGGCGCGCTACCAAGCCGATAAAAACAAAAAGAAGTTACCAGTATGGCTGCAACTTTTGCCACCGGTGTGGGTGCTGGCGATTGTGTGGTTTTTTGTGCGGATTCCGCTGCTGCTTGCCCGCCAAAAAGAGCGCAGCACACTGCTTGGCGATTTCGCAGCAGCCCACAGCATGACCTACCGCAGCATCGCGACCGATGTTGGCAAACAACAAAGCCTTGGTTTTGCGTCACTTTTAAGCATGCCGTACGAATCGGTTAAAATCGACCGCGTTGCCGACCGCATTATGGGCAACATTGGCAACATGCCTTTTGAGTACACCGCCGCGTCGGTTAAGCTGGTCAATCCGCTCAACAATAAAAAAGACGCCCGTGGCATACCTATTACCACGACATTTTTTAGGTTGCGCGTGCCGGTTGATTTGCCAAACGTTTATTTACAGCCAAAATTTGGTTTTCATCGCGGCGTGCATGTGCCGCCGAGCGGGTTCGAGCATCCACACAAATATGTGCTCGAAGGCAATTTTGTTAATTTTTACGATGTCATTGGCGAGCGCGACGAACGGCTCGATATTTACCAGGTGCTTTCGCCCGAAGTTATGGAAGCGCTGGTTGAACATTCGTTTTACGACATTTGGCTGCACGGCCGCGAAATCGTGTTGGTCGGCTATGGCGCCGGCCGCGAGCAATATTTTACGCAGCTGCCCATCGCCTTTACGGTCGCCACCATGCTTACCCGCGATGTTGACCGCATCGCCCGTGCGCTGCGTCACAAATAATACAAACCCGTAGCACACTATTGAATTTAAGCGCTACAAAGACTATAGTAGTACCACAAGCAATACATGAACAGCCGGTCTATTTCGTCTGGCTTTTTATTTACCTAAAAAGGAGGAACATGTGCGGTATTACGGGGTTTGTTGACTGGCGCAAGGCGCCGGGCGGCGACTCGATTATTAAGGGCATGGTAAAAACGCTGGCGCGGCGCGGGCCCGATGGCAACGGCGTCTGGACGGGCGAACATGTGGCGCTCGGCCACACCCGGCTGTCGATTATCGACATCGCCGGCGGTGCCCAGCCGATGGTGGTAAAAGGCATGCGCGGTAACCTGGTTATCACTTTTAACGGTGAACTTTTTAACTACCGCGAACTGCGCGAGGTACTAAAAGCGCACGGCCACACCTTCGAGTCGGCATCTGATACCGAAGTTATTATGCGTGCCTACGACGAGTGGGGCGTCGATTGCGTCAAACGCTTTACGGGCATGTTTGCCTTTGCGATTTGGGACGACGACAAAAAGCAATTATTTATGGCGCGCGACCCACTGGGCGTTAAGCCGCTGTATTATTACAAAACACCGCACGGATTGGTGTTTGGCAGCGAAGAAAAATCGCTGTTCGCCCACCCCGATGTTACGCCGCAAATCGACCGCACCGGTTTGGCTGAGCTTTTTTGCATGGTGCCAATGACCAACCCCAGCGGCGCGATTTTTAAGGGTTTTACGCAGGTGCGGCCGGGGCATTCGGTAACGATTGACGCCCAAAAAATGCTAACCCGCTGCTACTGGAAGCTCGAAGCCCTGCCACACACCGACACCGAACAGCAAACTGTTAAAAATTTGCGCCGGCTTTTTGACGCGTCGGTACAAAGCCAATTGGTTGCCGACGTGCCGCTTGGCGCAATGCTTTCGGGCGGAGTAGATTCGAGCGCTGTCGCCGCCTACGCCGCCAAAGCCCAACACGCGGCCGGCAAAGAATTACCAACATTCGACATCGACTACGAATCAGACGGCAAAAGCTACCACGCGTCGGCGTTGCACGTTGACCGCGACACGCCGTGGGCGCAAAAAGTGGTCGCACACATACAGTCAAAACACTCGACCCATTTTGTGGCGGTTGCCGATTTGGTGCCAGCGCACAAAGCGACGCTCGAGGCGTGGGGCCGGCCGGGTTACTCGCCGGTAAACGTGTCGCTGTATTTGCTGTTTAAACACATCCGCGCATCGGGCGTGCGCACGCTTTTGGGCGGCGAAGGCGCTGACGAAGCGGTAGCTGGTTACCGTTGGTGGCGCGATCACGAAGACGTCAATTACGACGGCTACCCTTGGCATCGCACCTACCGCTCGGCCG
>CAYTEG010000005.1:0-12233 GCA_964436805.1 uncultured Candidatus Saccharibacteria bacterium
GATCTGTAAGCATTTTAGCGATGCTCGCCGGGCTGTCGCTGCCGGTGTATGCTTTGCTGCAGGCGCGCAACGATCTCGACCTGGCCGCGCAAAACGTCGCCAGCGCCCTGCGCCGGGCGCAAACTTCGGCGCGCGGCGTCGACGGCGACAGCCAGTGGGGCGTGGCGATTGTCTCGAGCCAGCTTGTGTTATTTAAAGGCGCCACCTATGCCACACGCGACAGCACCTACGACGAAATAACCGTTATTCCAGCGTCGATCACCCCAAGCGGATTATCGGAAGTTGTTTTTGCAAAACTGCTCGCAACGCCAAGCGCAACCGGCACAGTAACGCTTACGTCAAATTCTAACAGCGTCGAAACGGTGGTTATAAATGCCAAGGGCATGGTCAGTTATTAATAGGCAGGCCGGGTTTTCGCCGGTCGAGGTGCTGCTGGCCGCGACTATTTTTGGCGCGTTGGTAACGGCGCTGATTGGTGCGATTGTGTACGGCCAGTCGTCGACCGCCAACTCGGGCGAGCACGTGCGCGGCAATTTACTTGCCGAAGAAGGGGTCGAAGCAGTGCGCAACATGCGCGACGGCGCTTTTGCCAACCTCACCGACGGCACCTACGGCTTGGCAAAAAGTGGCGGTGTGTGGGTGCTTTCGGGCACGTCCGATACGACCGGTATTTTTACCCGCCAGGTCGTAATTAGCACCGTTGATACCGTGCGTAAAAGTATTGTCGTTACCGTAACGTGGGCGCAAGGGGCGACGACCGCTTCGGCCGTGGTGACCTCGCGGCTCAGCAACTGGGCGGCGGCGATTACGCCAACATCGACGCCTGGGCCGATTATGATGGTCTATTCCAAAACGACGACTATTCCGTATTACCGCGTGTGGAACACCGGCACCTCGACGTGGGGAGCCGAAGCCGCGGCGCAAACGGTGGTCGGCAACATTAACTACATTGTGGTAAAAAGCGCGCGCACCCGCAACGAATCGATTATGGGCGTGCAAACCTCGACCGGCGCGATTTATATTCAAACTTGGAACGGCACAACGTGGAGCAACTTAACGCAGGTTGGCACCGGCCCAACAAACACCCGCAGCTTCGACATATCTTACGAAAAAAACACCGACCGCGCCGTGATTGTGTTTAGCCCGTCGTCTGGCGCGGTCGATTTTGCGTACCGCACCTGGAACGGCACCACGCTCAGCAGCGCCACGACCGTGGCGACTTCGCCAACCACCGGCGCGCTTAACTGGATTGAGCTCGACCAAAACCCGCTCAGCGCCAGCAACGAAATCGCCCTAATGCTTATGGACTCGACGACAGGCGTGTACGGCATGCTTTGGAGCGGCAGCGCCTGGAGCGACATGGGCGTCGCCGGCCAGTGGGATGCCACCGGCACCACTGCTACTAAAAAAGCCATCGACGTTGAATACGAACAAACCAGCGGCCACCCAATGTTTGTGTGGGGTGACTCGACCGCGACCGACCAATATTACCGCATTTGGAACGGCACCACGCTGGTGGCAGCCACGCTGCTGGACATTCCGGCAGAGGGTGGCGCGTCGGAGTGGATTCAGCTTTCGTCGCGGCCAGGCAGTAACGAAATTATGCTGGGTGTGCAAGACGCCGGCGCTGACCTTAACACCCGCAAATGGTCGGGCAGCGCGTGGGATACCGCCACGCAGCACGCCGAGCACTCGGCCGCGGTCGAAAACATTGGCTCGCGCACCTTCGATATCGTGTACGAAACTGCCGCCGCTAACTCTGGCAAGGCCTGGCTGTTGTTTGGTAACGGCACCACAGTGAGCGCGAAGCAGTGGTCGGGTTCGGCATGGGGGAGTGCCACTACGCTTACAAGTAGTGACGACACGTCGTTTATCCGCCTGCGCGCCGACGCCGCAACCGGCGCCGTATTTGCCGGCCTGTACGAAAACTCCACCGCGGCCACAAAACACATTTGGGAGTCCCACCTCACCGGCGGGGGGAGCACATGGTCGGCTAAAAACACCATCTGGACGGGCGCGACGGGCGCCGACCCGGTATTCTTTAGGATAGACATAGCAACGCCATGAAAAAACCTACCCACCACGGCTTTACACTTATCGAACTTCTGCTATACATAACGATTGTTGGCATTTTGCTGGTGAGCGTGAGCGTATTTTTGGGCATGGCGCTGCAATCGCGTATTAAAAACCAGTCGATTATAGAGGTAAACCAGCAAGGCCTGGCAATTATGGAATACATGACCCAAACTATCCGTACCTCAACCAGCATTACTTCGCCGGCGCTCGGCGCTACCGCGAGCAACCTGACGGTGGTGGTGCCGACGGGCGCGCTGAGCCCGACCATTTTTGACCTCAGCGGCACGACGTTGCAGGTTAAAGAGGGCGCTGGAGCCGCGGTTCCGCTCACCAACAGTAACGTGCAGGTGACCAGCTTATCGTTTGTTAATGTGTCGCGCAGTGCGACGGCTAAGGCGCTGCAAATTAGTTTTACGCTCAGCCGTACTAACAATAACGGCCGCAACGAATACACGTACCAAAAAACATTTACCAGTTCGGTGGCGCTGCGATGATATATAAAGAAGTGCAATCTGGCTACGTGGCGCTGCTTTCGGTACTGATTGTTGGCGCGGTCGCTTTGGCAACGGCAACGGTGGTGCTCGTGGGCGGGTCGGATTCCCAGCGCGAGTCGCTGGCCGAACAACAAAACGTGCAAGCCCGCAATTTAGCCACGGCATGCGGCGAAGATGCCTTGCAGCAAATGCACGACAACACTGCCTATACCGCCACAAATGTGCAGCTTACGCTCGGCCAGGGAACCTGCGTTTATACTGTTACAAACACTGGCGGCAGCTCACGCACCATTGATGCCACAGGAACTGTCGGAAATATTGTTAGGAAGATTAAGGTTTATGTTACAATAAATGCAACTAGCATAAGCGTTACCGCCTGGCAGGAGGTAAGCTAGCTATGGGTAAAATAAAGGAAGAAAGGCAGGACTAAAAAATGATAACGATGAAGAAGTGGCAACATGGGTTTACTCTCCTTGAAGTCATGCTCGTGGTCGCAATTATCGCCATTTTGGCAGGTATTGTGATTATCGCGATCAACCCGGCAAAACAGCTCGGAGACAGCCGCAACGCGCAGCGTTCGGCCGACGTAACAACGATTTTGAACGCGGTGTACCAATATTCGCTCGACAACAACGGTACTATCCCCGGTGGTGTCACGACAACAGCAACCGAAATTTGTGCAACCGGCGCATCGCCTTGCACAAGCCTGGTCGACCTTACGGTGCTTACGACCAGCGAAAAATACCTCGTCTCGGTTCCAAAAGACCCACAGTGTCCAACCGGTTGTAACGCAAGCGGTGTCGGCTACAAAATACTTAAGACGGCAAACAACCGCATTACGGTGAGTGCCCCAGGCGCCGAACAGGGTAAGACAATTTCGGTCACCCGTTAAAGCGACTTTAGCTTATGCCAAAAGCGATACCTACAGGTGACAAACTAGCCACCGAACAGATCCGTGTTACCTATGTGTATTCGCTTTTGGCCTTCGCTACGCTCACTTTGTTTGGCACACTGCAAATATTGGTCGAAAACAATTCGGCTCTGGGTTACCTCGAAATAGGCGGCGGGCTTTCGATATTGCTTGCCGTGGCCGGCCTGCGGCTTACGCAAAACAGCGCGCTTATTCGCCATTTGGTTTTGCTGGCGATGCTTACGATGATTGTCGTTATGTTCGCCACCGGCGGCACGGGCGGCACTGGTATTTTTTGGGCGTTTATTTTCCCGGTGAGCGCCTTCTTTTTAACAAGCAAAAAGGGCGGCATCATTTGGATGAGTATTATGGTCGCCATAATTATTTCGTTTATTGTGCTGGAGCGGCTGAACCTTATTGTGACGCCGTATGATTTTGTAACGTTCCGCCAGCTTTTGGTGAGTCTGATTGTTGTGACCGTTGGCATTTACGTCTACCAGCAGTCGCGCGAAAGTTTGGCAATCCAAACTCAAAAAAGTGATGTTGCGACCCGCGAAGAAAAAATCAAAGCCGATATTATTGTCGATAACATCGACGAAGGCGTAGTCGCTGTTGATACCGCCGGTGTAATTGTGCTGGCCAGCAAAGCTGCGAGCGATCTTTTAGGTTGGGCACCCGGCGAACTGGTTGGTAAAAAGTTTGTCGACACCGTGCCCATGATCGACCCAAACGGCCAAATCGTGCCAGCTACAAAGCGCCCAATGCAGCGCGCCCTGCAACAGCAGGAGCGTTCGCGCACCGACACTATATATGAGCGTAAAGATGGCAGGCACATCCCCGTCGAAATAACCAGCCGCGCAATTATTGTCGACGGCAAAATGCATGGCGCAATCGGCACATTCCGCGACATCACCGAAGAAACCGCCATCGACCGCGCGAAAAGCGAATTTGTAACGCTCGCTTCGCACCAGTTACGCACGCCGATTTCGGCGATTGCGTGGGTTGGCGAGCTTTTGTTGCACGGCGACGGCGGCAAGCTTACAGCCGAGCAAATGGATTACATCCAGCAAATTTACCACAGTAACCAGCGCATGGCGGCGTTGGTCGATGCAATGTTAATGGTGTCGAGCCTCGAACTCGGCAGCCTGCCGGTGCATCCTAAAAAAGTTGACCTGCCAAAATTGTGCCGCGAAGTATTGGCCGAGCGCCTGGCCGCAGTGCCTGCCAAAAAAATATTGCATGTCAAAGAAAATTACGATCCGTCGTTGCCCGATGTGTCTTTTGACCCCGAAATCGTAAAGACCATTATGCAAAACCTAATCGCCAACGCTTTTAAATACACCCAAGACGAAGGCAATGTCACGATTAGCATTATGCAGCGCGGCACCGATATTGTGTTTGAAGTCGGCGATAACGGCGTGGGCATTCCGACCGGCCAGCAGCCCAAAATCTTTACCAAGCTGTTCCGTGCCGACAATATAAAGCACAAAGATACCGACGGCACCGGGCTCGGCCTGTTTATTGTTAAAACAATCACCGAATACGTTGGCGGCAGCATGACCTTCACTTCGGTCGAAAACAAAGGCAGCACGTTTACGGTAACCCTCCCGGCGAGCGGCATGGTCGAAAAACTTGGGGCAAAGGACGCCGAAGTTGTTTAGGCGTATTTCGTTTAAAGTTAAGTTAATAAGCGCGTTTGTCGTGACGGTGCTTTTGGTTGCGGCGCTGAGTTACTTTAATATTCAGGCCATCCGCCAAACCCATAACTCGTTTTCTGATATTGTCGGCAACCATTTGCCACGGCTCGATTTATTGCAAAATATGCGGGTGGTTGTTGGGCGGATTGACCGCGAGAGTTCGTTGTACGAATCGCTAACCAAATCGGCCGATATTGCCGCCCAAAAGCAGGCTTTGCTCGACGACGTTGAGCAGCTAACCACGCTCGAACGCGATTATTTGGCGCTCGTCGACCGCGTGCCCGAAGCCGAAAAACGGGCGGTAGCCGAAACGTTTACACCGGTTTCTACGGCTAAAAGTGTGGCCAAAGACGCAATCACTTCGTTTATTACCCTTAAAGAGCAAAAAGTCACCGGTTCGGTGCTTACACAAAAACAAGCGGCGGTCAGCGACGCCGAGCAGTCGCTCGATAATGCCATTAAAATTGCCATCGACAAAGATTTTACCAACGTCACCATCGAAAACGACCAAATTAACGCTAACGTACAACAAACGGTGACGCTGGCAATTACGCTTTCGACGCTCACAAGCGTGTTTGCTATTGTTATTGGCATCGCGATTTCGCTTTCGTTTGCGAGCAAGGTTAAAAAGCTAAAAGAGGGAGCGGCGCGTTTGGCTGGCGGCGACTTTAGTAGCCAAATCATCTTAAAAACAAACGACGAACTCGGCCAATTGGCGGCGTCGTTTAATCAAATGTCATCGAGCTTGCGGTCGTCGTATTTGCGCCTGGCGCTCGAAAAGGAACGCGACGAAACGCTGCTCGAAAGCATGAGCGAAGGCATGATTGCGCTCGACGAAAACGGCAACATTGTGCTTATTAACAGTGTAGCCTCGGCACTTTTAGAGCTGCCCGCGCAGGCCGAAATTACCGGCAAAGCTTTTACCGACGCCGTGCGTTTGTTTACCCAGGAAGGGTACGACCTAACGCCCGAAGGCCGCCCCACCAGCACCCTGCACTCCGGCGTCGCGACCAACACCGTGTTTGGCTTTTTAACCAAAGCCAAACGCAAAATGCTTATTAATATCGCGTCGAGCCCGGTTAAGCTCGAAGACCGCATCGCCGGCGCCATTTTTGTGCTGCGCGACGTGACCAAAGAAAAAGAAGTCGACCGCATGAAAACCGAATTTATCTCGCTGCCATCACACCAACTACGCACGCCGCTTAGCGCTATTAAGTGGTTTAGCGAAATGCTGCTTAACGGCGACGCCGGCGAACTTAAGCCCGAACAACTCGACTTTACCAAAAACATCGCCGATTCGACTGACCGCATGGTCGATTTGGTAAACTCGCTGCTTAATATTTCGCGCATCGAATCGGGCCGGATTATTGTCGACCCGCACCCAACCGACCTCCAACAACTGATCACCGGCATCGTAAACGACCTCAAAGCCAAAACCGAAGAGCGCCAGCAAACGCTTGTTATTAGCGTGCATTCCGACCTGCCCAAAATTAACCTCGACCCGCGTTTAATTAGCCAGGTGTACTTAAACCTGCTTACCAACGCCATAAAATATACGCCTAAAAAGGGTGAGATTTCGGTGTTTATCTCTAAAAAAGGCGAAGATATCATTTCGCAGGTCACCGACAACGGCTATGGTATCCCTAAAGCGCAGCAGGGCCGCATTTTCCAAAAATTCTTTAGGGCCGAAAACGTCGCCAAAGTCGAAACCGACGGCACCGGGCTTGGCCTGTACTTAATTAAGGCTATTGTCGAATCGTCGGGCGGTAAAATTTGGTTCGAAAGCGAAGAAGGCAAGGGCACATCATTTTGGTTTACGATTCCGGTGAGTGGTATGAAAAGAAAAGAAGGGGAGGTGACGCTCGATGGCTGAGGTTACAAAAAAGCCGCATTCGCTTGCGCAAGCCGGCGCGTTATTGCTGACACTATTACTAACATTAGGTACATTGTTGTTGCCGGTGCCGGCTTCGTGGCAAGGTAGCCCAGAGGCGTTTCATATGCCGCTGGCCCTGGCGGCGGTAATGATGTGCGCATATTTGGGTGCGGCCGGCCTGTTTGTGTCGAGCCTGAGCGCTTACAAAGTTAAGCTGCGCGCGGCCTACGGGTTTATTTCGGCTGGCATTGTTTTAAACGCAATTGGCACGGTGCAGCTCGCTATTATTAACGCCTTCGATTTGCTGCAAACGCCGTGGGTCGAAACCGGCGGCGTTGTTTTACCGTTTTTATTGAGCGGCCTGCTGCTGTATATTGGCGCCCGCAGTTTTGCCAAGTTAATCGGTGTCACGTCGGTGCTTACCAACATGGCGATTGTGTTGCCGGCCGTGGTTGCGGTAAGTGTGCTCGCGTCATTTTTGCCGCATTCGCCGGTTAGTACGCCCGAAATCGCGATTGATATTTCGAACGGCATTTTGCTATGGACGGGTCTGCTCAACCTGACTGCGGCTGCCATACTATTACATGTCCACCAAAATATTGGCGCGCATTACACCAATGCCGTGGCGTGGCTGTTTACGGCGTTTAGCAGTAGTTTTGCCGTGGTGCTTATCGTTTTGCTTGCCGATCTTGTGGTTGGTGATACAACAGGGATTATCGATACCATAACTAATTCGTTCACGGTGATTGTCGGTGTGCTGTACATTCAGGCCGGCTACGCGTTCCGCAAAACCAAGGAGTATTAATATGGGCATGTTTGGGTCATTTTTTGGCGAAAAGCGCGAAGAGACGCAAATGGTTAGTTCGGCGCTCGACCTCGTTACGTATGTTGCTACCCTTGTGTCAAACCAGGACGCAATCGGCACCGTGCTCGACAAAGTGCGCACCGTGACTGCCCGCATGGTGCCGCCGGCCGGTTTGAGCGCCCAAGACGAAACAGAGCTGCTTAAAGTGTATTTACAACTCGAAAGTTATTTAACGACCCGCGAAGCTATCCGCGCGTTTAGCAAAGACGAACTCCGCAAACGCATCGCCCAGCCGCTACAGGCGCGCCTGGCCGAAGTTGAGGCGGCGAAACCAACCGTAAAAGCCCAGTCGGCTATGGTACACTAAAAATATGGCTAAAGAAAACCCAACAATTATGGTAGTAGAAGACGAGCTGTTGCTTTTGCAGGCTATTACCAAAAAATTAAAGTTATCTGGCATGGATGTTTTGTCGTGCTCAAGCGGCAAGCAGGCCGTCGACTATTTAAACAGTATCGACGAACTACCCGACGCAATCTGGCTCGACTATTATTTGCGCGATATGAACGGCCTGGCGTTTATGGAAGAAATAAAAAACAATCCTAAATGGTCGAATATTCCGGTTTTGGTGGTCAGCAACTCGGCCAGCCCCGAAAAGGTGCACAACATGCTGGCGCTCGGCGCTAAAAAGTATATTTTAAAGGCCGAATACCGGCTCGACGAAATTATCGCGATGATCCGTGTGTTTATTACCGACGCCGAAGAAGCGGCGAAGCAAAACAAACCAAGCTAATAACTACGCGATGGTTATAACAAGCAAACAAAATCCGGCCATAAAAGCGCTTGGTACCCTGCGCCGCCGGCGTGACCGCGAACAAGCCGGCGTTACGTTGGTTGATGGCTACGAAGAATTATTATGCGCGCTCGACAGCGGCGTTCACATACAACATTTGTATTACTGCCCCGAACTTATGGGCGGCGGCGAGCAATTGGCGCGGCTCAAGCAACTTATTGCCGACGGCACCGAGGCGACAGAATTGTCGCGTGAGGTTTTTGCAAAGGTCGCTTACCGCGAAGGTGCCGATGGCTGGCTGGCCGTTGTACCCGCTTTGCAAACCGGGCTCGGCAAATTGCAGGTAAAACAAAATCCGCTGCTTTTAATATGCGAGGCAGTCGAAAAGCCAGGTAATTTAGGTGCCATGCTCCGCACTGCCGATGCCGCGGGTGCCGACGCCGTTATTTCGGTCGCCGGCGTGACTGATTGGGCAAACCCCAATGTCATCCGCGCCAGCAAAGGCGCCGTTTTTGCCGTGCCCGTGGCCGATACTACCCAGCAAGAATGTTACGCCTGGCTCAAAGACAAAAATATCGCCATCATCGCCTCGACTCCTGATACCGACATGCCATTTACCGAGCCAGACCTCACGGCCGGCGTGGCGCTGTTTGTCGGCTCCGAAAAACACGGCCTCAGCGATTTTTGGCTGCAGCACGCCGACGCCAAAGTGCGCATCCCAATGGCCGGCAAAGTTAATTCGCTTAACGTTGCTACCTCTGGTGCGCTTTTGCTGTACGAAGCCATACGCCAGCGAACCTTACCAAGCTAAGCATTTTGCGGTACTATTAAACAAAAGGGGGAGTCATGAAACGGACAGTACTTGTATTTATAGGGTTTGTCGCAGCGCTCAGCCTGCTTTGGAGCGGCTTTGCGATTGCCTCCAACGTGCGCAGTGGCGAATCGCCGCGCGTTATGGCCGACGAAGTGATTGACGGTGCGTTATACACCGTTGGTAAAGATATTAAAGTCGACGGTCGGGTAGAGGGCGACATTATGTGCGCCGGCCAAACGGTCGAAATTACGGGCACCGTCGAAGGCGACGTGCTGTGTGCCGCCCAAACCATTACGGTGAGCGGCCATGTTGAGGGTGATGTGCGCGCCGCCGGGCAGGTGGTCGTGCTTAAGGGTAAAATCGACGGCAGTGCCAGTATTGCCGCCCAAAACAGCAGCATCGAAACCGGGGCGGTTGTTGGGCGCGACGTAACGATTGTCAGCCAATTGGCAACCATCGACGGCACGGTGGCACGCGATGCCCAGGTGACCGCCACCACTTTTAGCGGCGACGCCGTTATTGGCCGTAACCTCGATTTAACAGCGCAGGTTATTACCCTGCACGATAAAACAAACATCGCCGGCGATTTTAGGTACATAAGCGAGCCCGACGCCGCCATTGCCATGGGTGCGCACATTACGGGCAAAACCGAGCATTCCATCCCAGACACCCGCAGCCGCCAAATGGTAACGCCCGCGACCTATGTAAACACTGCAATTTTTAGCTTTTTGAGCCTGCTGCTTGTTGGCGCCGCGCTGCTTTTGGCTGTACCGCGTTTGGTGGCAGCAACGACCGCCACGTTGCAACAACGGCCATTCGTAACCGTGGCTGTCGGCTGCGGGGCGTTGGTGGTGGCGCCATTTATCGCGGTGATGCTGATGGTTACGATTATTGGCATTCCGCTCGGGCTTCTGCTGCTGTTTAGCTGGTTGGTGAGCCTGTTTGTTGCTGTGGCTTTAAGCGCCCACGCAGTCGGCCATATGATCATCAAAAAATTGGGCTGGCAAGACGCCTGGCGCCATTTTGCAAGTATGGTAATTGGCTTGTTCGCTATATTTTTGGGCTCGCTGCTGCCGTTTATTGGCGGCTTTATTATATTTTGCGCTTTGGTGTGGGGCGTTGGCGCCCAGTGGTATACGCTTATTAAACGTCGCGGGCACGAACCAGCCGGCGAAAAAACGGAGGCAAAAAAATAATGAAAAAAGCAATTATATTGGTACTCGCCATTGTTGTACTTGGTGGCGGCGTTTGGTGGTTTATGAGCCAGCAACAACCGGCCAGCAAAGTGCCGGCTGGCGACGAACCAACCGCGACACAATCGCAGGATAATACTCAAAGCGGCGAAGTTACCGTTACCATGAAGAACACCGCTTTTAGCCCGCAAAGCATTAAAATCAAAAAAGGCACCAAGGTGACCTGGGTAAACCAGGATAGTGTGCAGCACAATGTGGTCGCTGCCGACGCCGACGTTTCGGGCGGATTGCCAACAACCAACGCTTTGCTCAGCAAAGACGGTAGCTATTCGTTCACCTTTAACCAAACGGGCACGTTTGACTACCACTGCACGCCGCATCCATTTATGACCGGCACTGTCGAGGTCGTCGAATAGTATGACGCCCGACGCCGCAGCGGCCTTGCACCGGCGCCGCACTGTCAAAAAAACGTTGGCGTGGGGGTTTTGGGCGGCGAACATCGGGGTTATCGTTTATTTTTGGTCGCTCATGGGCGTGCCCGAGGTAATGACCGGCGACATCGTTGCCGCTTTGCATGCGATAGCACGGTTGCTCGGGCTGGCCGCTACTTTTTGCGCGCTCACCCAATTTATTTTGATGGGCAGGCTGGGCTGGCTGGAGCCAATTTTTGGGCTCGACCGCCTGGTTATTTTTCACCGGCGCAACGGCGTGGCGACGCTCAGTTTTATTTTGCTGCACTCGATGCTGATGACCATTACGCACCCGCTGCTCGAAGGCAACCTTAACTTTTTAGACATTATTTTTGTGCCGTATGTGTGGCTGGCGCTGATTGCCGAGGTGTTATTTATTACGACCGTCGGGCTTTCGATCCAAATTGTGCGCAAACACCTTAAGTTCGAGGTATGGTATTCGGTACACCTGTGTAACTACCTGGCGATTGCGCTGATACCGTGGCATCAGCTTACCAACGGCGGCGACTTTTTAACCAGCCCCATATTTGGCCAGTACTGGATTGGGCTGTACCTGTTTACGGCGCTTAACGTGGTGTACTGGCGGTTTACCAAAACGATTATAAAATATTTTAGGCACCGCTTTGTGGTGAGCCGCGTGGTTAAAGAAACCTCGACCGCGACATCGGTGTATATTAGCGGGCGCAACCTCGAAAAATTTAAGGCCAAGGGCGGGCAGTTTGTGCTGGTGCGGTTTTTCGACAAACGGTTGGTGCTGCAGGAACATCCGTTTTCGCTGTCGCGCCTGCCGAGCGGCGAGGGTTTGCGGCTGACGATTCGCCAGCTTGGTGATTTTACCAACCTTATTCCCAGCCTCAAGCCCGGCACAAAGGTGTGGGTAAGTGGGCCGTTTGGGTCGTTTACGCACCAGTTGCGGCGCACAAATAAGCTTTTGTATATTGTGGGCGGCATTGGCATTACGCCGGTGCGCTCGATGATCGAAGAACAAGCTCAGCGCGGCGAAAAGGGTAACGCCGTGCTGCTGTACGGTAACCGCTCAATTACCGACACTATTTTTGTAAAAGAACTCGACGAACTGAGTAGAGAAACCGCGATGCCCATACACAATGT
>CAYTEG010000005.1:12243-27220 GCA_964436805.1 uncultured Candidatus Saccharibacteria bacterium
AAAAAAGGTTACAAGGGCGAAACAGGGTATATCGACAAGCAAAAAATCGCACGGCTGGTGCCCGATGTTACCAAGCGCGACGTATTTGTGTGCGGCCCGCCGGTGATGATGTGGGGAGTGATCGCCCAGTTAAAAGAGCTTGGTGTGCCGGCTGGCCAAATACATTACGAGCGGTTTTCGTTACACAAAGACTAATATGAAAACGCCCCCACCCAGTGAGCTCCCCGGATGGGGGCGTTTTCACTTGGTGAGGGCTCAGTACGAGGTGGTCGCCTCGCGGAAGCGCTGCCCACGGAGCGACACCGTGAAGATGTCGCGCGGGTCGATGTAGCCGGAGGCCGGCGGGTTACCGGTACCGCCCTGGTACATCGAGAAGTGCCGCAGCTTCTGGCCGAGCTCGCGGTATTCCGCTCGCACCGTATGCAGATCCTGCGGGCTGACCCCCAGGCCGAAGATGGTGCGGTCTTCGACGGTACCGAAGGCCGGGAACAGTCCGTCTGCCAGGTTACCGATGGTTCGGCCGGGAACGATCTCGAACGGGATCAGCCCCAGCGGCGCGTCGGTCAGGCCGGCCGCCGCCACCAGTTCGGGGCCCATCAGGTTCGACTCCAGATCGTCACGACGCTCCAGCAGCTCGCGGATGCTGTCCGCGGCCAGTGAAGCGCCGGTCACGATGCCCACCGACACGTGCAGATCCCACAGGTACCGCCGCTCGGCGTCGGCTCCCTCGATCAGGCCGGTGTACTGGTGTGCTTGCGCCATGCCGGCCGCCAGGATCAGTGCGACATCGGCCATCAGCGCGGGGTCACCGATGCGGAACGCCTCGCCGGCTGCGCCCTTGGTGGCCTCGACGAACCAGGCCGGATAGCCCTGGCGCTCGCTGATCTGCCGCATGTGGGTGCGCTCCAGGAACCGTCGGACGGCCATGACCGTGTTGACGTCGCCGTAGATGGCACTGAGCTGCGAGGCGTAGTTGGCCGTCAAGATGTCGGCCAGCGTCATCTCGGGCTTCTCGGCCAGCACGGTGGTCGCGGCCAGCGCCACGTACGGGTGCCGCAGCAGGCCGAGGCTTGCCCCGACCAGGCCGGCGAGCGTCGGCTCGACACCCGCAGCAGTGAGCCGCAAGATGCTGCCAGCCGCCAGCGCCCCCATGTCGCGGAACGTTGTACGGACTTGCCGCCCGCGGCTGCCCAGGGTCATACTCAGGTCGACAGTGGGTGCTTCGTTCGTGTCTTCCACGTCTATCCTCTCGCGAGAGAACGATATTGCCGAATCTATAAAATCATAATTTAGTTAATTTTTCAATTTTAAAAAATCTGAGTGCCTTGCAGCTCGGGTGGCAAAAAACCTTCGGCATGTTTAAAGTCGGCTTGCCATTTGTAATCTTTTTGGTAGCCTAAATCTTTCATGAGTTTTGTCGGGGCGTTGCGCAAATGCAGCGGCACGGGCAAGTTAGGAAACTGTTCGGCGGCGCGGATGGCGCGCCATTTGGCATCGCTGACAACCCGCGATTTTTCGCTTTTTGCCAGCGCGATCGCACAGTGGTACAAGTTGTAGCTGCATTCGGGCATGCCTATGCGCTCGACCGCTTGGAACGTCGCGACCGCTAGGCTCATCGCGCCATTGCCGGCTAGTCCAATGTCTTCGGACGCAAAAATAATCATCCGTCTGGCAATAAATTTGGGATCTTCGCCGCCCTGCAACATGCGCGCCAAATAATACAGCGTGGCGTCGACATCGCTGCCGCGCATACTTTTTATAAACGCGCTAATGACGTTGTAGTGGTTTTCGCCGCCTTTGTCGTAGTCGGGCAATTGGCGCTGCGCCGCGGTTTTGGCCATGTCGGCCGTGATTTTGCCTTTTTTGGCAAAGCTGGCAGCGAGCTCCAAATTGCCCAGCGCAATGCGGGCGTCGCCGCCGGCGAGTTCGGCCAGCGTGTCGGCCGCCTCTGGTGTGAGGCGTTTTTCGTAGCCTTCTTGTTTTGCGGCGCGCGTAATAATGGCGATAATATCGTTTTTAGTGTGCGGCTCCAGCACCAGCACGCGGCTGCGCGAAATAAGCGGGCGGATCACCTCGAAACTGGGGTTTTCGGTGGTCGCGCCAATCAGCGTAATGAGCCCGCTTTCGACATGCGGCAAAAAAGCGTCCTGCTGGGCTTTGTTAAAACGGTGGATTTCGTCGACAAATAAAATGGTGCGCTTGCCGGCCTCGCGGTTAATTTTGGCTTGTTCGACGATTTTGCGGAAATCGGCCATGCCAGAGGTGACCGCGCTTATTTCGATAAAGTCGGCGTCGACTTCGCGGGCGATAATCCGCGCCAATGTTGTTTTGCCACTGCCGGGCGGCCCCCACAGCATCAGGCTCACCGGCTGCTTGTTTTTGGCGATTTGCCGCAAAATTTCGCCATCACCAAGTAAATGGGTTTGGCCAATGACTTCGTCGAGTGTGGTGGGGCGCATTTTTTCGGCTAAGGGTTGCATGGTTACATAATACACCTAGTTTCTGTTACAAACCGCTCATGCTACAATAACGGTAAGGTTTTATTTGTAAATGGAAACAACCATCCCACAATTTGGTATCATCGGCAATGGTGAGTTGGGGAGCGCTCTTGGTGGGGCGCTCACTAAAGCGCGCGAACAAGTGCTGTATTACGACCGCGTGCCGACCCGTACCACCACCGCAAGCATCGAAGATTTAGTACATAGTTGCCCGGTTTTACTGCTATGCGTGCCATCCTGGGCAAACCACGATGTCGCAAAGCAAATCGCAAAAGCCGCGCACCCGGGCGACCAGCGAGTGGTCATTACGCTCTCAAAAGGTGTCGAAAAAGGTTTTGCGACCATGGATGCCGTGCTGCGCAAAACGCTGCCCGAGACTATTGATATTGGGGTAATGTATGGCCCAATGATCGCCGGCGAAATCGCCCGCGGCCGTCGGGGCGCCGGTATTTTGGCGCTCAGTAGCAGTAAGTGGTTCAAGCCGATCCGCCAAACATTTAACCAGGCGGGGGTAACGATCGAAGCGTCGGGCGACATGCGCGGCGTTGCGCTTTGTGCGGTGCTTAAAAATATCTACGCCATCGCTTTTGGCATTTGCGAAGGCATGCACCTTGGTCTAAACAGCAAAGGCAAGCTGGCGGTTATGGTGCTGCAAGAAATGAAACAAATTTTATCCGATATGCAGGCCGACCCGCGTACCACCGAAGGCATTGCCGGTTTGGGCGACTTGCTGGCGACTGGTTTTAGCGAAGAATCTTTTAACTACCGCATTGGCAAAACGCTGGCCGAGGGCATTGCCGACGCCCACATTAAAAGCGAAGGCCTGGTGTCGCTCGACGAACTTGCCCGCGCGATCGACCTTAAAAAATATCCGGTCGCACATATGGTCGGGCAAATTGTGTTCCATTATGGGGCGCCGGCAAAATTGGGCGACCTGGTTGCCGGGCTTTAGTTCGAAATACTGTCGATCTTAATAGTGCCAGCGATGTCGTAAACGCTGCTGCTGCCAGCGGTAAGCGTACCCATTACCTCGACTCGCCCCCCAGGGTTTGTTTGGTCGGGGAGCGTTGTGTATAGCAGTGCAAAGTAGCGGTTGTCGTCGGTGTGCAGTCCGTAGGCGCACTCTAAAGTTTGCGGGCCGCCGGTGTTTTTGTGCGGCAAGCAGACAATTTCGCCACTTAAACGCACCTGCGTGCCGGCTGCGGGCGCTTGCACGCGGGCAACCAGCAATATTGTAGTAATTATTACTATTATAGCCAAAGCAACCGTAATCGCGCAGGCGATAATAAGGTGCTTGCTTTCTATCTTTGCCAAATGTTGCTTTATATTATGCATCGACAACTCCGGTAAGTGTGGCGCTGGCGATGGTGTGCGCGCGGGCTGCCTTTAAAAAATCATCGGTCGATGTCGCGGGCAAAAGGTCGAGCACTTCATCGAGCGCAAAAAGTTCGAACGTGTAATGGTGCTGGCCGCTGCCGCGCGGCGGTTTGGGGCCAATGTAACCGGGTGTTCCGGCAGTGGTAATCCCCTCGGTCGCCCCAACAGGCGCGCCGCCTTCTAAAATTTCGGACGTTGTTGGGTCGATATCCCAAATCGTCCAGTGGACGTAATCGCCGCTGACCGCATCGGGGTCGTGCATATACAGCGCCAGGCTTTTGGCACTTGCCGGCACGCCTTTTATATCGAGCGGCGGACTAAGGTTTCCTTTGTAGCGCGGCGGAAATTCGTCGTTAGTATTAAACGCAAAGCTTGTTAATTGCATGTAAAACCCTCCGCTTATATTGTACCTTACCAAAAAATAAAGTTGCCAAATTAAGGAAAGTTATTTATACTGTGCACACTTATGAAACTTTCTGACACAACAACCTACCAGACCACATTACTACAAGCCCGCGCCCACCGCGCGTTAAAAACCAAGTTGTCGTATTTTTTACGGCCGCACAATTTGACGATGATGCAATGGGCGATCGTCGGCTCGCTGTACAGCGCGGGTACCACCGGCATGCGGGTTTCCGACCTCGCGCAGCAGCTTAATACGTCGCTCGCGTTTGTCACGACAACCCTTAACGTGCTCGAAGCTAAAGGCATTGTTAAGCGCGACCACCACGCGCAAGATAACCGCGCAAAAGTGGTGAGCCTGACCGAACAATTTAAGCCAAGCGTCGAAGCTATCGAAAAAGAAGTCGCAGTAAAAATGCGCGACTGGCTTATGCCATCAATTGGCCGCGAAGATTTAGAAACCTACGTTAACGTCATCGACAAAATCGCAAAAATCAAATAATTCTTTTTAGGTTAAGGCAGGTTCGGCGGAGGCAGAACCTGCCTTTTGATTTCGCACAATTTAACGTAGCCGTCGGCGATAATAATTTCGCCAAGCCCTTGGTGGCGGGTGCGCAGCGGCTGGCCGGCTTTAATGTCGATGCTGTCTTTAAGTACGCCCGCTTCTTTAAGCGAATCAACGACAAATGCGCGTTCGACACCAGTGTTTTGTTCGATACCGTGGTCGATTTGCAGGTTGCGCCAACGTATGTTAATGCCGCGGTCTAAAATGGCGGCGCCAACCCAAACTTCTTTTTTATTGCTCAAAAATTTTTTAAGCAATTTACGCCAAAAACTTTGGTGCTCGTGTTCGTCATCGAGCAGCGTGCTGCCCAGCCGCCAAAACCGCACATGATGGCGGTGGCGCGGGCTGTCGCCAACCGGGATTTGAAACCCAAGATCCTGCTTGCGCCCAAACACATAATAATTACCAAACGGCGCATTGGGGTAGGGCTTGTTGGTAAGCACCGCATATATCATGCGCAGCAGTGTTTTTAGCGTTTTGTCATCGGCCTGCAGCCAACCAGCCTTTTGCATCGCCCATATAAATTCGCGTTCGTTTTTGGCAAGCACTACAATATTAATTGCGTCGACCGCCCAACCGTCCGCCGCATGAGTGCGCGTTGGTACGTGGGTCGGTTTGTGGATAGCCTGCCAAACACGCACAACACCCGGCAAGGCAATATACGCGATAAAACCGTAAGTGGCCAGCACCGCCAAACCCCACGGCAGCTGGTTATCGATAAACGGAAAGAGTTTAAATACCGTAAACCACGACAGCCCGAGCAGGAGCGTCAGTAACAACAAACGTTTGCACAATAATAAAAGTTGCCGCGACATTTATGCAATATTATAGCGCATACGCCCATAACGCGGTATGCTTAAAATGCGCTTATGCTACACGATTTTATATTAAAGTTTTTCGCTGACTATTTAGTTGTCATTATTGCGCTGGTTGGTGGCGTTGCTTTGCTGCGCGTGCCTAAAGCCGAGCGTTACCAGGCATGGTCGCGGGCAGTGTTGGCTGGGCTGACCGCGCTGTGGTTCGCTAAAATCATAAGCCTACTGTACGAACAAGGCCAGCGGCCGTTCGAAATGCTGGGAGTCGCGCCGGGCGCTGCCTTTTTGCCAAACCCAGGCTTTCCGTCCGACCACGCGCTGTTGGTGTTTACCGTGACCGCCGTGGTGTGGGCGGCCACAAAAAATAAAGTGCTTGCGGGCGCGCTGCTTGCGGCAAGTATTACGGTTGGCGCCGCGCGCGTCGTCGCTTTGGTGCATACTCCCGCCGATATTGTGGGCGGCGTTTTGTGCGCGCTACTGGCCGCTATTTGCATATATGGCAAACAATGGTTTACGTTACGCCGGCAAATCTGATAGTATAAAGATACTACCTGGAGGAGGGGATTATGGCTACCGAAAACGCAACCGTACTTGGTGAACCAGCGCCGCTTGCCTACGAGCCAGCCACGCGTAACGAAGTTGTTAAAGTAATTGGGCTTGGTTTGCTGGCCGGTATTTTGGTGCCGTCGCTGACCACGCTGCTTGCTAAATATTTTATCGAACCTGTTTTTTGCAGCGGTGGCGCCGACACGTTTAGTGTTTGTTCGTCGGGCGGCGTTGTTGCCAATCATATTGCCGCAGTAATTGTTGGCTTTGGCGCCTTTGCCGTTTTAACCCATTGGGGAGTGTACCGCGCGCTGTTGCTGGCGATTGCCGCCACGATTGCGATGTGGGGCATCCAAAAATACGCCACGCCACTTACAACCGGCAGTTGGCTCGAATATTATTTATTTTCGGCACTTTTATACGCGCTTGGGTACGCCACTTTTTACTGGCTGCTGCGCATTCGTAATTTCGTCGTAAGTTTAGTTGTTACACTAGTGGCCGTGGCCGCAGTGTGCGTGGCGGTGGTGGTTTCGTAAATATGACGATTGCCATTTTGGTCGCGGTATTGGTGGTAGTTTTGGTGGGGTTTGGCGCCATCATTTATTTGCTTAACCAACGGCTCAACGACGTTAAAAACGACAGTACGGCTTCGCTGTTAAAACAGGATTTAATCGCGCTTAACGACGGCATGTCGTCGCTTAAAGACGGGCTAAAATCGCATTTGACTGACCGCCTCGACAAAAGCCAGGAGATGATGCGCGAATCGATCATGAAGCAGTTTGGCGAAAGCAGCAAGCTTATCACCGATGTCACCGAACGCTTAACAAAGCTGGATGAAACCAACCGCCGCGTCGTCGACGTTGCCGACGAACTTAAACTGCTGCAGAATGTGTTGCAAAACCCCAAACAGCGCGGTGTGATCGGCGAATATTATTTGCAAACAGTGCTTATGAACGTGTTGCCGCCCGAGCGGTTTCAGCTGCAGTACAAATTTAAAGACGGCGAAATTGTTGACGCCGTGATTTTTTTGGACAAAAACAAAATATTGCCAATCGACTCTAAATTTAGCCTAGAAAATTACAACCGCCTGGTCGAAGAAAAAGACAAAGCCCAACGCGAGGTGATCGCCAAAAACCTGCGCACCGACCTTAAAAACCGCATCGACGAAACATCAAAATACATCCGCGAAGCTGAGGGTACAATGGATTTTGCCTTTATGTTTATTCCGAGCGAGGCGGTGTATTACGACTTGCTTATTAACAAAGTCGGCACGGCCGGCACCAGCAGCCGCGATTTAATCGAGTACGCCTTCCGCGACAAGCACGTTATTATTGTGTCGCCAACGTCGTTTATGGCGTATTTGCAGACCGTGCTGCAGGGGTTGCGCAGTTTGCAGATCGAGGAACAGGCCAAAGAAATCCAGATTAGGGTGGTGCAACTACGCCAGCACCTCGAAGCCTACGACACCTTTATGAACAAGCTCGGCGCTAGCCTTAGCACCACAGTAAACCACTTTAACACCGCGCACAAAGAGCTTAAAAAAGTCGACAAAGACGTGGTTAAAATTAGCGGCGCGACGCCCGTGATTGAGCCGGTTATTGTTGACCGCCCGCAACTCGACGATTAAAAAATAGCTCCGCTTTGGGTGGCGGAGCTATTTTGTTTTGCAAAACCGTTTATTCGGTAATTTCTTTTTTGCCTGTTACATCCCACTGCAACAATTTGTACAGCCATGCGCCGGCGACAACGCCAACGATTGGGCCAGCGGCGTAGGCAAATATGCTCCACCAGTTTTCGGTGTGGTAAGCGCTCAGGCCGATCGCAACGGCCGGGTTAAGGATTGCTGACGAGCCAAGCAACGCGACAATCAAGCCGAGCAGCAACGAGCCACCGACAATAAAGCCCGATTCCTGGCTGTTTTTGCGGCCAAACACCGCGGCTGCGGCGCCAAGGCCAAACACCAAACCGCCCAGTGCTTCGGCGAAGAATGGGCGCCACTGGCCAATTACGTCGGGCACGCTAAATACGCTGGCGACTTCGCCGGTCATGGTGTCGACCGGAGTAGCGTGCACAAACTGCGTCACGACAACTAGCGCCAACATGCCGCCCAATACTTGCGCTACCAGGTAGCCGCCGGCTTTAACTGCCGATATTTGGCGCGTCGCCCACATGCCAATGGTAATTGCCGGGTTAATGTGGCCGCCACTGACGCGACTGAGTGCCATCACCAGCGCAATCACGGTAATCGCTGCAATAAACGGGTTGCCGCCAGCTTTTAGTAAAACGGCGGTAAGCACGAATGTGCCAAATAGTTCGGCGACCAGCGCGCCAAGCACGAGTTCGCCGCTGACATTAAATTTTAGCTTGCTGCTTACTTTGGTCGCGGCGACTTTGGGCGCCGTACTTTTTGTTGCTGATGCTTTGGCTTTGGCCATAAACAGATGCCTCCTTGTTTTGGCATGAGTATACCACGCGCAGCTGAGAGCGTGGTAGTCGCCGCTTGAGTTTTCCACAGTTTTTTGTATAAAACGCAACAGGTGGTTGAGGCGAGCGTGTGCTACACTATATTTCGTATGGCATTATTTTTAAAACAAAACGAACAGCGCACCCAGTTACAAGAAAAAATCGCGGCCGATCTTGCTGAGCGCGTAAAAACAAAAGCCCCTGGGCCACAGGGGGATGTCGGCGCGGGGATCCTCGAAGATTCAAAAGAGGCGACCAGCCGTTCGATGATTTGGGTTGTTGTAGTGACGATCGCAGTAATCGCCCTCGTCGGATTTGTTTTATTCGTATTTAAGTAAAGGGTTTTGTACGGCGGCCTTGGCGGAGAGACTGTTTGCGCCCCTCCGCCCGTCTTTTGGTGCTGCTCATATGCAGGCGGCCGTTGAGCGCCGCGCGTGCCCATTGAGCATCGCCTCTTGCTTCAGCGGCGACTTCGGCCCGATTATTGCCGAGTCGAAGTCGAACGATGCCATGAACTGCCTGGCGAACGCCTGGTCGACCACACCAAAGTGCTCGACCATGCCCAGGTAGATGCCGGCCATGCACGCGTTGTACACGGTCAGGGCGTCGGCAGTGCCTTGCCAGTCGGAGCCCACGCGGGTGAAGATGTGCGTGGAGTACTCCTCGGCGAGCCAGGCGGCGAAGGCAGCCGGGCCTTGTTCGGCCACCAGTGCCTTGACGGCGCCGGTGACGAGGAACAGGGTCGAGTGGCAGGCGCGTCCGGCCGGCGTGTTGGGGTCGGCCGCATAGCACGACCCAAACTCGTCGGCGAGCACCACCACCGGAATCTGCCAGATTTCGATAGGCTCCTTGCTGTTGGCTGCCATCTTGCGCCACACCTCGTCGATGCTCTTGCGCACCGAATCGGCGTACGCCTGGGGGTTGTTGGCGTCCCAGGCGGCGATCCTGAGGTGAGGGGTGATGCCGGCCGTGCCGTTTTGCGCAACCGCGACGATCTGCGGGTAAAACATACCCAAGACCGCGACGATCGCCGTAACGGCCCACATGCGCGGGCTCTTGGCGAGCCGGGCAACACGGGGAGCCAGGGCGGCGATTGCGTCGCCAGTTGCGTCCAGCACCGGCCGGGCGCTTGGTTTGCGGTGCGAGGTGGCCATCGAGTGCTCCAAAAAAGGGAAGGGCTTTGGGCGACGTTTGGGTCGCCGTACCTCATTATATTTGCCACATAGTGCCTAAAAAGTCAACCTCTTATGCTTAAACAAGTTACGCATCGTTAATTACCCTAGGATTTTTACCTTCAAAAAGGTATAGTAAAACTAAATACGCCTATGAACAAATTTGTTGCCGATGCCGCCGAGCGGCTTAAAAAAAAGTTTGCCACGCTTGCCGATAAGCGCGACATTTTTAAAGCGCCCGAACTGCGCGAATTGTACGGCAAAATAAAAGAGCTGCCAGCCGACGAGCGCGCTGCGTACGGCCAAGCCGTCAACGAACTTAAAGAAGAAATCGAGGCGATGGTAGCCGGGCACGAAGCCGCGGCCGAAAGTGCCAAATTAACGCCAATCGACGTCACCGCGCCGTTTGATGGTAACGTTGCGCCCGCTGACCGCCCAGATTTGCTGCCCGCCAAAAACGGCAGCCGCCACCCACTTAGTGTTGAACGCCAAGTGGTGGCCGATATTTTTGCGCGCATGGGCTTCGAAGTGCTTGATTCCCGCCAAATCGACGACGACTACCACATGTTCGGCGCGCTCAACTTCCCCGAAGGCCATCCGGCGCGCGACGATTACGACACCTTTGTGACCGAAGAAGGTTTAATCGCCCCGGCGCACACCAGCACCATGCAAAACCGTGTGCTCAAGGCCGGCAAACCGCCAATCGCCAGCGTGTTGATTGGCCGCGTGTTCCGCAACGAAGATTTAGACGCCAAGCACGAGCACACCTTAAACCAAATCGAAGGCGTGTATGTTAACAAAAACGTGAATGTTGGGCATTTGCTGGCCACGCTGCAAGAATTTTTGAAGAGTTATTACAAAACCGACATCAAATTCCGCATTCAACCGGCGTACTTTCCGTTTGTAGAGCCCGGCTTTGAATTCGCCATTGCTTGCCCGTTTTGCAACGAAGCCGGTTGCATGACCTGCAAGTTTGAAGGCTGGATTGAGCTTTTGGGCTGCGGCATGATTCACCCCAACGTGCTGCTCGAAGGTGGCATCGACCCCAAAGTATACAGTGGCTTTGCGTGGGGCCTCGGCCTCGACCGCCTGGTTATGATGAAGCACGACATCGAAGATATTAGGCATTTCCAATCTGGCAAATTAGCATTTTTAAGGCAGTTTAAATAATGAAAGTTTCAATTAATGTGATGAAGCAGTTTGCCGAGGCCGCAGCGTTTAAGCTGGGCGCGGTGGAGCTGGCTAAAAAAATTGGTGCGCAGCTCGGCGCGGTCGAAGAAGTGGTGGATTTTGCCGGCAAATATGACGGCGTGTTTGTGGCCGAAATTGTGGCTGCACGCGACCACCCCAGCGCCGACAAACTTGGCATTTACCAAATTAATACCGGCAAAGAAACCGTGCAGGTGCTGGCCGGCGACAAAACCCTAAAAGTAGGCGACAAAGTGGGCTGGATTAAGCCCGGCGCCACAGTGCCCGCCAGCTGGGGTACGGCCGAACCGTTTATAATTGGTGCGCGCGAAATGCGCGGCGAAACAAGCAACGGTATGTTGGGTTCTGGCAAAGAACTTGGCTTTAACGACGACCACGCCGGTGTGCAAGTGCTCGACACCGACGCGCCTGCTGGCACGCCGCTGGCCGACGCGTACAATTTGGCCGGCGACGCAATCATCGACATCGAAAATAAAATGTTCACCCATCGCCCCGACGGTTTTGGGCATTTGGGCGTGGCGCGCGAAGTTGCGGGTATCCAAAATATGCCATTTACCAGCCCGGATTGGTATTCGTTCGACGCCAAACTGCCAAAACCAGATGTTACTTTACCGCTTGCCGTGCACAACGAAATTCCTAAATTGGTGCCGCACTACGTGGCGATTGCCATTGACGGCGTAAAAGTTGCGCCCAGCCCGTTGTGGCTGCAGGCCACGTTGCACCAGCTTGGCATCCGCCCCATTAATAACATCGTCGATATTACTAACTACATAATGGTGTTGACCGGCCAACCGCTGCACGCCTTCGATTACGACAAAGTGGCGGGGCAAAAAATTGTGGTGCGCACACCAAAACCAGGCGAAAAACTACAGCTGCTCGACGGCAAAACAATCGAACCGCACAAAGACGCCATGCTTATTTGCGACGCCGAAAAACCAATTGGTTTGGGCGGCATGATGGGCGGCGCCAACAGCGAAATCGATGCCAAAACAACGCGCATTGTTTTGGAATGCGCAACTTTCGACATGTACACCATCCGCCGCACGTCAATGCACCACGGCATTTTCACCGACGCCGTGACGCGCTTTAGCAAAGGCCAAAGCCCACTGCAAAATGTGGCGGTTGCCGTAAAAGCGCTGGCCGAAATTCAAAAACTTGCCGGTGGGCGCGTGGGCAGCGTAGTGCAAAATACGCATGTGGCAAAAGAGGTAGTGGAGCGCGGCAGCGTGCACGCGCCGGTTGTCGCCACGGCCAGCTTTATTAACAACCGCCTTGGCAGCAAGTTGCCCGCCAGCCACATTGCAACCTTACTGCGCAACACCGAATTTGGCGTCGAAGAACACGGCGACGAGCTGGTGGTAAAAGCGCCGTTTTGGCGCACCGATGTCGAAATCGCCGAAGACGTGGTAGAAGAAGTCGGCCGCCTGCACGGCTACAACAACCTGCCGCACGACCTGCCAAACCGCCGCACAACGGTGGCCGACATGCCCGAAATCGACAAATTAAAAACGCGCATCCGCGACATTATGGCCCGCGCCGGCGCAAACGAACTGCAAACCTACAGCTTTGTGCCCGCCGCGCTGTTGCAAAAAGTGGGGCAGTCTAAAAAGCACGCGTTTGCAATCCGCAATGCGCTGAGCCCGGAGCTCGAGCATTACCGCCTGAGCCTCACGCCTAGTTTGCTCGAAAAGGTACACCCCAACATTAAGGCCGGTTACAAACAATTTGGCTTGTTCGAAATAAACAAAATCCACATTAAAGACGACATTGCCAAAGACTGCGACGGCTTGCCGCGCGAGTACCAAACCATTGCCTTTGTGTTTGCCGCCGACGGCGCACTGCCCGGCGCAGCTTACTATTACGCCAAAAACTACCTCGATTATTTATTGCAAGAACTCGGGGTTACGCCAACATTTAAGCCCGCCGACACCGCGCCTGGTTTCGAAGTCGGCCGGCAGGTTTTTGCGCCATTCGAGCCAAAACGCTCGGCCTACGTGTACGCCGGCGAAGGTGATTTTGCCGGGTTTGTGGGCGAGTACCACGCCGCCGCAATTAAAGCGCTCAAACTGCCGAGCGTGGCGGCAGGTTTCGAAATTGACGTTGAACGGTTGTTAAAACACCAGCACGCCCAAAAGTACCAGCCGCTGCTTAAGTTCCCGGCGACCGAACAAGACGTGTGCTTAAAAGTCGCGCAAGCCACTACGTATGCCGAGCTTGAAAGCAAAGTAAAAGACGCACTTAAAACCGACGAACGCCTGCGCGTCACTGTTGCCCCGCTCGATATCTACCAGCGCTCTGATGACGCCGAGCACAGACAAATCACCTTCCGCATCACCCTGCAACACCACGACCGCACGCTCACAACAGCCGAAGTCAACGATATGCTGGACGCCATGGTTACCAAAATCGGCGCCGAACGCCTGTAGCCATGCGCCAAATAATTACCATTTTGCGCATGGCCGGCAACTTGTGGCCGTACTATTTAATCGTTACGGTTAGTTCCGTTTTAATCGCGCTCGCCAACCAGCTTTTGCCGTTTATTGTAAAGTGGGCGGCCGATTTGGTAGTTGCCGCCACCCAAGGCCACGCCGATTATACCCAGGCCATTTGGCTGGCAATCGGCTTTTTTGCCATCGATATTAGCGTGACGCTGCTGAGCAACTGGGGGCAATTTTACGGCGATGTCATGACGGTAAAACTCCGCAAACAGCTGAGCGAGCGGTATTACAAACACATGCTAAGCCTGCCGCAAAGTTATTTCGACACCGAGTTGACCGGCAAAATAATGAGCCGGCTCAGCCGTAGTATCACCGACATAACTAATTTTATGCAGTTTATATCGAGCAGCTTTTTCCAGATGGTGCTGACGATGGCTTTTACGCTGGTTGTGGTTGGTTACTACAGCTGGGAGGTCGCGGTGCTTTTGTTTGCCATTTACCCACTGTTTATTTGGATCACCAGTATTTCGAGCAAAAAGTGGGTAGCCTACGAACACCAAAAAAACACCGAAATCGACACTGCGCTCGGCCGTTTTACCGAAACAATTGCCCAGGCCAAAGTTGTAAAATCGTTTGTGCAAGAAAAGCGCGAGCTTGGCGTTTTTGCCCGCCACATGGATAAAAACGTAAGCATCGGCGAAGTGCAATTTGCCATGTGGCACCGCATGGATATTTGGCGCCGCGTTATTTTAAACACCATATTTGGTATTATTATGGCCTACATTTTTTGGCAAACAACCGCCGGCCGCTTTACCGTGGGCGAAATGTTGCTGCTTATTCAAATGGCGCAACTTATGCGCATGCCACTATTTAGCATGAGTTTTATTGTTGAGCAAATCCAGCATGCCATTGCCGGCAGCAAAGATTACATCGAGGCGCTGGCGATTACGCCCGACATTGCCGACAAGCCCGGCGCCCACAAGCTGCAAAACGTTAAAGGCGAAATAGCCTACACCGACATTTCGTTTAGCTACAACGAAGGCGAACAAGTGCTACGCGATATCACATTTGGCGTTAAACCCGGGCAAAAAGTGGCGCTGGTAGGCGAAAGTGGCGAAGGCAAAACGACCATCACCAACTTGCTGATGCGCTTGTACGAATCGAGCAGCGGCGCAATCACCATCGACGGTATTAATATAAACGATGTCACCCAAAGCTCGCTGCGCGAACATATTGCCGTGGTGTTCCAGGAGCCGGCGCTCTTTAGCGGCACCATCCGCGAAAATATTGGCTACGCCAAACCCGGCGCCACCGAAGCGCAAATAACCGCCGCCGCAAAAGCCGCCAACGCCGAAGAATTTATCGCCAAGTTGCCAGACGGCTACGACACACAAATTGGCGAACGCGGCGTGCGCCTAAGCGGCGGCCAAAAACAGCGCATCGCCATTGCCCGCGCGCTGCTTAAAGATGCACCAATCTTAATTTTAGACGA
>CAYTEG010000006.1:0-19904 GCA_964436805.1 uncultured Candidatus Saccharibacteria bacterium
GGGCGGTTCGGGGTCGTCTAAAAGCGGATCGGGTTTTTCGGTCGTCACACCTTTAGTATACAATGGCCACATGGATGACCACCAAGCAAACTTGCAAAAAGCCATGAAGCACCTAAGCGCCGACCCCGTTTTAGCGCCGGTCATCGCGCGGGTTGGCGCCCCAACTTTTACACCGCACACCGATTATTACTGGGAACTCGTCGATTCGATCATCAGCCAGCAGCTCAGCATTAAAGCTGCGCGCACGATTGAGCAGCGCTTTTTGGATTTGTTTGGCGGCAAAGTACCGCAGCCTAAACAACTGCTTAATAAAACCGTGGACGAGCTGCGCGCGGTGGGGATGTCGGGCGCAAAAGCCAGGTATGTGCTCGATTTAGCGCGGCACATCGACGAAGGGTTATTACTTGTCGATCGCCTGCCTACCCTGCCAAACGAAGAAGTCGTGCGCGAACTCGTGGCGGTAAAAGGCATTGGCGAATGGACGGCGCACATGTTTTTGATTTTCGCGCTCGGCCGGCTCGACATTTTGCCGGTTGGCGATTTGGGCATTAAAAACGGCGTGCAAAAATTGTATGGCCTGCCTACCCTGCCGACCGCCAAAGATTTGCAGGAGGTCGCGGCAAAAAACAGCTGGCACCCCTACGAAAGCGTGGCCAGCTGGTACGTGTGGCAGTCGCTTACCAAATAAGCAGCGCCAGGCCAGAAGCAACCATGACAATCGCCAAAATGATTTTGACAAATTTGTTGCCTTTTTTAATAGCAATTTTGGCGCCAATGTGACTACCAATCATTGAGCCGACAAAACCTGCAATAGCGTGCGGCCAGGCTAAAAACCCCTGCAGCCCCAAAACGATCACAATCAAAATCGCCTGCACCGACTGCGACATGCGTTTGGTTGCGTTGGCCTCCAGCGCGCCGAGCCCAAACAGGTACATCAACACCAGCACCACCATGGTGCCCATGCCCGTGCCAATCAACGTTTGCAAAAAGCTAAAAATAGTAAAAGCAATAAAACCGGCAATTACCCAGCCGCGAGAGCGCTCGCCTGGCTGAAACGCCGCCTTTTTTAGAAACAGCGTCGGCACCATAACAAGCAGCACAATGCCGATGGTTTTTTCAAAAACCGCGCTGTCGATCTTAGGGATCAGCCAGGCCGAAATTATAGCGCAAATAAACGTAATAATTAAAAACGGCACCACCAACTTTTTGTTGACCAGCCCTTTGCCCTTAAATGCAGCCAAAGACCCGACAGCCGTGCCGACTCCGCCAAACTTGGTGGTCGCCAAAGCACTCGCCGGTGGCAGCCCTAAAAACAAAAAATACGGCATCATAATAAAGCTGGCGCCACCGCCGCCCATGCCGCTAAAAACACTGGTAACAGCGGCGATCACAAAGGTGAGCGCAACTAAAAGTATTTCCATGGTCGGCTATGAGTATAGCAAAACGCCAATAACAATCGACAGTTCAATCACAAAATAGGCGCTGTACATAAACAGCAGCGGGAACATTTTGCGCCGCAGCGCGTAACTAAACCACACAATGTCGGCAAGGCAAAAGAACAGCCACGTCCAAATGGCGACGCCGCTGGCGTTTTGACTGGTGTAAATACTGATCGCCTGCGGCAGCTCAAACAGCGGCGTGGCCACCATAAAAAAGTACACTACGTAGTCGAACGAGTCTTTGTGTTTCTTTTTGTGCAGGGCGTGATGGTGGCGCATAGCTATACGCTTATGCTACCACACTTACAAAGGCCTACGACAACGCCAGCCTGCGTAAAAACTGGGCGTTCACTGCCACAACAATGGTCGAGAGCGACATAAGCACCGCCCCCAGCGCAGGCGACAAAACAAACCCAAAGGCTGCGGCGGCGCCAGCAGCAAGTGGAATAGCCACAATGTTGTAGCCGGTTGCCCACGCCAGGTTCTGTTGCATCTTGCGGTAGGTTGCCCTGGATAATATAACAATTTTAGCTACGCCCCGCGGGTCGTCGCTGGCCAGCACAATACCAGCCGCCTCGATTGCTACATCGGTGCCAGCGCCAATAGCAATGCCAATGTCGGCCTGCGTGAGCGCCGGGGCGTCGTTAACGCCATCGCCAACCATGGCGATGCGGCTGCCATCGGCCTGTAATTTTTTGACCGTTTCGGCTTTGTGTTCGGGCAATACTTCGGCAAAGAACTCATTAATGCCAAGTTCTTTGGCGACCCACGCGGCCACGCCTTTGCTGTCGCCGGTGAGCATTGCTACCCGCTTGCCCATGGCTTGCAAGGTTGCCACTGCTTCTTTCGATTCCTGGCGGATAACATCGGCCAGCATAACCGCGCCGCGGACGGTCTTATGTTGATCAATAACGTACACCACTGTTTTACCTTCGGCCGATGATTGCGCGGCAGCCTGCTGCAAACCTTTTGGCATTTGTGCGCCCAGTTCTTCAACCAAGCGCGGCCCGCCAACGTAAGCGACGTGACGACCCATAATAGTTGCCTGCGCGCCGCGGCCGGCCAGCGCCGAAAAGTGGGATACCTTTGGCAGCTGCAGGTTTTGCTCTTTCGCCGCCTTTACCATAGCGCGGGCAATAGGATGTTCTGACTGGCTTTCGATAGCAGCGGCCATGGCTAATAGTTCATTTTTGTCACCACCAACGACTACTACATCTACCACACCCTGCTCACCCTTTGTGAGCGTGCCGGTTTTATCGAACAAAATAACATCAACATTGCGCGCGGCTTCGAGCGCCATGCGCTGCCGAATAAGCAGGCCATTTTTTGCGGCGAGCGTGGTAGAAATAGCGGTCACCAGGGGGATCGCCAGGCCAAGCGCGTGCGGACAGGCTATGACCAAAACAGCCACAATGCGCTCTAAAATAAAACCCGCTGATTGCCCGGCAAGCGCCCACGCCACCCACGTTATGCCTGCCGCGCCGAGCGCAACAAATGTTAAGTAAAACGCGGCTTTGTCGGCCAGGATTTGCGTTTTGGATTTACTGCTTTGCGCCTCGGCGACAAGCTTCATAATGCCCGCCAAGGCGGTGTCGCTGCCTACCTTGGTCACTTTTACGGTCAGCGCGCCGCTCCCGTTTATAGTGCCGCCAATGACCGCCACACCAATGACCTTTTTGAGCGGTTTGGATTCGCCAGTCAGCATCGATTCATTAACATCAGACTCGCCTTTGGTAACCGTGCCATCGGTAGGTATTTGCCCGCCAGGGCGGATCAATACCAGATCGCCCACCTGTAATTCGCCCACCGGCACCTTTTTGCCACCGGCTAGCTCGGCCTCGTCAGGCAATAATTTGGCCAGCTCATTCAGCGCTCCCTGAGCATTCATAACCGACGCCATTTCTAGCCAGTGCCCAAGCAACATTATGGTCACCAGCGTGGCGAGCTCCCACCAAAAATCCATGCCGTCTACCAAACCAAGGGTCGACGCTAGGCTGTAGCCAAAGGCGACGGTTATGGCCATCGAAATTAACGTCATCATGCCGGGCTGTTTGTCTGCCAGCTCGGCTTTCGCGCCTTTTAAAAACACGATGCCGCCGTATAAAAAGATTGCCATGCCAAATACTGCCGGTATAAATTCGCTCCCGGCAAACGTCAGGCTTACGCCCAGCCAGCCCTGGACGGTCGGCGAAAAAAGCAGGGTAGGAAGCGCCAATAGCAAACTGAGCCAAAACTTTCGTTTAAACAGTTCTGGGCTGTGGCCAGCGTGTTTGTCGTGGGCAGTGTGCTCGGCGTGGCTATGTACATGTTGGGCATGCTCTTGTTGTTGAACAGCAACAAGATCCATGCCGCATCTAGGGCACCGGCCAGGTTTGCTGGCCGTCACCTCGGCATGCATTGGACAAACATATGTTGCGCCGTGCGCCATTTGCTGCCTACCCTCTTTTTATGCCCTACGTTAGTTCTTAATTGACACGCCACCAAACACACAGGCGCCTTCGATCACAAGTGTTGGGGCATTTTTGCTGTCGGTTGGTTTACGCGTACGATCGTCGACGCCACCAAAAATCGGCGTGGCGCTTACTTGTACGCGCCAAGATTCGGGCACTTTTATGTCGATACCGCCCAAGATGGCGTTTACTTCTAACCTTGCGCGGCCGTCAATTTTTGCGTCGCGTAAATCGAGCTCGACACCGCCAAATACGGCCGTGGCATCGCCGCCAACAAACTTGTGCGAGGTAACATGTAGTGTTTGGCCAGAAAATATGGCTGTTGCGTCCAGCTTATCGCTGTCGGCGTCTTGCGGCGCACCCCAATCGTGGCCGCTGCGCTTAAACAAAATTGACAAGCCAAGCAGCACTAGCGCGCTTGGCCACAAAACGTTCCACACATTAAAGGTCACCAGGTCGAATTGACGCGCCAAAAGGAGGCCGCCGAAAGCAGTAACCGCCAGTGGCCACACCCAGCGGCGCGGGTTAGCAATAAGCATAGCGAGCCCAACGACCATAATAGTAACTGGCCACAATTTTGCGGCGTACGGTGCAAAGTCGTACATGTTAAGGCTGCTCAGCAAAAAGCCAAGGCCAAGGGCAAGTATAAACATGCCGACTATGAGACGCGAAAACGATTGGTTCATAAAAACTCCTTTTTATTTACGGTGCTAACCGGTTAATATCGCGTGGGAACAAGCTGGCTTCTTTGACGTTTTGCAGGCCAATCAGTTTGGCGGTGAGGCGTTCCAGGCCCATACCAAAGCCGCCTTCGGGCGGCATGCCGTACTTAAAGGCCATCAAAAAGTGCTTAAAGCCTTCGGCTTCGGGGTCGCCGTTCGCCATGTCTTTTAGCTGCTGCACCAACTTTTCGTAGCGGTGTTCGCGCATGCTGATGGTGGCGACTTCGACGCCTCTAAATATAAGGTCGGCGCGTTCGGCGATTTGGGGGTTGTCATCGCGGAATTTGTGGTAGAATTTGGCGCCGTCGCGCGGCCATTCGGTGACAAATACGGCTTCGGAGCCTAAGTTTTCTTTTGCGTATTCGCATACCCAGCGCTCTTCGTCGGGGCGCATGTCTTTTTCGCCAATGGTTTTAGTGCCGGTGGCCGCGGTGTATTTTTCGTGGATGTCGGCCATGGTCATGCTTGGGATTTGCTTAGGCAGCACTGGTTTTTCGGCGCCCCACATAGTAAGTTCTGCTTCGCAGTTTGCCCACACGTCGTCAACAATGGCGTTCACCACGCCGCTGGTAAAGTTGAGCAGTTCCTGCAAATCAACAAATCCAATTTCGACGTCGATTGTTTGGAACTCGGTCATGTGCCGGGTAGTTGCGCTTGGTTCGGCGCGGTAGGTGGCGCCAATTTCGTACACACGCTCGTACACGCCGACCATCATTTGTTTGTAAAACTGAGCAGATTGCGCCAAAGTCGCAATTTTGCCAAAGTAGTCCATTTTAAAGACTTCGGCGCCGCCTTCGGTGGCTTCGGCCAAAAGTTTGGGCGAGCTGAATTCGGTAAAGTCGAGTTTGCGTAAATGGTTACGCACCGCAACTTTTACCTCGGACTGGATTTTAAACACGGCCTGTTCGCGCGGGTTACGCAGGCCAACCACCCGGTAGTCAAACAGCGTGTCTAAGTTTTCGGATTCGTGGCTGAGCGGTTTGTCCACCTCAATCGGTGATTCAAATTCGACTGGCACGTCAACTTTTAAGCCAACTTCGTGCACTTCGACGCCACCGGGCGCGCGGTCGTCGGCGGCTACAACACCGGTAATTTCTAAAATCGTGCCAATTTGCAAGCCGCGCAGTTTTTCGACTTCGCCTTTTTCTTTTACTAAAGCCTGGGTAAGCCCGCTGCGGTCGCGGATCACAATAAAGGTTAAGCCGCCAAGCAGCCGCTTTTTATGCAGCCAGCCGGTCACGGTTACCTTTTCGCCAATTTTTGTTTTGAGTTCTTTTGCAAGTGTACGCATATATGTTCCTAAGTAATGGTTGATCACCGGCTGGCCAAGGACATAGCTAACCCGCCGCCGTTTGCGGAGTTAGCGAGTCCTTGTATTGATGTCGCGGTGAGCCATAATCTGACCCTACTATAACAGATGATACCTAATGCGCAACACCTGCAGCTTGTTTACAGGCGGCAATAAACGCTTTGACTTTAGGAATATCAAGCGCCATAAGAATAAGAGCAATGATAAGCCCGCCACTACCAACAAGCGCGCCGGTGCCGGTGCGGACACCGCCGGCAAGCTCATTGGCGTCAATAATTAGCCTTGCAAGTGCGCTCAGCAAAAATATGCCGTACCCAATTGGGCTGCCGATAAGAAAGTTGTAACCTCTCTTAAATACGCCGATTTTTTGGCCGCCAACGTGGCTGATGCGGGTAAAGTTAAAGAAATACTTTAAATGTAGGTCGGGCGTTAGCTGGATTCTTTTTAGCTCGGCGTTATCAGATTTGCGGGTAATAATCAGCCACCCTGGGTACACCGAAAGAACGCTCGACTTCGCGCTAAAGATAGTGAGGCTACCTTCGGGGATATACCAGCAGACCTGTTGGTAATGGGGGCCCGAGGGCGCAGGCGCAGCTGGTTGCGTAGGTTGCGGTGCGGCTGGCGGAGTGGGCTGCGGTTCGGGTTGTGGCGCGGGCGCGGCTGGCATCTGCGGAGCTTGCGGCGCCTGAGGTTGCTCTGGTTGCATGTTTATATTCCTTTTATGGTTATTTTTTAGATTATTGCAGAATCTCAGGTTTTGTCGAGACCGGCGCTGTTTTTGGCAACGGCTCGCCGTTTAAAAAGGCCAGTGTGTCGGCTACGTTCACCAAACCTTTAGTGGCACCTTGGTCGTCGACCGCAATAAACAGTTGGCGGCCGGTCATGAGGCTGGCGGCCAAAACATCTTGCAGCGGCGCGTTGGCCGGCACGTAGTGCACGGTGGGGCGGATGGCGTCTTTTACTTCTTTAAGCTCGGGGTCGAGCGGCGTGAGGTCGCTCATATATAACCAGCCTTTAATATGGTCGATGTCTTTCTTAACCACCGGAAACATATTATGGCCAGCCTTATGCAGGCGGTCGAGCAGCACCGGGCCGACTGTTTCTTTAATATCGACGGTGGCGATTTTATCGGCCGGCAGCATGGCGTCAGCCACAATTAAGCTGCCAAAATCGAACGCGCCAAGTAGCCGCGCTTTGTCGGGTGGCGCCAAAATGTGGGTGTCGGCGGCAATAAGTTGGCGCAGTTCGTCGCGCGAGGCAATACTGACCCCTTGGTTTACTCCGCCGCGTGGCGCAAACCAGCCGATAATTTTAGCCATGCGCCGGGCGTAGCGGTGCAGGTGTGGCTCGCGCTTGGCAACCAGCCGGGCGGCGAATCCATCGAGCCAGCCGCGGGCGGCAGCCAGGTAAGCCACAAACAAAAAGGCCAGGCTCAGCAGCGCGCCGACCCAAACATTGTGGGTGTCAAAAAGTACCCATAATAATAGGAGTGTCAAAAATAGTTCTTTGGCGTTTTGGAGCGCTTGGTAGGTGGGTAGTAATTCGCGGCGCTCTTGCTCGGCAACGGCTGCTTCGTCGCCGGCTTTTATTTTGCGGCCGAGTTCGAATTCGCTCAAGCTGTTGGGGCGAAAGTGTAACGATTTAACCAGGGCTAAGCACAGGGTTAGCACGAGTGCGCCAAAAAGGATAAGCAGTTCCATCTTTTTATTGTACCGTATAAGACATTAGAAGGACTAGCATATGGCGGCTGCAAGTCTCCTCCTGCAAAACTCTACGTTCGCAAAGCAGCTCACTCCGTTTGCCCCGGAAAGGGGATGTTTGCCTGAGGAGACTTGCAGCCACCATATGCTAATATATTTATATGACAAAACTGAAGTGGCTTATTTTTATCGTTATTGTTGTCGGTATTTTTGGTGGGATAATTTGGATCAGTAAAAGCAATAATGCTGTCGATTTTACCGGCGACGCGACCAAAATTATTAACCAGGCGCCAATTAGTGACCACATATTTGGCAGCGATGCGCAAAAGGTCGTGTTTATCGAATACGGCGACTTCCAATGCCCGGGTTGTGGCAAAATGTACCCAACCGTGCACGAGCTAACCGACAAATATAAAGACAAAATCACCTTTATCTTCCGTAACATGCCGCTCACCAACTTGCACGCCAACGCGCTGGCCGCCGCAACCGCTGCCGAAGCCGCCGGGCTGCAGGGCAAATATTTTGAGATGTACGACACGCTGTACCAATCGCAGACATCGTGGAGCGAAGCCAGCGTCAGCGACCGCAGCAGCATATTCCAAAATTACGCCGCCCAACTTGGGCTCAACGCCGACAAATTTAAGGCCGACCTTACCAGCAAAGACATCACCGCTAAAATTAACCGCGATACGTTTACCGGCAAAAACATCTTTAAAGTCGACGCCACCCCAACATTTGTGCTCGATGGCAAAAAAATCGAAGCAAACGTCGCTACCGACCCAGACGCGCTGACCAAGCTTATTGACGACGCAGTTGCAAAAGCCTACCCTGCTCAGCAATAGCAAATCAAAAACACCCCTCTCGCAGATAGGGTGTTTTTGATGTGGTGTTTAGTGGGTCAGATAGTTCTGCCACTCTGCCGGGACAATCTCCACCGCAACCTTGTGCGCTTTTGAGGGCGACTTGCGGATTTCAATTGGCATGTGATGCTCCTTGTTAATGGCGCGCATTGTCTCGGTTGAGGCCGTCACACAAACTAATGCACAAAGACAAATTTACTAAAGGTTGGGCCGATGGTCAAGCATAAGCACCTCTGGTTGTGTACAAGTTGTGTATATGTTGTGTTTAAAAAACTCTATTGCGGCGCCCGACAAAAAACACCAAAGCCGAAAGCCCCAGGCTCACCCCAAGTACAAACAGATACGCCCAGCTCTCGTGCTGAAACGGCAGCGGAATATTCATGCCGTACATCCCGTAAATAATATTGGGCAGCGTAATAAGCACGGTCGCAGCGGTTAAAATGCGCATGGTTTGGTTTAGGTTGTTGCCACTAATGGTGGCGTAGGCTTCGCGGATGTTGGCGACGGTTCTAATATGGGCGCGGCAGCCTTCGATTGATTGCTCGTTGGTCAGCAGTAAATCCTCGACGATTTCTTCGTCTTGCTCAAATAACGGCAAATGTTTACCGAGCGTCAGGCGTTTAAGCACGGCGGTGGTTGGCAGCAGCGCGGCCGAAAAGTCGTTAAGTTCTTCTTCGATCAGCACAAAATCGACGAAATCCTGGTTTTTAATTTCGTGGCCTTTTAGGCGGGTGCGGATAATACTAATCTGGCGCGCAATCGTATTAATATATGTTTCGTATTGCTCCGAAATCTGGCTCATTATTTGCAACATCAGTTTGGTGCGCTGCGTGGTGGCGAACGCGACTTTGCCCTGTATAAAACGCTCGATCTGCGGCAGGCGCTTGCGGGTGACGGTAATAAAAACGTCTTTGCCAACAATAAACAGCACCGGCGCGGTGGTCAGCTCCAAATCTTTGGCCGTGTAGGCGTAGCGCATATAAATGTAGGTGAGGCCGTCCTCGCGCTCAAGCCGGGGCATTTCGTCGGGGACGAGCGCGTCGGCGATGTGGCCTTCTTCGAGCTTAAACTGGCTGACTAAAAAATCGACTTCATCAACGGTGGGCGACTCGACGTACACCCACGAGCCCGGGTGGTACGTGTCGAGCTCGCCTACTTTTTTTGTGCGCAGGTTTTTGTAATAATAACGGATCATCGCCCTTAGTATAGTCTGCGGGTTAGGCGGCATCTACCGGTTCGGGCTGTTTTACGGTGCCGCCAATGCCAAGGCGTTGCTTTTGGGCCGGCTCCGACCGGGGAGCGGTTGTTATTGCAGTCGCCCACAGTGCATTGGCGCCGACTTTTTTGGCGCGCTCGGCGGTGCGCTCCGCCCGGGCGCGCTCGGTTGTGGCCTTTTTGCGTTCGGCAGCCAGGCCGGCGTTACCGCGCGCCGTGTGGGCGCCGGCGCAATCTTTGCAAATGCAGCAACCGCCGTCTTCGACTTTCCATACATCGGTGGTGCGTTCGCAGTTTAGGCAGGTGCCCTTCGTCCAGCGCTCGGGTTTGCGACCGGTGAGCCGGTTGGCCTGGTCGCCAGCGGTCACGGCGGTTTCGGCGGTCGCGCAGTCGCCGTCGAACGTTTTGCCTTCGGCGCGGGCAGCGTCGCCCGATGCCGCCAGCCCGCTTACCACGCGGCCATGCAGGCGGTCGTCGAGCGCAGCCGAAAAGTTATAGCGGTGTGGTGCCATTAACCGGTTGCGTTCGGCTTTGTCGCTGGTTGCCGCAAAAATACTGCCCAGCACTTGCATATGCGCATCGAGCAAATCGCCCTGGGTTTCGATAAAAGATTTGGCGTCATTATTACTTATACGGATACGGCCGGCGTAGTGTTGTTCGCCGGTGCGCTGGGTTAACACTTGGTCGTAGGCGTCGCGGATGCGGTCGATCAGCGCCTGGTGCTCGGCCATTGGCGTGCCGCTCGCCGTAATAACACGCACAATCAGTTTGTTGCGCTTTTTATCGTAGGCGCCAATGTCGACGCCGTCGTAGCGCACGGCATCGGGGATGGGCGACATGACCACCAGGCCTTCGGGAATCCACATAAGGCTAGCGAGCAGCGCCTCCGACCCAGGGTAATCAACCGGCAAGCGGTGGCCAATGGCGTCGGCGACGGCGCGCATGGCTTCGTAGTCGCTGCCGTCGAGCGATTGCGACGTCATGCGAACGCCCTCGCCAAGTTGGTAGGCGTACGATTTGATGGCGCTTATTTCATTAAGCTCAATGCCGCGGCGAGCGGCTTCGAACACCCACCGTGGATCGTGGCTTGCCTGATGCACGGCAACATTGTAGCCGTCTTCAAACACAGGGCTCAGAGGTTCATCGAGGTCGGTGTATAGTTCGCCATCCCGTAACTTGTAATCAAAGGTGTTGACCATTGGCGACGCCAACCGTTCGCTTTGGTCGGTAATTTCGTCGCGCTGCCAGCGGTCGTATTGCCAGCGCTCAAAATCGGCCTGCCGCGCTTCTTGCAGCTGCGCACGCCAAAGCCGCTCGTCGGTGGTAAGTGGCGCCGAAGATGGCTGGGAATGTTGCGGGCTCGCGGTTGACATTAAAAAACCTGCTTTTTCGAGCAGGGGTTTTTAAAAGCGCACTTTACCGCACTTTTCCTGCTCGGGATATTACGCCTGGTAGCTCATCGGACTTCTTGCGCAACTACCCTCATAGATGGCACAAGTTACCGTTGCGGCACAGCGTACGATTTGCACGTACTTCCAGCTGCCAGGCGGTCGTTTTGTTAATACTTTTACTATAGCACTATATATAGCGTTTGGTGATGTAGAATAGACTCTAAATAAGGTTATTCATTTTTGCAAAGTTGTTGCAATTTTTGTATACTCACCAATATGGAAATCACCGCCGTCAAACTCAAAAACACTTTAAAAGACGCCCATTACAGCGCCACCAAACCGCGTGTCGCTGTTTTTGCCGAACTCGCCAAATTTGGCCCATTAAGTGTTGGCGCGCTTGCCCACCGGCTGCAGCCAAACATCGACCGCGCCACGGTGTACCGTACGATCGAGCTGTACGAAAAGCTGGGTATCGTCAACCGCATCTGGCACGGTTTTAAACATCAGATCGAACTAAGCGAAATTTTTACCCCGCACCACCACCATGCCATGTGCCAAAACTGTGGCCAAACCATCGATATCGCCAGCCCCGAGCTCGAAGCGACGCTTTCGCGCCTGGCCAAAGCCCGCCATTTTTTGGCACTCAGCCACTCCGTAGAATTACTTGGCTATTGCCAAAAGTGCCAGTAACGTGATCTAATAGTAGTTGCAGGTATGTGATTGCCCGGAAGTAGTATTATTTACGACGACGGTGCGTAGCAAAAAGGGTCGTCCTGCTGTAGTAACACAAGGATTTAGCATGGCAGTCAAACTCTATGTAGGCAATTTGCCCTACAACACCACCGACGCAGACCTAAGCGAGCTTTTTGCCGCCTATGGTACCGTCGTTTCAGCCTCGGTCATTACTGACCGCGACTCTGGCCGCTCTAAAGGTTTTGGTTTCGTTGAAATGGAAACCGAAGAGCAAGCCAACGCCGCAATCGAAGCGCTCAACGGCAAAGAATATGGTGGCCGCAACTTAGTGGTCAACATTGCCCGCCCACGCGAAGAACGCCCACGCCGCGACGACAACCGCGGTGGCCAAGGCGGCGGTAGCTTCCGCCAACGCAGCTGGTAATTTTTACCCTCTGTAATTAAGAAGCAACACGAGGCAACCCACTGTAACGGTGGGTTGTTTTGGTATGTGGCTTGCAACTTCGCGCGCGGCGTAGTAAAGTATGATCAGTCATACTTTTCATACCACTATGGGCACTCCACATTCTCACCCCCACAAACCTGCGTTCTACGGTACCGCTACCATCGGCACCAAAGGGCAAATCGTTATCCCGGCCGAAGCGCGGGAGGATTTGGGTTTTAAAACGGGCGACAAAGTGGTGGTAATTGGTATAAAAGAACACGGTATGGTTGGCATTTGCAACCTCGAATCGGTTGAAAAAATGTTCGCCCAAATGTCTGAGCGCCTCGAGACGATGCGCCAGGTAATAGATAAAACTAAAGAAGAGGTATAACATGCTCCACCACCTGGAAAAACGCCAGAAGGTGATTGTTATGATCGCAGTGATGTCAGGCTTGTTCCTGGCGGCGCTCGACCAAACAATTGTCGGCACGGCGCTCCCCAAAATATTAACCGAATTTAACGCGCTCGATAAACTGAGCTGGGTGGTCACGGCCTACCTGTTGACCAGCACAATTGCCGTGCCGATTAGCGGTAAGCTTTCTGACCTGTTCGGCCGCCGCCGCTTGCTTATGGTGGGTATTGTGGTGTTTGTGATCGCCAGTATTTTATCGGGCATCGCCGGCAACATCGACCAGCTCATCGCCTACCGCGCACTGCAAGGTGTGGGTGGTGGTATTTTAATGGCCAACGCTTTTGCGATTATTGGCGACTTGTTCGACGCCCGCGAGCGCGGCAAATGGCAAGGGATTTTTGGCGCGGTGTTTGGGCTTTCGAGCGTCGTGGGCCCGCTGCTTGGCGGCTACTTAACCGATGGCGGCAACATATTTGGCCTCACCACCGACTGGCGCTGGACGTTCTTTATTAACATTCCGGTGGGTGCCGTGGCTTTTGCGCTGATTGCCAAGTACATGCCGACCATCATCGACCGCGCTATTAAACCAGTCATCGATTACCTTGGCGCCGCACTGTTAGCGGTTGGCTTAGCCTGCCTTGTTTTGGCCACCAGCCTTGGTGGTACGCCAAACTGGGCGTGGGATTCTGCCCAGATTATTGGCTTGTTCGCCGGAGCCGTCACCTTTTTAACCGGGTTCATTTTTGCCGAAAAGCACGCCAAAGACCCTATTTTACCGCTGCGGTTCTTTAAGAGTCCGGTGTTTAACGTGATTAGCGTGCTGTTTTTACTGTTCGGCATGGCGTTTTTTGGCGCGATTATTTACATCCCCACCTTCGCGCAGCTCGTGCTCAACTTTAGCGCCACAAATTCGGGCATCATTTTGCTACCAATGATTGTCGGCCTTACCATTGCCAGCATTGCCGTTGGCCAGCTGGTGAACAAAACCGGCAAGTACAAAATGTTTATTATCGGCGGCCTGGCGGTAGCAACTGCCGGCGTGCTCACATTGACTACGCTTAGCCCAGCCAGCACCTATTTTGACCTTGCCTGGCGCATGTCAATTACCGGCCTTGGCCTTGGTATGGCTATGCCAATCTTTGCGCTGGCCGTGCAAAACGCGTTGCCGCAAAAAGATTTGGGCGCCGCAACAAGTAGCACGCAGCTGTTCCGCAGCATTGGCGGCACCGTTGGATTAGCCGTAATGGGTGGCTTGCTCAACAACTTTTTGGCCGACAAGCTTAAAAACCTGGGCGACGACCCGTTTGTGCAAGCCGCACAAGTGAGCGGCCAAGGCGGCCAGTTTGCCGACCTTAACGCAAATTCGTTGCAGCGCGTTATTTCGCCCGAAGCGCAAAACGCCATTAGTAGCCACCTGCCGGCACCAGCCGTTGAGCCGTTCCACCAGTTTGTACACACTGTGCAAACCGCGCTTTCGAGCTCAATTACCCAAGTGTTCCTTATTTCGGCCGTTGTAATGGGCGTGGCGTTCTTAATTAGCTTCGCCCTTAAAGAACAACCACTTAAGCACCACAGCGAAGTGCCTATTACAGAGTAATAATTGCCAAGCTTGCTTCGGTGCGTACGGTAAAAGAGTGGTCACGCGACCACTCTTTTAATGCCTGGGCGACGCCGGGCAGGGCTTCGGTGTGGTAGTCGTCGACGATAACCACTGCGCCGGGGGTGAGTTTTGGCCACACCACACGCAGGCTGGCCAAAATCGAGGTGTAAAAATCGCCGTCTAAAAAGGCAAAACAAATGCGATCGGGCGTGTCGGCCACGGTTAGCTCTTCGAACCAGGCTTTGTGGATCACTGGCAGTGGCAACCCCGCCTGTTTAAAGTGCTTGATAAGTTGCGCTTTTGTGGCGGTTAGCTCGCCTTGTTTAAACTGTTCACCCGCCGGGCTGGAATCTTGTACTGCTTTTGGCGGCAGACCAGCAAACGAATCGTACACATGCAGCGTTTTGCCCGTGCCCGCCAAGGTACGCTGCAAAAACAAAGAAGTCGTACCCACGTAGCAACCAAGCTCCACCACGTCGCCACTCACGCCCGCCGCCAGCACTTTTTGCAGCTCTCGCACAATAACGCGCAGTTCGGCGCGGTCGACTTGGTCACTCACAATCGGATATTTTTGCAGCAAATCCATGCAAAGTATTGTGGCATATACTACAGTTATAGGCAAAACCGGTATCGCGCTAAAAAACCGGCGGCTTATACGTACCTCTGGCGTAACTCCTTTGCTTACTAATCATAACCATGTTGTAAAACTCGCGAAGTTAGAATTCTCGCACCACATACACGGTAAAATAGACATATGAACGCATGGCGATCATTTATTACAAAGTATCCAGTCAAAAAATACGACAAAGGGCAAATGATTATTTGCCAGGACACCGCTCCGCGCAGCTGCTACATAATAGATAAAGGTTTTGTTAAAACGTACCTCATAACGGCAGAGGGAACCGAAAAGCCGATTAGTTTCGAAGGTAAAAACGATATTTTCCCGGTCGACACGGTGTTTGGCCACAGCGACGAGGCGCGCTATTTTTACGAGGCGTACACGCCGGCCGAGATACATTCGGTGCCGGCCGACGATTTTGTAAACTTCGTGCAAAACCAGCCGCGGCTGTTTAAGCGGATGCTCAATTATTTAATTAAGCGCACACTGCATTACCACGACCATATTTCGAGCCTTGAGCAAGCAAAAGCTTTCGACAAACTCATTTACGCGATGCATTTTTTGACCAAGCGCTTTGGCCGCGAGGTTACAAAAAGCAAATCGCACATGACGCTACCGCTGACGCAACAGGATTTAGCAAACTTTTTGGGGCTGACGCGCGAAACAACCGGCGTGCAGCTAAAGGCGCTCGAGCAAGACGGCGTGCTGCGGTACAAACGGCAACATTATATGATCAACATTAATCGCTTGGACGCGATGGTTGACCAGCGTTAGTTAAAAAGAATCGAAAAACCAACCCAGGTACCGCCATTTTGTTCCCCGTTCCGCCCAAAAAGGGCTCCACTTAAGTTGGGGAACAACGAGGAACAAAATGGCGGTACCTGGGTTGGTTTCGAAAATTAATAAAACCGCTGGTGTGCGTTTTTACTCCTTCCGTTGTAAGCTAGTATCATGCATATCTTCTTCAGTGGCATCGGAGGCGGCGGCGTTGGCCCGCTCGCGCTTATTGCCAAACAAGCCGGCTACGACGTTTCGGGCTCTGACAGCCAGGAATCGACCAACACTGCCCAACTCAAAAAACAAGGCATCGACTTTTACATTGGCCAAACCGCCGAAGCGATTGCCGCCGCGCACGCCAAAAACCCGATTGACTGGTTTGTGTTTAGCTCGGGCATTACCCGCACCAACCCTGACCACCCCGAGCTGGTGTTTGCCGAAAAAAACAATATAAAGTGGAGCTTGCGCGACGAGCTGCTTAATAAAATTATCACCGACCAAAAGCTAAAACTGGTCGGCATTGCCGGCACGCATGGCAAAAGTACCACAACGGCGATGGTGGTGTGGTTGTTTCACCAGCTTAAGGTGCCGATTGGGCATTCGGTTGGGGCGAAAATCCCGTTCGCGCCAATGGGCGAGCTGCAGCCAAAGAGCGAATTTTTTGTGTACGAGTGCGACGAGTTCGACAACAACTTTTTGGCATTTAGCCCATTCCTCGCGACGATTACCGGTATTGCATGGGATCACCACGAAATCTTCCCCACGCAGCAAAGCTACCGCAATGCCTACCGCAAATTCATAAGCCAAAGTGACCACACAATTATTTGGAAGGAAGAACTGGCCGAGCTTGATCTTGCAGCAGCCGACAACCTCATTGTTATTGATACCGCTGACCCCAAAATCGATACCATCGCACTACCTGGCGAATACAACCGCCAGGATGCCTGGCAAGCCGTTTTGGTGGTTAACCGGCTGACCAACACGCCAATTGCCCAATTAGTTGAGCACGTTAACCAATTCCCTGGCCTTAAACAGCGTATGGAGCTGCTGGCGCCCAACTTGTACAGCAATTACGCCCACACCCCCGAAAAAATAAAGGGAGGCATGCTGACTGCGCTTGACCTTGCTAAAAGCTCCGGCCAAAACGTGGTGGTTATTTACGAACCGCTTACCAACCGCCGCCAGCACTACATTAAAGACGACTACAAAGACTGTTTTGCTGGCGCGAGCAAACTGTACTGGGTGCCCACCTACCTGGCGCGCGAAGACCCCGATTTAGCGATGCTCACTCCCGAACAGCTTTTGCCGTACGCCACCGAACCAAAAGACAAAGCGCCGGCAAAACTCGACGACACGCTGCTGGCCGCCATTAAAAAACACCTGGCCGGCGGCGACGTGGTGGTTGCCATGGGCGCCAGCGGTGGCGGTTCGCTCGACGAATGGCTGCGCGATAATTTTAAAAAGGGGTAAAAATGGTGGGGATGAGCATTTTTGCGCACGCCAGCCACGACCACGCAGTGGCAGCCACCGCGCCGTGGTGGAGCGACCAGCTGATTGTCTCGGTTATTATTGTGGCGCTATTTGCCGCCGGGCTGCTGACCGCGCACCTACTTAAAATCCGCCCGCCCGTCGTTTTAATTGGCACGCTGTTTTACCTGCTTGCCGTTGGGCTTATTTGTTTCCGCGTCGCGCCGGTGGCCAGTACCGCCGCGCTGGCAGTTGGCATTATGATCGCCCTGGTCAGCACGCTGGCGCAACTTGGCCACAAAAATAACCCCCACTCTAAAAAGTAGGGGCTATTTTTTGGCGATGCTCAAGATTATTTGTTGAGCAAAGCTGCAAGGCGCTTGCTGCGGGCTGCAGCCACAACGCCGTAACCAAGGCCGCTTACAAGCAGGCCGGTACCAACAATGGCTTCTGGGCCAGTTGCAGGCAAAGTGGTAGGAAGTTCTGGAGTTTTAGGAGTCTCAGGAGTTTTTGGCGTCTCCGGAGTCTTAGGTACTTCAGGAACTTTTACCTTAACGACAGCGTTGTCGCAGTCGTGAGGTTTTGGGTTGGTGTCTTTGACTTTGCTGTCGCCGTCGACGCATGCTTTGTTTGTAATGTATGCGCCGTCGGTTTGGCTGGTTACTTTTACCAAATACTCTTTGGTCACCTTTGCGCCAGGCAGGATAACACCGATGTTTTCGGTAATCTTGTGCTGGGCAGGGTTACTGACCAACTCAACGCCAGCAGGCAGTTCGTCGGTCATGACCGTGTAGTAAAGGTCGTTGTAGTGGTTGCTCGCCTGAGCAGCCGGGTTTTTGATTTCGATCGTGTACTTAAGCGTGTCACCAGGCTTGGCAGAAACTGCGTCACCATTAGTGTTAGCGTCGCTTTTGGCGCCGCCAGTAGTCACGTTTTGTACGTATTTAGTGATGTCGACTTGGGGGTGCCAAGCCAGGGCTGGGGTTGCAATAGTCAGCATCGAGCCAACAACAGCACCAGCGACTAAAATTTTAGCCTTAGTCATATATTCTCCTTAATTACCTCTGGGTCTAGACGGTTAGAGAAGGCCCTTTTACTGAACGTGCTTATTCTATAACAAAATGCTTAAAAAGTCAATATTTATTTGTCAAAATAAAAGGGCTGGCTTATATGGCAGGCCCAGCCAGCAACTAAAAATCCCGGCCTCATGACCGGGATTTTCACAGGGAGGAAACCAACGCCCCGTCTATCCAAACATAAAATTAATTATGACCTGGACGTTGTTGTTGTTGCCGCTGACGTCGACGTTGACGTTGATATTATTGCTAATACCACCGTACCCGCCGCCGTTACCGTTTCCGTTGCCGTTGTTGCCACCACCGTGGTGGTTACCACTGTTTCCATTGCCATGATGGCCGTTGTTGCCGTGGTTTCCGTGGTCGCTGGTAGCGCCTGCCATGCCGGCAGTCCCCAAAAGCACCATGGCTGTCATCGAGACGAATCCCATAACAAGCTTTCCGGCGCCTAACCGCTTGGTTTTGTGCGTCGTTGCACTTTTGCCGAGAACCATATACCTCCTTATTCTTAGTTGTTAGCAAGTATCACTGTAACAAAGCTGAGAATCTGTTCTGCCGATTATTTATCATCGGCGCGCAGCTCGCGGCCAATGCTCACCACCCCAATCACGAGCAATAAAAAAGTGTAGGTGGCAAAAACGCCGGGCAAACCGTTTTGGCCACCGAGGCCAACAAGCAAAATGCAGGCGATGGCCAGTGTACCGAGCGCGGCAAAAAAAGTGACGCGGCTGGGCACGCGGCGCTGCACGGCAAAAACGCCGTACAAAAGCACTAAAACCTGGCCGAATGGCTGGCGGGTGGCGAGCATCGCGGCGGCGGTGACGGCCATGGCCACCAAAACGCTTTTGTCGGGCGCGAGGCTGCGCTTGCGAATATGCAAATTATTTGCGGCGAGCGACGGCAGCGACGGCAAAGTAATAACGCCAGAAGGAGCAGCAACCGGCGGTGCCACCACTGGCGCTACAACCGGCACCGGCCTCGGCAACGGCCGAAATGTGGGCGCCATGCTGGGCCCGCGCGGGCTGGGCGGCGGCCCAATGTCGCGCAGTTGCCGGCGCGGCTCAAAACTTGGCCGTGGCATCACGCCGTCAATTGTTTGCATGGTCGCCCCCGGTTACGCGGTACAGTTTTAATGATGGCGTGTCGAGCACAACCTGTAAATCGGTTTGGTGGTCGAGGTATGCGTAGTCGGCAAAATCGGCGTCTTTAGCCAGCAAAACATAGCCAATGCCAAGCGGCGCTAATTGCGCGCCGAACGTTGTTTGCTCGCCGGCGTGGGGCAAAATGTCGCGCTCGAACGTTTGTTTGGCGGCGTCGATGGTGTGGTCGGCGATGCCGGCAAATTCTACGTTGTCGCTTACTAAAACCGGTTTTTCGAAAAACTTTTTAGCCGGGTTGGCGATTACGCGGTCGGCAAAATTAAACTTCATGTACAAATGCCAGGGCAAAAAAAGCGTTTTGCTGTCGCCAGCAATAGCATTAAGTTTGTCGTTTACCTGGTACCAATCGGCCGGATACTGCCGCGCGGCGAGCTGGTTGTAACCGGCCCACAGCAAAGTTGGCGTGGTCAAAAACGGCAGCAAAAATACCAGGCTCATGGCTGCGCCGGTCAGCCACTGCCAGTTGCGCTCGTCTAATTTTTGCACGGCAGCCGACGCGCCGAGGGCAAAAAACACGGCAAATACCAGCGCCACAATTGCCACAAATTTTATGGCCACGACACTGTGTGCAGAACACAAGAGGTGCTGAG
>CAYTEG010000006.1:19914-24767 GCA_964436805.1 uncultured Candidatus Saccharibacteria bacterium
CAAATTTGTGCGGTTCGCGGTAGCCGGCCAGCAGCGGAATATTGCCAAGCGGCAACAACGCCAGCGCAAGCGCCAGCAAAGCACTGACGCCGAGCGCCACCGCCAGCCACGGTTTTTGGCGCCACAGCCACACCGCGCCAACAATCACCAGCGCCCACACGCCAAGTTGCAACAGGCCGCTCATTGGCAAAACAGAGTCGACGGTCATAAATAAGCCTTGGGCTTCGGCCCAAAACCCGCGCAGCATCATCACCGCAAATATGCCGCCGTCGGTGGCAAAAGCGGCGGTGTCGGACGAGTCAAATTGCTGCACAACGTGCGCGGTGCTGGCACTACCGGTGGCGAGCGGCACCAGCCAATAACTGCTGGCCACCAAAAAAATACCAACGCCGAGCGCCGCACATTTTAAAATCCCCACTATATGCGCGCGGTTTTTGCGCCATTGCCACAGCGCCGTGGCAGTCGCAACAACGGCCAGCACCATCGCAATGCCAATGGTGTGGATCGACACTAAACTTATGCCGGCCAACCAGCCGGCAGTAGTAGCCGCACTTTGCCAGCGCGGCTTTTGCAAAAACCGCAGCAGCGCCCGCGCAAAAAACGGCAAAAGCGCGTAACCAAACAACACCAAATATTGGCCGGCCATAAACCGGCCATATATAAATGGGTTGACGGCGTAAAAAATGCCAGCCGCGTACGGTGCCCACGCGGGCAAATCTTTACCAAATAATTGCACTAAACGATGCGCGCCCAATCCCGCCAAAACCAAAATCGCGACCAAAACGATTTTTTGCAGCACATCGCCAGCCACCACGTAACTTGCAAAATGCAGCAGCGCCTCAAAGATATAAGTGTTCGTCAGCTCGTGCGGCAATGGCGGATGCGGCACAAACACCATGTCGAGCGTCAACACAAAACCAGGCAAAAGCAGCGGGCCTAAAACGCCAAGCGCAAGTAAACCGTACACAATATACGGCGCTATGCGTGGCAAAATTGGTGCTGAATCTTCGCTTTTTGGAGTTTCGATGCTAAAAATGGTATCGCCTCCCCGCGCGTTTTTAACAGATGGGTTACGCCCCAACTCCAGCCATTGTACGACCAAGTGCGGCGCGCGCTCTATGAAATAACCGACATTATTACCCAGCAAATACTCATACAATATGATGCGGGATAACCCCCACTACTATGAAACCGCGAAAATTAATCTCGATTGTTGTGCCCGTATATAACGAGGCAAAAAATTTACGGCCGCTCCACGCTGCCCTGCGCCGGACGATCGACCGCATTATTAATTATAATTTCGAGCTTATTTATGTCGATGACGGCAGCGACGACCGCTCGGCTTCGGTGTTAATGCAGCTGGCCAACCAGGATAGCGCAAAAATAATCCAGTTTTCGCGCAATTTTGGTAAAGAAGCGGCGGTCAGCGCCGGCCTGCACCGTGCCAAAGGTGACGCGGCGATTGTTATTGACGCCGACATGCAAATGCCGCCCAGCCTGATCGGCGAATTTATTAAACGCTGGGAACACGGCGCCGAAGTAGTGGTTGGCGTGTTTTCGTCACGCAACATGAACTTTATGCGCAAAATTGGCGCCAAAATGTTTTACGGGATTATGCAATCGATCGGCAATACCAAAATTACGCCGCACGCCACCGATTTTAGGTTGCTCGACCGCGAAGTGATCGACACATTTAACCATTTTTCGGAGCGCAACCGGCTGACGCGCGGGCTGATCGACTGGCTCGGGTTTGAGTGCTCGTACGTGCCGTTCGAACAAGCCACCCGCCTGCACGGCGCGCCGAGTTACAGTTTTAGCAAGCTCATCGCGCTGGCCGTTAACAGTTTTACGTCGTATAGTTTGTTCCCGCTTAAACTGGCCGGCTATTTGGGTATGCTGATTTTAGCGCTCAGCATTCCGCTCGGCATTTTTATGTACGTGATCGAATTTATTTTTAACGACCCGTTTCATTGGGCGGTCAGCGGCACGTTTTATTTGGCGATTTTGCTTTTGGCGATGGTTGGCGTGGTGCTGGCCTGCCTCGGCTTAATTTCGCTGTACATTGCGCATATTCACACCGAGGTCATCGACCGGCCGCTCTACGTTGTGCGCAAAAACCCCAAAATAAAAGACGAAGAGGGTTTGCTGACGTGAGGGTCGCCGTTGTTTCGCTGTACCCAAACCGCGCCGAAAAGCACATTGCGGCGAGCGGCGTGGCTTCGTACACCAAAAATTTGCTAAAAAATGTGGCACTGCAGCCGGGTGACGAATTATTTGTGGTGTGTAATAAAACCGGCGAAGCGCCCGAAACATACACCGAAGATAGTTTTACCATCGTCCGCACATTCGACCGCAATTACAAATTTGCGTGGCAGATTTATAGGCAGGTTACAAAAATACGGCCCGATGTTGTGCATATTCAGCACGAGGTTCCGTTGTATGGTGGCCTGCACACCGCGATTATCTTCCCGTGGCTGGTGTTTTTGCTGCGCCGGTTTGGCGTTGTGGTAACGTTGCACCACGTGGTAAGTTTGCAAAAAATCGACGTCGGTTTTGTGCGCGCTAATAAATCGAGTGCGCCAGCTTGGTTGATCCGCGCTGCATTCCGCTACATTTTTGGCACCGTCGCCCGCTGGGCGCGCATGCTTATTACCCACGAAGATTATTTTAGGGATATTTTGGTTGACGAATATAATGTGCCGCGCGAAAAAATAGCGGTTATTCCGCACGGCGTCGAAGACTTTAAACCGCAAAATAAACAGGCCGCCCGACAAAAACTGGGCATCGCAAAAGACCGACGCGTGGTTGTGTTTATGGGGTATTTGGCTGGTTACAAAGGCGTCGATTTGCTCATTGAAGGCTTTGCCCGCTACGCCAAAACCGACCCGCAGGCGCTACTTATTGTCGCTGCCGGCAAGCATCCAAAGTTTTTGCAAGACGCCGACTACCTGGCACACTACGCAAATATGCAGCAAAAAGCCGCGGCGTTGATCGCCAAAAACCAGTACCAATGGATTGGGTTTATGGCCGAAAGCGACATTGCCGATTATTATTCGGCCTGCGACGTCACAGTCTACCCGTACACAATTTCGATGGCCAGCTCCGGCCCGATGTCGTTTGCGATGGGCTACGAAAAACCGTTTTTAGCGAGCGACGTGTTTGCGCATTTGTTACCAAACCGCGTGTTGTTTGCCCAAAACGCCGACGCACTCGCCCAAAAATTAACCGATTTTTTTGCCAGCGAAGCGCATTTTAACGATGTTGCCAAACAATTAAAAACCGAGCGGCTTTGGCCAGTCATCGGCGCCAAAACCAAAAAAACGTACGAAAGCGTCGCCGCATGACGCGCGCTTTGCTGCTTGGCGCGTACGGCCAAACAAATTTGGGCGACGATTTATTGCTGTACAATTATTTGGATTTTTTAAAGCAAAAAGGCATTACCGACGTGCATGCCAGCGCCAGCAATCCGGCGCTCGTACCGGCCAGTATTACCAAAACCTTCCCCGGCCTGCAATTATTTGCCACTTACAAAACGTCGTTTTGGCAACTACTGCAGCTTATGCGCAGCGCCGATTACATTTTTTACGGCGGCGGCACGGTATACAAAGAACTGTATTCGTCGACCGGCCGCTCGCCGTATAGCGTGATTGCGCCGATTATGGCGTTTAATATTTTGGCAAAATTGCTCGGCAAAAAAGTGGTTGGCCTGCACATTGGTATTGGCACAATTAAAACAAGCCTGGGGCGGGCGATTACCAAATCGGCGCTGGCGGCGTGTACGCACACAACGTTCCGCGACGCCGAGTCGTACGCTTATGCGCGCGATGTTTTGGGACTGCCCCAAAAAAATATTGAGGCATCGACTGACGGTTTGTTTTTAAACCAGCGTTGGCGCGAGGCGTGGCTCCCCGCAAAAATACCTGTGCCGCGCGGACGCAAAATCGTTGGCATAAATATGCTGTCCGACATTCCCGATTGGGTTGACCGCCAAAAATATTTGCAAACCATGGGCGACTTTGCACAAAGTTTGGTTGACCAAAATTATTTTGTTGTTTTTTTGCCGTTCCAAACCGATTTTACCAACCATAATGACCGGCTGTTTTTAGAAACCGAGGTTATTCCGTACCTTAAAAAATCGGCGGACGTTGTGGTTGCCGACGACACCGACATTACAACAATTACGTCGTATTTGCAGCACATCGACGTGTTGGTCGGGATGCGGTTTCATTCGCTGCTTTTGGCGGCTGCGGTGGGCACGCCGTTTTTGGCCGTCGCCTACGACACCAAATGTTGGCGGTTTGTCAGCGAAGCCGGCTACGAACATGCGGTAAAGATCGAGGAGCTTTCGGCCGAGACTTTGCAAACTACTTTTTCGGAGCTTACCAAAAACCTCGCGCCAGCGCGGGCAGCACTTACCAAAATCGCCGACGACAATTTTAAAGCCGCAAAGTTATGGATCAAAAACCACCCGCTTTAACCGCGCCTAAAAAAATATTTTGGATCGCGGCCGCGGTTATTTTATTGGTGCATCTATTTATTTTCCGCGACGTTTTGCTGGCAAGCGGCGACGTTATGCAAAACAAATCGTCGATTGTGCGCGACGAGCTTGTGCCATTTTTTAGCTTCGAAAAAGGCTACATGCCGGCCGCAACATCAGAGCTCACCGGCTCCGACGAGTTCCGCGTGACGTATTCGTTTTGGACATCGTGGGTGCGATTTAACCCAATTTTGCCAATTATGTTGGTCGTCGTAAACGCCGCGGCCTGTTACCTTCTTTTTTACGCCAGTTACCGCATTGTGCGCCATATTGCCGGCAACCCACACGCCGCGGCATATGCGTCGCTTCTGGTCGC
>CAYTEG010000007.1:0-21616 GCA_964436805.1 uncultured Candidatus Saccharibacteria bacterium
GGCGTCACAGTTATAAATACTGCGGCGCTTGGCTACATGCTGTGGCAACAAAACAGCGACAGCCAAAAAATTAAAAACCAGATGGTGGTCGACACCTCGGGCCTTATTGATGGCCGGATTGTCGAAATCGTCGGGTCTGGGTTTGTGCCGCCGCGGCTTATCATCCCGCAGTTTGTAGTGGCCGAACTGCAGTTTTTGGCCGACCAAGGCGACGCTTACAAACGTGAGCGCGCCCGCCACGGGCTCGAAGTTGTGCGCCGCCTGCAAGACATGCGCCAAACCGAAGTGGTTATTAAACCAGGCATGGCGCGTGGCATTAAAGAAGTCGACGACAAACTGGTAGCGCTGGCTAAAAAGACTGGTGCTCTGCTATACACCACCGACTTTAACCTAAACCAAGTCGCCCAAATCGAAGGCGTGCGCGTGCTTAACGTAAACGAGCTCGCCCAGGGTTTGCGCGCGACTCATTTGCCTGGCGAAAAAGCCGACATTAAAATTACGCAGATCGGCCAAGACCGCTCGCAAGGTGTCGGTTACTTAGAGGACGGCACCATGGTGGTGGTTGACCAAGCGGCCAAAAAGTTAAACCAGCATGTGCAGGTCGAATTTACTCGTATGTTGCAAACGCAGGCTGGCAAAATGATGTTTGCAACCTTGCCTGGCGCGCACAAACCGCAGCCGCAGCACGACAACCACGATAAAAAACAGCCTCTGCCGCCAAAACCAACCGCGCCAAAGGTTGAAACTGCTGTTGTTGAGTCGCCAAAACCCCAGGTGTACCACAGCGAGCAGGCGCAGCACACGCCCGCACAGAACGCCCAGCCAAAACACAACAACAACCGCCGTCGCCGCCAACGCGCGCCACGGCCAGCCGGTACCGCCGAAAACGACGGGCACGTTAAGCTATAGTTTCTGCAGCATGTAAAAAAATAGTCCGTGGGTTGCCACGGACTATTTTTTATTAGCTAGCCATCGCCACGTCGCCTACCCGGCAGGAGCGGCGTGCTCCCGCCAGTTGAGGCGATGGTTTTTGTGGTGCTCGCTGTGCCGTCATACATACCGGTGTCGGTTACGGTAACGGTCACGGTGTGGCTGCCGCTTGTTGTAAAGGTGTACGGTACTGGGGTGAGCGCACCGCTGCTGCTGACTGGCTGGGTCGAGATCACCTGGCCGTCGACGGCAACACTTGCCGAGCTCAGCGGGAAGGTACCCTGGTTAACGGTGGCGTTAATCACGACGTTTTTAGATGGCGCACCAGTTACGGTGACGCTCGCAAATGGGTGGATGTCGTCGCATTTGTGTAGGTCGTCGTTACCTTCGGTGTCGTAGCCGTCGGGCGCGGTGTAGACCTTCTTTTTGGTGACAGGGTCTTCAAAGACTGGTACTTGCAGTTCGATTTTTGCAGCCGCTGGCGTGCAATCGGTAGCGCGCTTTTTACTTACTTTATCGAACACGATCTTTTCGCCGTCGGCGTTGGTCGGCTTTTTGTACCACGAAGGGAACAAGTCGGTTTTGCCGTTAACGGTAAGTGTTTGCAGGCCAGACGGTTTGAGGAACCAGTCGTTAGCCTTCCATGAGCCATCTTTGGCAAAGATTTCGGTGTGCGCAAATTTTTGCACGTCGCTGGTGACGTTGGCGTTGGCGGTGCTGCCGAGGTTGCTGAGGTGCCCGTTGTCGTTGCGGCCAGTCCATACGCCAACGGCCATGCGTGGCGTGTAGCTCATCATCCAGCCGTCTTTGGCGTGGCCGGCGCCGTCGTCGGTGGTACCGGTTTTGGTGGCTGTTTTAACGCCTGGTACGTTAAACCCGGCGGCGCGAGGGCCGAATGTGCCAGAGCGTGCACCGTCGTCGCTTAAGATGTCTGACAGCATGTAGGTGATTTGCGGGTCGAGGACGTTTTTGGATTGGTCGTCCTTCCACTGGGTAAGGGTTTGGCCTTGGGCATTTTTAACTTCGAGCACATATGCTTCGGGTTTGTACACGCCTTGGCGGGCAAGGGTAGCAAAGGCGTTGGTGTGCTGTACTTCGTTAACACCGCAGGTACCGATAGCGAAGGTAGGGCCGTAGTCGACGTTATCGCAGTAATACCGATCGCCAACGTCTTTAACCGTTTGGATTGCCGCTTCGGGCTTGCCAAACTGGCCGGCTTCGACGGCGGGTGGGTTGCGCGATTCGCCCAAGGCGCGACGGATCGTCATTGGCCCTCTAAATTTGCCATCGTAGTTTTGGATGTCCTGGTTGACCCACGATTTAATGTTTTGGTCGACCAAAATCGATCCAGCTCCCCAGTTTTGGCCTTCTTGCGGTTTAAACAGGTTGGCGTAAATAAATGGTTTTATGCTCGAGCCCGGGCTAAGGTTGGAAAGCGTGGCGTTTGTTGCGCCCAGTGATTTGTCGCTAAAGTCGTGGCTGCCGACCATCGCCAAAATTTGGCCGGTTGGCACGTCGATTGCGGTAAGCGCCATGTTGTTGGCGTTAAGCTTTAGCGCGTATTGGAAGTTGGCGCTAATGGCGTTTTGAGCGCGTTCCTGAATGCGCCAGTCGAGCGTTGTTTTAACAGTTAAGCCGCCTTCGCCGACTACTTTGGGTGTAAACTTATCGCGTAGTTGGTCGCGTACGGCAATCACAAACCACGGCGCCTTCATGTTTTCGTCGTCGCCAATTTCGGGCTTGAGGGTGTCGAGGATCGGTATTTTTTTAGCTTCGTCGGCTTGTTCTTTTTTAATGTAGCCCTGGTCGACCATGTCATCGAGCACCAAATGCTGGCGTTCGATGAGGTCTTTGGTGGCTTGAGGTGTCAGCGTGTATGGGTTGTAATACGACGGGTTTTGCGGGATTGACGCAATAAGCGCCGCCTGTGCCACGTTTAGATCTTTTGCCGAAACCCCAAAGTAGGTTTTTGCAGCCGATTCGACACCGTTACGCCGCCCGCCGTATGGCACTTCGTTTAAGTACAGCGCCAAAATTTGGTCTTTGGTGTACATGCGTTCGACTTCGATCGACAAAATGGCTTCTTTTAACTTACGGCCAATGTCGAGCCGGTTCGATTGTGAGTCTTGGGCGAAAAATACCTGCTTAATAAGCTGTTGTGTCAGGGTAGATGCGCCGCTCACCTCGCCGCCGGTAAGGTTGGTAACCCCGGCGCGGATGATAGCCGTGACGCTAATGCCGCCGTGCTTATAAAAGTCTTTGTCTTCGATGGCGATCGTGGCCTGCTTCATGACCGGCGCGATGGCATCGCTTTCGACGACAATTTTGTAGTTTTCGTCGCCTTTGTCTTCCCATAGCAAAATGCCGTTGCGGTCATAATATTTGGTAACGGTAGTTTGCACGCTTTTGGCTAGTTGGTCGGGGCTAAAGGCGTCGAGCTCGCGGCGGTAGTAGGCAAACAGCGCGGCAATAAAGATCGCTAAAATAATAACGCCAACGCCGAGCAGTTTTAAGAAGGCGATCGCGCCTTGCTTACTAAACCAAAACTTGAGCACGCGCTTGGGATGCAAGCGGTACAAAAGGCGTTTTAATGGTTGTTTAGGAAGAGTCGCCAAATATTCGGCCTTGCGGCGTGCTTTGGCGTCCGCTTTAGATCGGCGGCGGGCAGCTAAGTTGGCGTATAAGCTGAGTGCTTTACCCTTTGTTGATTTCTTGGCCATTCTTTATATATTCTCCCTAACCATTAGAAAAATCCTCTCTATTATACCACTGCGCTGGCAATGCAAGCGCAAAATCGTTATAATCCACAGTAAGTAGTAACAGATTGGCTAATCATGAAACTTTCGCAACAACTTGCCTGGCGCGGATTTGTAAACCAAACAACGCTCAAAGATATATCGGTTTTAGATGAGAAACAGCTGACGTTTTATTGGGGTGTCGACCCCAGCGCCGACAGCATGACGGTTGGCAACCTGGCCGCCGCCATGATGGTGCGCCAGTTTATGCAAGCCGGCCACAAAGCCGTGTTGCTGGTTGGCGGCGCCACCGGCATGATTGGCGACCCAGACGGAAAAGACGAAGAACGCAATTTGCAAAGCCTTGAGCAAATCGCCAAAAACAAAGCGGCCATTGCCGCCCAGTACAAACAAGTGTTTGCGGGCATGGACTTTGAAATCGTCGACAACTACGACTGGTTTAAAACCATGCACTACCTCGATTTTTTGCGCGATATTGGCAAACACTTTAGCATGACCCAGCTTTTGCAGCGCGATTTTATTCAGTCGCGCATTGGCAAGGGCGGCAAGGGCATTAGTTATGCCGAATTTAGCTACTCGTTAATACAGGGCTACGATTATTTAGTGCTGCACCGCGAAAAGGGCGTAAGCTTGCAGGTTTGTGGCGCCGACCAATGGGGTAATAGCCTCAGTGGTGTCGAATTAATCCGCAAGCTCGACGGCCACGAAGCGCACGTGTACAGCTGCCCGCTTATTATAAATAAGGCGACCGGCAAAAAGTTTGGCAAGTCCGAAGGCGGTGCGGTGTGGCTCGACCCAAAACGCACTAGTGTGTTCGATTTTTACCAATTTTGGCTTAACGTCGACGATGCAGGGGTCGAAGATTATCTAAAAGTGTACACTACGCTCCAAAAACCCGAGCTCGACAAAGTAATTGCCGAATTTAAAACAAACCCGGCTGGCCGCCACGCCCAAAAAACCCTGGCCTACGAAGTCACCAAGCTGGTGCATGGCAAAACCGAGGCCGACAAAGCCGTCGAAGCGACTAAGCAACTGTTTAGCGGCGAGGCAGGCGAGCTCGCGCCAACAATTAACGTACCCGCCGGCGAGCACGACATCTGCGACGTTTTGGTAAAGGCCGGCCTCACCGCCAGCAAATCAGAGGCCAAACGCCTGCTCGACCAAGGTGGCATTAAAATCAACCAGGCAAGAGTAACCGAACAAACAGTCAATCTAAAGGCAAACGACTTAATCCAGGTAGGCAAACGCAAGTTCGTAAAAATAGTTTAAGATAAAAAACTATTGCTAAACCATAATTTTGATAATATATTTATTTTATGGCAGAAATAACTAATGAACTTGGCGTTGAAGTTGCACGCGAAGAGGAAGTCCCCCGGCTTGTTAGGCTTGCCCGGGCGGTTCTTGCCGACTTTAACGAAGGTGGCGAATTTTACGGCGCATCACTCGACACAAACGATACAAGAGTGCAAAAATTAGTGGCTAGTTTAGAACTAATCGGCCTTACTCCGGGCGGCACGCGCCTGGGGCGGCCGGTAAGGCATAATTATGCAACCAACGGCGCATCCAAACACATGAACGTCATCCACCCGCATTTGCCGCTGCGCCCCGACGTTGTTGACTTCGCAGTCGAAGACATTGGGCCGGCTAAGGCGGCTATTATTTTTTCTTTGTCGTCAGAGCGGCCGGTCGACGCAGTAAGTTCGTTAGTGTACATGCAAGTTTTGGGAGTACGCCCAAACCCCGAGGGTGGCTTCGAACTTTTTAGGCACATCACCTGCGATTCTGTAGCATCCGGTCAAGACGGCCAAACAGAAGAAGAATTATACTCGAGCTTTCAACATGTTGCGATCGACGACGAAAGAGCCGAGCTGTTTTGCGACGCCGTCCTAAAAGCCTTAGAAACACTTGGCGGCCCACAAACCGACCGCACGCTTACGCCAGCCTAAAGTTTTGCCTTGATCGCTGTAATAATGTGGTCGTAATCGTACGGCCAGCTTGCGGTAATATCTGCAGGCATGTCTTTTTTGGCTTGTTCAAATTGCTCGATGTAATGGGTGAGGCTACGCAGTAGGGTTTCGTCGTCGTAGCGGCCGCGGTCGGTAAGGTTTTTTACCGCCGTTTTGGCATCGGCATTTAGGCGGATCGTAATAGGTTTTATACCCCATTTTTTACAGTTTTCGTAAAATTTTGGCCAGCTGCGGTCGATGCTGGCGTCGAGCATAATGCGTTTATTTGGGTGTTTTGCCAAAATTTTGCCAACAACTGCAAGGGTTATTGGCGCAACGTTGCCTGTTTTTACACCTTTGTTATGCAAAATAAACCGCATGCCATCCTGCTGGATGTACTGCGCCTGCAGGTCGTCGGCCAGTTTTTTGGCGACCACTGTTTTGCCGCTGCCGGGAATCCCAAAAAAGGTAATTATAGCCGGCGGTTGCGGCACATTGGTGCACTGCAGCGACGCCATAACTTTGCCAAATACAAATTTGTGTAGTTCTTGTTCGGTCATCTTTAGGTACAATATACCTACTATGGTGCTTAATAGTCCAGTCACAATGGTTAAGGGGGTTGGCGAGGCGATTGCCGAAAAACTGCATATCCTTGGTATTAAAACCATCGAGGATTTGTTGTATTTTTTTCCGCGCAAGTACGACGACTATTCGCAGGTGACCGAGATTGTTAATTTGGCGCCGGGCAACGTGACTATTAAGGCCAAGGTCGAATCAGTCACTGGCCGGCACATTAGCCGCCGCCTTCATGTGACCGAAGCGGTGGTAAATGATGGCACTGCCAAAACGCGCGCGGTGTGGTTTAACCAAAAATACCGCGCCGAGCAGCTGGCAAAAGGCCAGGAATATTACTTTTCGGGCCTGTACGATTTGCAGCGCAACCGCTACATTTTGCAAAATCCGGCCGCCGAGCAGGCAAAAACAATGGGCGTCAGCACGGCGCGGATTGTGCCGATTTACCCCGAGACGGCGGGGTTTAAATCGCACCAAATCCGCAAGTTAATCCGCGAACTTTTGCCGTTAATGCAAATGCTGCCCGAAACATTACCGCCAGAGCTTATAAAAAAACAAAAGTTACTTGGTACTAATGACACGCTCAAAAATATACATTTTCCCGAAACCGCCGCCGCGCTTACCAAAGCTAAAAACCGCATTAGTTTCGAGGAATTACAGGCACTTTTAATGGCCAGCGCGCTCAACCGCCAAGACAACGCCAAACTTAAAAGCCACACTGTGGCGTTTAACGAAACCGAGGCCAAAAAGTTTGTTGCTGCCCTGCCGTTTACCATGACCACCGCCCAAAAACGCGCCGCCTGGGAAATTTTGCAAGATACCGCCAAGCCAGAACCTATGAACCGGCTGCTGCAGGGCGATGTTGGCTCTGGCAAAACAGCGGTCGCCGCCATGGCCGCCTACATGCTGGCGCGCGCCGGCCTGCAAACGGCGTTTATGGCGCCGACCGAAATTTTGGCCACGCAGCACGCCGCGGGGCTCGCCAATTTGCTCGAGCCGCTTGGCGTAAATGTGGCGCTGCTGGTGGGTTCGACCAAAGCAAAGGCCAAAGATGAGCTTAAAAAACGCATTAAAGCCGGCGAGGTCGACATTGCGGTGGGCACGCACGCGCTTATTCAAAAAAACAGCGATTTTCACAAACTCGGTCTGGTCGTGATCGACGAACAACACCGTTTTGGCGTGCGCCAACGCGCCGAACTTTTAACCCGCGGCAATCACATGCCGCACTTGTTGAGCATGACCGCCACGCCGATTCCGCGTAGCCTGCAACTTACGCTATACGGCGAACTTGAGGTATCGATTTTAAACGAACTGCCAAAAGGCCGCCAGCCAATCGCCACAAAAGTGGTCTCGCCGCTGGCGCGCCATACTGTGTACGAAAAAATCGACGCCGAAATTAAAGCCGGCCGTCAAGCCTATGTAGTCTGCCCGCTTGTCGCCGACGCCCAAGGCGACCTAAGCGAGCTTAAAAGTGTCGAGGCCGAACACGAACGCCTTAATAAAAGTGTGTTTAAACACCGCCGCGTCGGCTTGCTGCACGGCCAGCTAAAAGCCGACGAAAAAGAGCGCGTGATGAGCCAATTTAAAAACCGCGAAATAGATGTGCTTATTTGCACCACGGTTGTTGAGGTTGGTGTTGACGTGCCAAACGCCACGGTTATGTTAATCGAAGGCGCCGAACGCTTTGGCTTGGCGCAGTTACACCAGTTACGCGGGCGGGTGGGGCGGGGGAGCGAGCAAAGTTATTGTTACCTTATTCCAACCCGCGTCGAGGCCATAAGCCAGCGCCTGCGCGAGCTCGAAAAATCAAACGACGGGTTTTACCTGGCCGAAGCCGACCTCAAACTCCGCGGCCCCGGCGAAATTTACGGCCGGCGGCAATCGGGCGAACTCGATCTTAGCTTTGCCAAACTCGGCGATTTGCGGCTGGTAAAAATGGTGCGCGAAGCCGCGTCGCAGCTCGCCCAAAGCGGCATAAACCTGCTACAATACAAAAAGTTACACGAACGGGTCGAGCGCTACCGCCGCCTGACCACGCTAAATTAAAACATATGTATTCTGGAACAACCCTCCGCAATGCCTCTGGCAAAATTATCGGCGCGCACCAAAAGCTCGACCGCGTTGCTCGGCGTGCACTTGAGGCGCAACTGCCCGACACCAACTTTCCGCGCATCCGCGACATTTTGCATTTTGAAGGCAAAAACGGCCCCGACGGCATAAAAAGCAAATCGCCGGCGCGCGACGAACCGTGGCATTATTACGACCCAACCGACCCCAAAGACCGCCAGTTGGTCGACATGATCGAACGCCACAGCAAAAACCTGACGACTGCACTTAAAACCGGCCACGCCGAAAAGGCAGCGTTCGAAGCGGCCTGGCTGGCGCACGCTTTGGTTGACGGCCTGACGCCGGCGCACCATTTTCCGCTACAAGAAAAACTCGAAGAACTACGCGGCGCGGGGCTGGAAACCCGCACCTCTATTAAAGACAAACTTATCGTGCGCGGCGAAGGCGACACCGCCCGGGACATGTTCGCCAAAAACTGGGAATTTTGGGGTGCCAAAGGCGTAATGACCACCCACGGCCTGTACGAATGGGGCGTGGCCACCACTATTGCGCCGCTGCGCCTTAAAGCCGGCTACCCAACTAAAGCCGAATGCCGCGCCATTATGCGCACCGGTATTGTGGCCGTCTTTAAAAAAGCCGCCAAAGATATTTACGACCTCAAATTTTACGACCGCTTTATGCAAAAAGGCTGGACAAACAAAATGGCGCGCGAAACCCGCGAAGTTTTAGCGCCGCTGCTGGTAAAAGTGATTGCTTTGGCGTGGTACGAATCGCTGGCCAAAGCGCAGCAGGAAAAATAATGCGGCTGCGGGTTGTTGCCGGCGAGCTCGGCGGGCGGTTTTTTGAATCGCCCGAAACAACCACTACGCACCCAATGAGCGAGCGTGTGCGCGGCGCGTTGTTTAATTCGCTCGGCGATATTACCGGCAAAACCGTGCTCGAACCATTTGCCGGCAGTGGGGCTTTAAGTTTTGAGGCGCTCAGCCGCGGCGCAAAAAGCGCGCTGCTGCTCGAACGCGACAAACGCGCCCAGCTGGCGATCGAACGCAATATACAATCGCTGAGCCTGCAAAAAACCGCAACACTTGTAAAGGCAAATTGTCGGTCGTGGTCTGAAACAAACCAAAACGCACAATTTGATCTGTTATTGGTTGATCCGCCATACCATGACATGCAGTTATCCACAGTCACGTTGTTAATTCGTCATTTAAAATCAAATGGGCTTATGGTATTATCCTATCAAGGTAGAGGTGTGGCGCCGACCGTTAATGGAGTTGTTGTGGTGAACGCGAAATTATACGGAGATGCGGCGCTCGCATTCTACCAAAAGACGGCCTAAATGAAGGTCGTCTTTTTTTGTGCGGTACATCTGGGCGATAAAGGTGTATGATAGGGGTCGTAATGCAAAGCCTCGAAACTCATTTTAGCAATTCGCCACCGCCCGAAATCTACAAAGATACTGGCCTTAGTTTTGGTGAAGCAGCCGAGCTAAGCCACGGCCAGTACGACACCGCGGAACAACGCGCCGAACGGTACCTCGCCGCCCTGCGCCTGGCCGAAACCATGCAGCCCGGCGAGCCGGTCATCCACCAGGTTAACCGGCTCAAAGTGCGCGGTGGCATTTTAATGGCGCCGCCTAAAGTAACGGTTGTCGGTGACTCGCAGGAACTGGCGATTGCCTACACTTTGCAAAATGGGCAAGCTGACACCATACGCTTTCGCAACTTAATTTATGGCACACGCTACGGCGCCGAGCAGCACCTACCAGTGCTTGTCGCCGGGCTCGACGACATTGCCGGTTATATTGCCGGCCACTACGCGAAGCAACGCGCCATGCAGCAGCAAGGCGGCGCGCCGTGGGATGACATTTCGCACATCACCGAGCTGCGCGCCTATGCCGCGCTTAGCCACGCCGGCCTGCACGCCACCGACATTTACCCCGACGAAATGGTAAAAGCCTTGCACCAGGAATGGCTTGAGCAAGCGCAAGACCCTCAAAAAAAGCACCTATGGCCATTGTTGGACGAAGCGCTGTTGGCCAGCGGATTTTTTTAGCAGGCAATATGGTATAATACCTCAGTTACCTCACTCATGCGCGAGTGGTGGAATTGGTAGACACGCTAGCCTTAGGAGCTAGTGCCGTGAGGCGTGGAGGTTCAAGTCCTCTCTCGCGCACCAAGTTAAAAGACCAGGATTTATTCTGGTCTTTTAACTTGTTTTTGCGGGAATGAGGACTTGAACCGATGGGTCATAACTTGCCAGTGGCAAGTTATGCAATCCTTGCTTGGCCGAGTCTGGAGCGGCTTGCCGCGAAGACGAGCAGAGAAAGACAAGTCCTTAGATCGGCATGCCGAGGTTTATTCGCTCCGAGGCTCTGGCGGCGTTGCCAGAGCCTCGGGTTTGCCCCCGTGCGTCACTTTGCGACGGCCTTTGCGGTACTCAGCCGCTCCTGCCGGCGGGAGGCAATCCTGTCTCCCAAAGCTTGTCCAGCGCTTTGACGTACTTGTCGAATACGTCCTGCTCGTATTTCTGGCGTATAACAATCACTGGCGCGTCTGCGCAGGGCAAGCCCAGAATGTGCGGGACGATCAGCATGACTCCGTCGGCCCGAACAATCGCCGCTGGGCCTACGCCTTGATGTCTCCGCACAAAGCGAGCGTTGTAAAAGCCAAGCGCTTGTAGCTCGGCTGCCGGGATAAATGCCGACACGACCACTCTAACCTCGAATGGCGAAGTCTTTGCGGGCAACCTGTAGGCCTTGGCCACCATTCTCAGGAACCAAAGATCGTCCGAGCAGATGGTGAGTTCGCGTACCGTGCTACCAATCAGCGCGGCTACAAACTTTTCTCCAAGTGCTTCTACGCTGAGCGCCATCTTGCGGCTAAGCACGCTGTCGGACTTTTGCTGAGCGAGTGCGGGCCACAGTTGCTCGATCGGCATTTGAAGCCGCGCCTTTACAGCCGCCCGGTACTTGAGCCTTGGGATGCGACCATCGTAGTACCACCGTTGAACCGTTTTGTAGTTCACGCCAATCTCTGCGCTAAATGTTTTGAGATTGTAGCCTCTCGCGCGTACTGCCGCCAGGAACAGCTCATTCCTTTTGCTTCGGTCTGCCACAAGAACCAACTCCAGCCTTTGTTTGCCAGGGGCATGCTCGATTATAGAGGAGTAGTTTCAGGCCGCATAGTATTTACTGCTATAATCCAAAGTATATGTGGCTTTTATATACCCTTCTTGCTATCGTCGGACGCGCGACGTACGGCGTGCTGACTAAAGTGCTCAGTAACCACATTAAGGTAGGGCCGATTACGCAAGCCTTGTTTTTACTGGCTGCGTCTACATTGTTTGGCCTTTTTGTTTTGCCGTTTTCTGGCGGATTTAACGTCGAAAACATGAGCGCGGTGTGGCCGGCGCTACTTATTGCATTGGTCACCTCTGCCGTTGGTAATATCGCTTACTTTAAGGGTATCGCAAAGCTTGAATCGGCCACTACGCAAGTAGCTTTTTCTTCGATTTTGCTTTGGGGTCTTATTATGTCGGTACTATTTTTGGGGACACAATTGTCATTTTTACAGGGGTTAGGTGTGCTTGTGCTGCTTTTCGCGATTCTTTTGGCGCAGTACCAGGGCAAGGCCTTAAAGTTGCAGCCGGGAATTTTGCTTATTGTTTTGTCTGCAGCGAGCTTTGCCGGTTTTCAGGTAGCAACCGCCAAGCTTTCGCAAACGCTCAACCTCGGCACCTATTTGGTGCTTGTGTACCTTGGCACGGCAATACTTGTCGGTGTGCCGTATATAAAACAGGTTAAGCGCGACCTGCAAAAGGCGCGCGGCCATCTGGGTGCACTTTCAAAAACAGCGTTTATAACCGCAGCAGCCAGCGTATTTTATTACATTTTTGCTTATTTTGCTTACCAGCAGGCGCCCGACCCAGGCTTGGTGGTATTACTACTAACCGGGCAGGTGGTGCTTGCGGTTATTTTGAGCGTTATCTTCTTAAAAGAGCGCGCGAATATTGTTTTTAAAATTGCTGCTGGCGTTTTAGCGACGCTCGCGGCTTTAATGATTAAGGTTTGATGCCTATGCCCCAACCCCAAAAAATCACCCCCTGGAAACTAATCTCGTCTCAAAAAGCCTTCGATGTTAAGTGGTTTCCGATTCGGCGTGATACGGTGCAGCTGCCGTCTGGCGATATTGTCGACGATTACTACGTGGCCGAAATAGGCGACGTCGCAGTGGTGGTGCCCATAACGCCTGACGGCAAGTTTATTTTGTGCCAGCAGTATCGCCACGGCGTGGCAAAGGTGATGTTCCAGTTCCCCAGCGGCATGGTTGACCCCGGCGAAACGCCCGAGCAGGCGGCACGCCGCGAATTGCTCGAAGAAGCCGGCTACGAAGCGCCGCACCTTGAGTCGCTCACGACAACCGCCCTGTGCGCGGCCAAAATGATTGGCTGGCAGTATATATTTTTGGCCGAGGGGGCAATCAAAAAACAGGAGCCGCACGATGACCCCATAGAAGAAATTCGCATCGTCACGGTCACGCCGGCCGAGCTTGAACGCATGATCGATAATAATGAATTCCAGATTCCGGACTCGCTTGCAGCAGCGCTGCTTGTTTTGCGCAGAATCAATAATTTGCAAAAACCCAAAAACACAATATAATACACTGGCATCCATCCCGCGTCGCACGACGCCTGTGTAAGGAGCGCTTTATGCGTGGCTTGAAGCTCCCGCTCGTGATGGCGATCGTCTGGCCCCTCGTCGGCGTGCTGACCACCCGTTACAAGGGTGCGATGTTCGCGGCGGTGCTGGGGTTGATCATGATGGCCTTCATGGCGGTGTCGTTCATCCGCAACTGGGACGAAGACGAAGACGTTGCCAACCCCTACGCCCGGGTTCTGGCGCTGATCGTCTTCTGGTTCAGCTTTCCGTTCGCCCTGCTCATGTGGGGCAACCAGACTGCGCACGGGGCGGCTGCGCTGTGGATCCTTTTCTGGTTCACGGCCGCGGCGGTGCTCATCCGGCTAGTCGCCTACGGGTTCTACCTGCTCGAGAAAAAGTTTGGGAGCGAGTGAACCTACCTGCCGATGCATGGCGGGGTGCGCTACTACACGCACCCCGCCTATCGATTTTGTGACGCTGCTCAGCTAATTTTATGATTTTTGCTTGACAAGTGTATGCACGAGATATTTAACTAAACCTATGAGAAAAATCTTAGCGTCCCTGGGTCACCGCGCGTCTCTCGTTTTTACCATGGTCATTATTGCCGCCGCTGCAGGCGGCCTTTTAATTTGGGGGCAGGTGCATGCCGCGCCGCCGAGCCATATACAATCGGCATCGGTGAGCATGAACGGTGGCGGCACAAACATTGCTAAGGCATTTACCTCGGCTAACACCGCCGGCAACTTGGTTGTCGCGGCCATAACGTGGGATGCCAACACTTCTGGCGGCTCGGTAACGTGCTCCGACACGCAAGCCAACAGCTACACCACGGCCGTCACCCAGTGGGATAGCGCCAACGGCCAATGGCTGGCCGTTTGCTACGCGCCCAACGTAAAAGCCGGCGCTAACACCGTAACCGCAACTTTTGGCGCCAACCGCCAGTTCCGCCGTATGGTGGTAAGCGAATACAGTAACGTCGCCAAAACATTGCCGGTCGACGTAACGGCTAAAAACGTGGCCACCGGCACGACCGCTGCAAACAACATTACCAGCACCGCTGCAACCACGACCGCGGCCGGCGACCTTATTTATGGCGCGGTCATGGACGACACCAGCGCCACGGCAATTACCGCTGGCACCGGCTTTACGCAGCGCGCTTTTGCCAATAACAAAGATTTGGCAACGCAGGATATGATCCAATCCTCGGCCGGCTCGGTTGCCTCGACCCAAACATTTGGCGCCGCGCACCGCTACCTGGCCATTATGGTTGCCTTTAAGGCCGCCGCGCCAACCGGCGACACCACGCCGCCAAGCGCGCCGAGTAACCTAAATGCAAATGTAGTTTCGAGCTCGCAAATTAACCTTAGCTGGACGGCCAGCACCGACAACATTGGTGTCAGTGGCTATAAAGTTGAGCGCTGCCAGGGCGTCGGCTGCACAAACTTTGCCCAAATCGCCGCGCCAACAGCTGCGTCGTTTAACGACACCGGCTTGGCGCCGTCAACCACATACCGTTACCAAGTGCGCGCTACTGATGCGGCAAATAACCTTAGTGGCTACTCGGCGATCGTAACGGCAGCCACCCAAACTGGCGCCGACACCACGCCGCCAAGCGTGCCGACGAACCTTACTTTGCAAGTGGTGTCATCGACGCAAATTAACGTCAACTGGAACGCCAGCACCGATAACGTAGGTGTAACCGGCTACAAACTGTACCGCAATGGCACGTTGGTAAATACCGTAACGGTGATGCCAACGCAAGATGCCGGCCTAACGCAAAACACCACGTACAGCTACACGGTAAGTGCGATCGACGCCGCAGGTAACGAATCTGCCCAAACTGCAGCCAAACAGGCGACCACCCCGGCCGTCGACAACACGCCGCCAACCGCCAGCATGACCGCGCCGGCGTTGGGTTCCACTGTTTCGGGCACGGTCACGGTTTCGGCCAACGCCACCGACAACGTAGCGGTGCAAGATGTTGAGTTCTTGCTCGACGGCGTGGCCATTAACGACGACACGAGCGCGCCATATTCGTTCGCCTGGGACACCACCACAACGGCAAACGGCACGCACACGCTGTCGGCCCGCGCCCACGACACTGCCGGTAACTTTGGCGTAACCAGCGGCGTAGTAACCGTGCAAGTCGCCAACAGCGGCACGCCACCATTGCCGCCAGAACTTATTGGTGGGTGGTCGTTTAACGAATCGACCGGCAACACCAGCGTCGACGTTACTGGCAACGGCAACACGGCTACTTTTAGCCAATTTGGCAGCCCGCAGTGGGATGTTGGCCATGGCAACACCGGCGGCGTTAAGTTTAACGGCGGTACGCTCGACTATTTGAGCATCAACGATTCTGCCACCACCAACATAACCGGCACAGCATTTACGCTGTCGGCCTGGATTAAACCAAATGGCGCCACCAGCAACGACCAAGTCGTATTTGGTAAGTTTTGGAACGGCAACCCCGGCGAGCCACACTACCAATATGGGCTCGAGCTCGACGGCGGCACTCGCCCTCACCTGTGGATTGGCGCCGCTCACGCCCAAATGGGCAGCGCGCTGGCAACAGGGCAGTGGAGTCACTTGGCGGTGACATTTAACGGTTCGCAAGCAATATTTTATGTAAACGGCAACCTTTCGGCCACGGTGCCAATGGCGGGCACCATTACATCGCGCGTTGGCTCGACCATCCGCATTGGCGCCGATGGCGACCAAGCAGCGAGCCAAAAATTTGTGGGCTCGCTCGACGACGTGCGCTTGTACCGCAAAGTCCAAACGTTGGCCGAAATCCAAACCGACCGCGACACGCTGCTTAACCCATCGGGTAGCGGCGCTGGCCCGCAAGTGGTTATAACCTCGCCCGCGCAAGATGCGCAGGTAAACAGCACTGTTACCATTTTGGCCGACTCCGACGGCGCGGCCGGCGTGCAGTTTTACGTTGACGGCGCGGCAATGGGCCCCGAAGACACGGTTGAGCCATTTGCCGCCAACTGGGACACCAAAGCGTCGGGCAACGGCGTGCACCGTATTGTGGCTCGTTCGCGCGACGCCGCCGGGCACACCAATGTGAGCGCGCCAGTTGTGGTGAACGTTATGAACACCGATAGCTTCCAAAACGAAATTCTGGCCACTGGCTTAACGCTGCCAACTGCCATGAAGTTTTTGCCAGACGGCCGCATGTTGGTCGCCGAGCTCGCCGGTAAAATCCGCGTTATTCCCGCGCCATACTTAACGCCCGACCCAACGCCGATTTTGACCATCACCAACATTGGTACGGCCGGCGTGCAAGAAGGCATTTTCGACTTCGCGCTCGACCCAAACTTTAGCGCCAACCACTATTTGTACGTGTACTTTACAGCCAACGACCAACGCGACAGGTTGTCGCGCTTTACGCTCAACGCCGACCTAACTGGCACGGTTGCTGGGAGCGAATTTATACTGTACCGCGACCCAACCGATTTAGCGAGCGACGAACACCACGCCGGCGCGATCACCTTTAGCAACGACGGCAAGATTATGTTTACTACCGGCGAACATTTTCAGGGTACGCCCGCGCAAGATCTCAATAGCCCATACGGCAAAATTCACCGCATAAACATGGACGGCACCGTGCCAACCGACAACCCGTTTTACGACGGCGCCGGCCCGCACTGGGATTCGGTATGGGCGCTCGGCCTGCGCAACGCCTACCGCGGTTACTTTGACGCGCCAACCAACCGCTTGTTTGTGGGTGACGTTGGCGGCAATAACTACGACACCGCCTACGAAGAAATCAACATTGGCGTGGCCGGCGCCAACTACGGCTGGCCAGACTGCGAATTCGGCACTTGCGGCACCGGCAAAACGCCGGCCGCCTACGCGTATTCGCATAGCGGCCGCGACGCATCGGTGACTGGCGGGTTTGTGTACCACGGGTCACAGTTCCCGGCCGGTATGCAGGGCAATTACTTCTTTGCTGATTACGCCCAAAACTGGATTAAGCGCATGACGTTCGACGCCGACGGCAATGTAAGCGGCGTGTTTAACTTCGAACCATTTAGCGGCGTGCTCGACGGCCCTTACGGCGATATTGTGTACCTCACCGAAGGCCCCGAAGGCGCGTTGTACTATGTCGACCTTGGGTATTCCGACACCAGCGGTACGTTTGGCGTGAGCAAAATCCACCGTATTCGCTACCAATCGGGTAACCAGTCGCCAACAGCTGCGGCAGCCGCCGATGTTACGGCCGGCCCGGTTGGCGTAACCGTTAACTTTAATAGCGCTGGCTCGGCCGACCCAGAAAACCAACCACTTACATACTCGTGGGACTTTGGCGACGGCAGCGCGCTTTCGACCGCAGCTAACCCGGCGCACATCTACGCAGCGGCCGGCACTTACAGCGTGCGGCTGACGGTTTCGGACGGCGTAAACACCACCGTTGCGCCACCAATCACCATAATGGTGGGCAGCAAGCCAACCGGCACGATTGTAACGCCAGCCACAGGCCTTACCTTTAGGGCGGGCGACACCATAAGCTTTAGTGGTGACGCCACCGATCCCGAAGACGGCGCGCTGCCAGCCAGCGCCTACCGCTGGAAGATCGACTTTTTGCACAGCGGCGACCCCAACGAAAGCGACCCAACCAAATTTGGCTGCGGCGACGGCTGCCACGCCCACCCCGGCGCTGATTTGCTGGGCATTAAAAACGGCACGTTTACCATCCCCACCAGCGGCCACGACTTTAGCGGCGTGACGCGCTACCGCATAATGCTCACCGTCACTGATTCCAACGGTTTAACCCACACCTCATACGTGTTAGTGTGGCCGCAAAAAGTGAACCTTACGTTTAACACCTTGCCGGCCGGGCAAACGCTGTACATCGACGGCTTGCCGGTGACGACGCCGCTGGTGCACGATTCGCTGATTGGCTTCACCCAAACCTACGAAGCGCGCAACGCCACGGTTGGCGGCACCAACTACACCTTTAGTAACTGGTCGGATGGCGGTGCGCAGACGCACAATATTACCACGCCGGCAACCGACCAAACCTACACTGCGACGTACACAGCCTCTGCTGCCAGTAACGGCCCAGTCGCGGCCTGGAGCTTTAACGAAGCATCGGGCACAACCGCCGCCGACGCAACCAGCAATAACAACACGGCAACTTTAATAAACGGCGCCACGCGGGCGGCGGGCAAGCACGGCAATGCGCTTAGCCTAGATGGCACAAACGATTACATTTCGGTGCCAAACTCGGCAACCACCAACATTTCGGGGAGTGCCTTAACGCTGTCAATGTGGATTAACCCCGGCTCGAACAGCGGCGACAAAGTAGTGATGGGCAAGTTTTGGAACCCAACCATGACGTCGCCGTACTACCAGTTTGGCATCGAAACATCGGGCGGCGTGCCGAACTTCCAGGCTGCCACCACAAGTGGTGTGCAAACCGCCAACATGGGCACGGCGCTGGCGCTTAACCAGTGGAGCCACCTTGTGGTCGTGTTTAACAGTGGGCAAGTGCAGTTTTACGTAAACGGCTCGCTGGTGGCCACGCGCACGCTCAGCGTCACCACCATTACCGCCCGCGGCAACGCCATGTATTGGGGCGCCGACATCGCGCCAAGCCAGTACTTTAAAGGTTTGCTCGACGACGTGCGCGTGTACAACCGCGCGCTCAACGCCACCGAGGTGCAGACCGATATGAACACCGGTTTATAGGTTAAATAAGACTAAAATATTTTGAAGGCGCTGCGGAGGGGTTGTTGAACCGCCCCTCCGCAGCCGGTCACTTGGGCTTGCAGATCGCGAGCCATTTGTGATCGGGGTCGGACGCGTTGTCCGCCGCGTGCTCCATCAGGAGCTCGAGCCGCTTGCGCTGGATGCCGCGCTGTCTGAAGACGTCGCTCAGCTGAGTGGCGAGCACGGCGCCGGGCGGAAGCTCCATCGTCAGCGGAGCCGAGTCGGTCGTGGCGTAGAACTTCGGCAACACCGGCTTGCCCGGCGCGATGTATATCACGCGGTAAGACCAGTTGTCGAGCGTGGGCTCCGGGCTGTCCGGATGCACCACGTTGCTGTTGTCGGCCACGCTGACCAGCTCGACCGCCGTGTGGCAGTCGCGGTCGTTGTGACCCACAACCGCAATGTACTTGCGGGTCTGGTCGTCCAGCGCGACCGTGGTGACGAGCGTCGTCGCCATCGACCGCCCAGAGTTGGCAATCGCTTGCGGGCCCCAGTCCTTGGTGAGCTGCCGGTCGCCGATCAGTGCTTCGAACTTGTCGGAGCGCTTCTGTGCTTGTTCGGCGGCCACTCGTTCTGCCTTTTCTTCGGGCGTTTCTTTGCTGCAGGCACTCAAGGCCAGCGTAAAGATCAGCCACAACGCCGCGAACGCAGCAAGAAACCTGCGTTGCATGGCGTCACCTCCTTTGTTGTAGGGGTTTCGCCTAGGATTATCAAACTAAAAACTGTAACTGTCAAGTTTTATGTGTTTTGCATTTACCGCCAGCTCGTGGTACGGTTATGGCGATGACTACTATTGTTACCCATCTTAGCCATATTTTGCCGAAGCGCCTCGGGTAACTTTGTATGCAAAACAAACGCCGGGGCTCTCCGGCGTTTTATTTTTGCTACAATCATAAGTAAGGAAACATTTTATGGCACTCTCAACCCAACCGTACAAAGGCTCGCGCGATCTTTACCCCGAAGACAAGCGCGTTCAAAACTACATTTTTGCTAAATGGGCGCAGGTATCAGAACGCTACGGCTACGAAGATTACGGCGCCCCGATGCTTGAACCATACGAACTGTACGCCGCCAAAACCGGCCAAGAAATCGTCAACGAAGAAAGCTACCTGTTTACCGACCGCGGCGGCCGCCAAGTGATGATCCGCCCCGAAATGACCCCAAGTGTCAGCCGTATGGTTGCTGCCCGGCGCCAGGATTTGCCGTATCCGGTGCGCTGGTATTCAATCGCCAATTTTATGCGCTACCAACGCCCGCAGCGCGGCCGCCAGCGCGAATTTTGGCAGCTTAACGCCGATATTTTTGGTGTCGACAGCATCGACGCCGAAGTCGAAATCATCAGCATGGCCGACGACATCATGAAGGTCTTTGGCGCCACCGACAAAATGTACAGCATTAAAATAAACAGCCGCCACTTGGTTAACTTTTTGATGGCCGACTATTTAGAGCTCGATGTTGTGCAATCGCAACTGATGATTAAGCTGTTCGACCGCAAAGATAAAATCGCGCCAGAAGAATTTCGTGACCAAGCCGCCGAAATTTTTGACGCCGACAAAGCCAAAGATGGCCTGCGTAAAATCGGCGCGCTGTTTGCCGCCAAAAGCATGGGCGACCTGCCAAAGGTTATTTTAGAATCGTCGGCGATTACCCAGGTGCAAACGCTGTTTACGCTGCTGCGCGAACACGGCGTTAAAAGTGCCACCTTCGATATTGGCCTTATGCGTGGCCTCGATTACTACACCGACATCGTGTTTGAAGTGTTTGACACCAACCCCGAAAACGCCCGTTCGCTATTTGGCGGCGGTCGCTACGACGGCTTGGTCGGGCTATTCGACGTCGAGCCGCTGAGCGCCGTTGGATTTGCCCCTGGCGCCACCACCATGCAAGACTTTTTAGAAACGCACAAATTGCTGCCAAAACTCGCCACCAAAACCGAAGTGTACATGGTGGTGCTCGGCGATGCCCTCAAAGGCGCGCAAAAACTGGCTGGCCGTTTGCGCCGCGAAGGGGCGAATGTCGAAGTCGACATCACCGGCCGCAAACTCGACAAACAAATTAAAACCGCCGTTAAAAAAGGCGTGCCGTTTTTGTTGTTTGTTGGCCAAAAAGAACTCGACGAAGAAATGTACACCCTAAAAGACATCGCCAAAGAAAAGGAACACAAGCTCGCCTTTGCGCGCTTGGTCTCGACCATTAAAGACTACCGCCACACTGAAGAAGACGTTATTTGACATATACCATAAGTATATTGTAATTTTATACTAAATGTGGTATGATATGTGTATGTCCAATCAGAGTTAGCTCTGGAGGTGCACATGTCCAATCCAGATGACCGGGGGTATCACATCCCCGATCCCGAACCCGAAAGGCTCGACACGTCCACCAAGCTCATAAGAGGGCTGTGGTTCGTCGCAATCGTGCTGTTCATCGTCGCGATCCGCCAGGCGGCCAACGACGACTCGCAGACGATCCGGCTGGTCAACACCGGAGCGATGGCCTTCTGCCTCGTTTTGTCGGTGGCCGTCGCGTCACTGGCCGAGCCGAGCCACGTGCTGGCGTGCTTTGCGCCGCTGGCACTTATCGCTCTGACGCCAGCCGTTCCCTTTGCGCTCGCCGCGTTGGGGTACGCCTTTTGGGAAGGGATCATCGCCGCGCTGGCCGTCATGGTCTGCGGTGGTCTCATCTTCATGTGGGTTCACTGCCCGCCCAAACAACAGGGCGGCGTGAAGTGAGCACACACGGCAACGGATATGGTGGGTGGTTAGGCAGCAATGCCCAAACCACCCACTTTTCGTGCTTAAGCTGTTAATCTCGGCCGTAAGAGGGTATACTGTTCAGGATGAAACACAGTATCAAGCACCAATCTGACACCAAAGTGCTGGTTACCGTCACGCTTTCTGCGGGCGAGCTGGCCGATATTAAACAAAAAACACTCGGCCGTTTGGCTGGCAAAGTAAAAG
>CAYTEG010000008.1:0-13837 GCA_964436805.1 uncultured Candidatus Saccharibacteria bacterium
CTGGCAAAAAGTGCATTTCGATTTTAATAACGCCGTCGCCTTGGCAGTTTTCGCACCGCCCGCCTTTTACGTTAAAGCTAAAGCGGCCGGCTCTGTAACCACGAATGTTTGCCTCTGGCGTGCTGGCAAAAAGCTCGCGAATAGGAGTAAACACGCCGGTATACGTGGCGGGGTTGCTGCGCGGCGTGCGGCCAATTGCCGACTGGTCGATAACAATTACTTTGTCGAGCGCACTTATACCGTCTATGGCGTCGTGCTTGCCCGCGACTTCGTTGGCGCGCTGCAATCGGTGCGCCAGTTCTTTTGCCAAAATGTCGTTCACCAATGTCGATTTGCCCGAACCCGACACGCCCGAAACAACCACCATTTTGCCAAGCGGCACGGTGACGTCGATATTTTTAAGGTTGTGTTCGCGCGCGCCGCGGATCACGAGCTCTTTACCGCTGCCTTTGCGGCGTTTTTTTGGCACGGCAATTTTTTCGACGCCGCTTAAATATTTGCCAGTCAGACTATTGGGGTCGGCGGCGACTTCGGCCGGGGTGCCCTGGGCGACAATCCGCCCGCCGTGGATGCCCGCGCCAGGCCCGATGTCGATTAAATAATCGGCGGCACGAATAGTGTCTTCGTCGTGCTCCACCACTATCACGGTGTTCCCTAAATTGCGAAGATGTTGCAAAGTCGCGATCAGCCGGTCGTTGTCTTTTTGGTGCAGGCCAATGCTTGGTTCGTCGAGCACGTACAAAACGCCCTGCAAACCCGAGCCAATTTGCGTCGCCAGCCTAATACGCTGCGCCTCGCCACCACTTAACGTATTGGCAGCCCGCGCGAGTTCGATGTAACTTAAACCAACATCGTCTAAAAACGTCAAGCGGGCTTTTACTTCACGCAAAATCTGCTTGGCGATAAATGTTTCTTGTTCGGTAAATTGCAACCCTGTTGCAAAAAGCTGCAATGCGTCGCCGACACCCAGGCTGCAAATGTCCATAATATTAAGGTTTTGAATCGTCACCGCCAAAGCTTCGGGCTTGAGCCGCTGGCCTTTACAAGTGGTGCAGGCGCGCTCGCGCATAAAACGTTCGATGTCGCGGCGGATAAATTCACTTTCGGTTTCGCGGTGGCGGCGCTCCAAATTGGGGATCACTCCTTCGAACGTCGTCTCAAAACTGCGCCCGCCACTCAGCGGCACGCGGTATTTTTGGCTGCCCGTGCCGTACAGCACTTTTTGTAGTTGCTCGGGGGTTAAATCCTTCACCGGGGTTTGGATTGAAAACCCGTTAGCATCAATCATCGCCGACACCTGCTTCATGTACCAAGTGTCGATACGAATACGGTTCCAGGGGCGGATTGCACCCTCGGCAATCGTCAAACTGGGGTTCAAAATAAGGTCAGGGTCGACTTCGAGCCGGTTGCCCAACCCCGTGCACACCGGGCACGCCCCATGCGGCGAGTTAAAGCTAAACAGGCGCGGCGCGAGCTCGGGAATCTCGACATCTGGGTGGTCAACGCAGGCGTACCGTTGGCTGTACACGCGCTCGGTGTTGTCATCGGCGTTTACCACGCGCACCACGCCTTCGGCCAGCTCAAGCGACTGCTCGCTGCTTTGCGCGATGCGCCCCCGGTTGTCGGCATTGTTAACCACGCGGTCGACCACTACTTCGATTGTGTGCTTTTTTTGCTTGTCGAGCTGCGGAAATTCTTCGAGCGCATAAATTATGCCATCAACGCGCACGCGGGCAAAACCGGCGCGCTGGTACATTTCGGGGATGTGCTGAAACTCGCCTTTTTTGTCGGTCACCACTGGAGCGAGCAAAATCAAGCGCGAGCCATCGGGTTGCGCCACAATTTCGTCGACAATCTGCTGCGGCGAGCGGCGCGTCACCTCTTTGCCACACATCGGGCAGTGCGGCACGCCGATGCGGGCGTACAAGAGGCGCAAATAATCGTACAGTTCGGTGACGGTCGCGACGGTGCTACGCGGGTTGCGGCTGGTCGATTTTTGGTCGATGCTAATCGCCGGCGAAAGGCCGTCAATCTGGTCGACATCGGGCTTTTCCATGAGCCCCAAAAACTGGCGCGCGTAACTGCTGAGCGACTCGACATACCTGCGCTGACCTTCGGCATAAATTGTGTCGAAGGCAAGCGAAGACTTGCCGGAGCCCGAAAGCCCAGTTATAACCACAAGTTTATCGCGCGGGATTGTTACGTCTACGTCCTTAAGATTATGCTCGCGGGCGCCGCGCACGACGATTGCATCTGCCATACAGACAAAAATTATACAACAAAACTAAACTTTTTTATACTGGCGCCTGCTTGCAGAACCGACGTTTGCATGACAAAATAATACCAATGCACAAAAAAATCCACCGTTACTGGAAGAAAACCCCAGCCATCCTGCGCAAGCCAAGCGTGTTTATTGTGGGCTGGGTTATTGTTGTGGTGGGGATAATTTTAATTCCGCTGCCTGGCCCCGGCTGGGCGATTGTATTTTTGGGTTTTGCCATTTTGGCCACCGAATTCGCCAGCGCCAAGCGCACCCACCAGTGGTTAGTGGCACAACTTAACCGCATTATCAACTGGTTGCGCCGGTTATACTACGTAGTCACAAAAAAGCAATAGCGTTTTCACATTATTGTTGCCGCACCGTCAATATAGTGCTACTATTTGATTAAGGTTAATAACAAGTAACGAGGTGGCTCCATGAAACGCATACTTTTTGGCATTGGCATTGCCGTTTGTTTGGTTAGCATTATTTTTTCGCCAAGCGTGCAAGACGCGCTTTTAATGTTTTTGGCTGCCGGGATTATCCCTGGCACCACTGTCGAAGTGCCACCTGTGGTAATGCTCGGTTTTTTGCTGGTGGCTTTTATTATATGCGTTGGCATTGGCCACAACGAAGCCAGCAAAATTAGTTTGCCGCCGCTCGAAAGCCCTAAAAACAAGGTGGGTGGGCGTAAAAAATCAGTCCGGCGCGGGCGCGATGCTCTCAAGCCACAACTGAAGCTCTTGCAGCAAAAACTGGTCGCGTTGGGTCGGGTTAGCCGCCGCCAAGCGGGCAAGTTCTTGGCTAAAGCGCGCCGTATCGGCCTGCAGGCGCGCCGTGCGGTAAGCTTCCCAGTCAGCACGCTCGGTTTCGTTGAGGCTTTGGGCAAAGTTGCGGCCTTTGTAACGAAGAAGTAGCTGCAGTAGGCGCTCGTCGGCGAAGTCTGGCGTAAAATCGGCCAGAGTTTTGGCGTCGGCGGCACGGACGGCGCTCATTTTGGGTTTGTCGCGGTCGCCAACAAAGCCGTCGTACAGTTGCGCGTCGACGTCGGCGCTTTTGGCAAAACCCCTATCGCCACCAAAGACTTCGCGCAGTTTGTCGGCTAAATCGGTACGAAGCAGCGTACTTAAGTGTTTTTGCACGGTGGGGAGGTCGAGCACAATCCGGTTTTGGGCGGCTTGGTCGAGCACGCCAAGCGGCGCGACAGCCGGACATTTATTGTACGCCAACTCTTTTGCGGGTAGCGCTACAAAGCCCTCCATTTGGCGTTGGTCGTACGGAGCGAAACGGATGGCTTTAAGCTCGTCGACCGTTTTATTCGCCCAAGGCGCCGGGTCGTGGCGTAAATCGTACACAATCACGGCGCCGGGGCGGCTACCGGGCGCCACCGGGAAGGCAACGGTGGTATGTAATGTACCCTTGGGGTAGCGACCCGAGCTATATACAAATGGCTGCGGGTCGTCAAGATTGACGATTTTGGCAACTTCTTGCTTGCTACGCGACTTTAGCAAAAAATCGAACAGCTTGGGCTGTTTTTGTTTTATGAGCTTCGCGACTTCGATTAACGCCACAACATCACTTAACGCGTCGTGCGCTTTTGCGTGGTCGAGGCCGTTTTCGCGGGTCAGCAGCTCAAGCCGGTTGGTTGGTTGGCCGGCGTCGTCGACCGGCCACTCAATGCCGTCGGGGCGCAGGGCGCGCGTCATACGAATAACGTCGAGTAAATCCCAGCGCGAGCGATCGTCTTGCCACTGCCACTCGTACGGGTCGTAAAAATTGCGGTACAAAGTGTAGCGCATAAATTCGTCGTCGAACCGCACACTGTTAAAGCCGGTCACAATGGTGCCGGGCGTAAACACTTGGTCGTGTAATAATTGCAAAAATTGGGCTTCGGTATAGCCTTCTTCGAGTGTTTTTTGGGGCGTAATGCCGGTGATCATAACGGCGGCGGGCTCGGGCAAAACATCGTCGGCCAAGGTGACAAGTATGTTGATTGGTTCGCCAACCGGGTTTAACTGCATGTCGGTGCGCTGGCCAGCAAACTGCATAATGCGGTGGCGCCGGGGGTCGATGCCCGAAGTTTCGAGGTCGTAAAAGAAGAAGGTTTGTTCCACCCCTACAGTGTAGCATTATTTGCCCCGTTAAAAGCGAAACCGCCCAGCGCCACAAGGGCACCGGACGGTATTCGACGTGTATAGCTCAGAAGAGCCGGCGTGCCGTCGAGAGCAGCGCTGCCATACCCGGCCAGCCCTGGCGGCGGCTGGCGGCCGCGCGCGGGTCGGGGTCGCTGCCACCGGCGTAGGCGGCGTCTTCGACCAGGCCACCGCAGTAGCGCGAGGTGGTCGAGCGACGGACGCCCGGTGTGCCACCGGTGGCGGGTGCGGACGCGATGCGCTCTGCTGCGGGCGCGTCGATAAGCAAGGTCACTTACCTGTTCCTTCCGTTACTTTGCTGCAAGCTTGCGGAATGGAGCTCACGCATGTTACGCGTCGAACAATAGAATGAGCCCCCTTTTAAGGGACTCAAACGTAACTACTTTACGGTAAATCAGCAGGGGTGTCAACCCCTAAAAAGCGAAACCGCCCGGCGCATGGAAGCGCGCGGGCGGTGTTCGACAGGGTGTAATGATGTGGCTTGATCAGTCGGCCAGCTGCTCGGCCAGATCCTGAGCCACCAGGATGCCGTCGAGGCCGCCGGATGGCGGGGCCGCCGCGGTTTCGGGAGCTGCGAACGGATCGGGAGCGATCGGCTTGCCGGACTGGTTGGGTCGCGGCTCAGCGTCGGCCTCATCGCCGCCAGCGAACGGCTGGTAGCGACTGGGCTCCGGCTTGAAGCTGTGCGGCTCGGCGACCACCGGGATCGTCTGCGCCGGAGGCTCGCCGTCGAGGCCGGCCAGCAGCTGGTCGGCGTCGGTCACGCCGTCGGGCTCGGGGTCGGACTGCCGGGAATCGGCATCGAGAGCCCGGCTGGCGCCGGGGTCCTTGAACAGGGGCTCGGGGTACTCGTGGGGCACGTGTCCTCCTTGGGCTGTCGTTCTTTGGCCATGTACTGTGTTACTGGCCGGATTCGCATAAAAATGCGCCCAGTAACACAGTATCTTTACACTGTTCTGTCAAACTGCAAGGAGCCAAAAAAGCTCAACTAGTAATGGTAACGATACTACTTAAATTAAATACTGTCAAAATACGGCGAGGGGTGGCAGGCGGCATCTGCCACCCCTCGGTTCGCCGGGAGTTACTTGGCGGGCTTCTTCGGGGCTGTCTTCTTGGTCACCTTCTTCGGTGCTGCCTTCTTGGCCGCCTTCTTCCTTGCGGGCTTGGCGGCACGCGCGCTGATGGGCGTAGCCGGCGCCGCAACCGCTTGGGTGAACGGCGTAACGAACGCCAGCACCGCAGCCCACTTGGCCGGGTTGACAGTCAGTAGAACCGCCGACCTGACCTTACGGCCGGTAACCAGCTCGCACCCGACCAGCTGCCTGATGTGGTGGCTGATCGTGGGCTGCGATATGGTGACGTGCTGGTGTAACGTGCTGGCAGTGATGCCAGGGTTGGCCGCGATGATCAACAGCAGACGCAGCCGCTGCGTGTTGCCCAGCACGTTGAAGGTGGCGGCGTATGCCTCCACCTCGCCGACACTCATATCGTTGCCGGCGGGGTCTTGCACAACACTTACCAAAGCGCACTCTCCTTACGTCGATTGTGCCTCCCGTTGCCTGCATATATTACAATATTTAAACTATAAAAACAAACTAATACTGGCCGTAGGTGAGCCGATGCCCGCCGTGCTTGCCAATAACAATGGCGTCGCCAATTTGGATGCCTTGGCGCTCAAGCTCGTGGGCGATGCCCATTTTACGCATAATGTCGCGCAGGCGGCGCCGGCCGGGCTCACTGGCAAAGTTGGTGCGCAGGGCAAATTTTTCGATTTTATTACCGGTCACCACAAACACGCCATCCTGTTTTTTAACGCGCCAGGCGATTTCGGCCTGCGCTTCGCCAAGGCCAATAAGTGGTACGGTTTCGGGAGCGGGTGCTTCGGCGGCGGCTTTTTTGCGCGCCGCCACGGCCAATTTATTAAGCGCCCTTAGCAGCTCGGCCACGCCAATATGCGCCTGCGCCGAAATAGCAAACACCAATGTTTTAGCGGGCACCACTTTTTTAAGCGCGGCGACTTGCTGGGCAATGCCATCTTCGGGTAGGCCTTCTACTTTGGTGAGCGCCACAATTTGCGGCCGTTTAGCCAGCGCTTTGCTGTGCGCGGCAAGCTCGGCCTGGATGGTTTGGTAGGCTTTAGCGACATCTTTTTCGTAAATATCAATTAAGTGCAAAAGTACCGCCGTGCGTTCGACATGGCGCAAAAAGGCGTCGCCAAGGCCTTTGCCTTCGCTTGCGCCTTCGATTAAACCGGGGATATCAGCAATCAGCAGGCTGGTATCGTCGATGTCGGCCACGCCAAGGTTTGGCGTAAGTGTGGTAAACGGGTAGTCGCCGATTTCGGGCCGGGCGTTGCTAACCACCGATAAAAAGGTGGATTTGCCGGCATTAGGGAACCCGACCAAACCAACGTCGGCCAGCAGTTTAAGTTCGAGCGTCAGTTGTTTTTCGTCGCCCGGTTCGCCAACCTCGGCCACGCGCGGTGCCTGGCGGGTCGACGATTTAAAGTGGGCGTTGCCAAAACCGCCGCCGCCACCGCGGGCAATAATGGCGGTTTGGCCGGGCTGCGTGAGGTCGGCCAGCAACTGCCCATCTTCGAACACCTGAGTGCCGGCTGGCACTTTTACCATAAAATCGGCGCCGTTTTTGCCGTGGCGCTGGCGCTTGGCGCCGGGCGTGCCATCCTGGGCGTTGAGTTCTTGTTTGTATCTAAAGTGGACGAGTGTATTTTCGTTGGGGTCGACGACAAAAATAACATTGCCGCCGCGCCCGCCGTCACCGCCGTCGGGGCCACCTTTGTCGACATAAATTTCGTGCCTAAAGCTAACCGCGCCGTCACCACCGCGGCCGGCTTTTACCTGGACTATGACTTTATCGACAAACATCAAAAATTATTATAACAGATACAAAAGGCGCTGCCTAATGGATGTAGTTAAAGCTCGAGATTTGGCCAGCAGGAATAGTGCGGCCCGGGCTTCTGCCGTGAGGGCCACCGGTAATCACGTTCCAGCCGGCGTAGTTCATTTCTGAGACTTCGATACTGCCGTCTTCGTTGACCTTTTCGACGATGCCTACGTGGCCTAAACCACCCCAGCCACCGCTGTTTTGGAAGACGTCACCTGGGCGTGGGTTTTTATCGACAAGGAATCCATCCTGTGCAGCATATTTTGCCCAGGTTGTCGCGTTACCCCAGTTACCGCCAATCGGCTTGCCAAGTTCGGCGCGGCGGTTGTAGGCGTAATAAGTACAGTAACCAAAGGTATAACCGTTGCCGCTGTACGAACCAATACGGGTGCCGCCAGCATACGAGCTTGCGACCGAACGGAACCCAGGGCGCTCGTTATCGGGCAAAACGCCATCGGGGATGACAATTTTTTGGCCGGCCTGAAGCCCAACGATCTCGAGGTCGTTGTAGCTTAAAATGCGGTCGGCGTCGGCTTTGTATTTGGTAGCCAAGGCCGGGGCGCTGTCGCCAGCTTTAACGGTGTAAATCACACCGGTAACGCCAGGGATTTCCAACGCTTTGCCCCCAGCAATAGCATCGCTGGTAAGGTTGTTTGCCCAGCGTACGCTGTCTTCGGAAATGCCAAACTTGGCGGCGACACTTTTAACGGTATCGCCCCCTGCGGCGGTGTAACTGGTAATCCCGCGGCGGCCGGAATCCTGCTGCACAATTTGCGGTTTACTGATAAAAGTTGTTGTGGTCTGGGCGAGGTCGGTTTTGGCATTAAGCGACACGGCAAGGTTTTGCACGTTGTCCTGTACCGACAAGTTAAGGGTTTGGGCGACACTCGAAGCGACGTTGGCGGCCGCAATTTGGTCGACAGAAGTGGTTTGTTGGTCGAGAATAGAGTTCGCAAGCTGTGAATCAGACGCCTCGACAGGCTGTTTGTAACCTAAAACGACAACGCCTAAAATTCCCAGGACGACTGCGACGTGGGAACCAATTAAAGCAAGGTTAAGCCGCTTTGTGCGATTACGCAACAGTGCGGCGTTTTTAGCGGCAATATCAGACAACGCTTGGGTATTTTGGGCCGGGTGCGTAGGCTTTTTCAGGGAAAATCCCTGATACATATTGGTACTAATATACATCTCCAGGCGAACCTTGTTACCAAGGCGCCGATAAGCTTCCAGTCGTGTCTTTCTTCCATGTTTTTGTTATGGAACTGAGATGTGTCGACCGTTATGCTATTACATTATGTTACCAACGTTGTTATAGCATCTCGTGCGACACGACGGGGAAGGACACTTGCTGAGCGAAAACCACTCCCGAAAGTGCTTGTTATTATTGTACGGAAGTTTGCTTTTTATGTCAATTAATTATGTAACTATGATTGTACACACAACTTTTTGCAAAATTTTTGTATATTGACCTGGTGTTCTTCGAAGGTGCGCGCAAAATGCGTCGCGCCGTCGTCGCCGGCGACAAAGTACAAATAATCGCCTGGTGCGGGCTCTGCGACCGCCTGGAGCGCCGCAAAGTTAAAGTTGGCAATTGGGCCGGGCGGCAAGCCGGTGTGCAGGCGTGTGTTGTACGGTGAGTCTATGGCGGCAGACGGCTCGACCCCTAAAAGGTCGGCGGCGTAGTGGTACGTGACGTCGGAGCCAAGCATCATCCCCGCCTCGAGGCGCGATTCGAACACCTGCGCCACCTGGTGTTGGTCTGGCAAGTTGGTTACTTCGCGCGTCACAATCGACGCCAAGGTGATGCCTTGGTACAGGTTAAACCCGTGGGCGGCCAGTTTAGTGCGCGTATCGTGGGCTTCGAGCTGCTTTTCGAACTCATCGAAACTGCGCGTCAGCAACTGTTCGGGCGACGAGCCGTTTTCGACAAAATACGTTTCGGGAAAAATATACCCTTCGAGCGTCGTGCCGGCCGGTTTGTCGGTAAATAGTTTGTGGCTATAGGTTTTGGCAAAGGCAGCGTCGATTTCGGCCTGCTTAAACCCGTCGTCGATAAGCGATTGGCGGATTTGTTTAAGCGTTTTACCCGGCAAAATCGTCACTTTGCGCGTCCCAACCCGGCCGTCGTTAAGCCACGCCACAATCTCTGCCACCGACTGGTTTGGCGCAAAAAAGTACGTGCCGGTTTTTATCACCGCTTTGTTGTTGATCTTCATGTACAAACTAAAGGCCACGCCGCTTTTAATGACCCCTTTTGTTTCGAGTTCTTTGGCGACTTGGTCGATGGTCGCGCCGTCTTCGACGACCAGCGCCACCGCTGTTTCGCTGGTAGAACGAGGCTGCAAGGCGTCGTTATACCACGCCAGTGTCGTTACCAAACCGGCAACAACCAGCACCAACAAAACCACCGGAATAAGCAAAATCCACAGCCATTTGCGCGATTTTTTATGCGGGATCGCGAGCTTGGCAAATGGTTTTTCTAAACTAAGCGGCGACGGCGTTGGCAAGTTTGCCGGCTCTTTTGGTGGCGTTTTGGCAGAGTTTGGCGGTACGGGCGGCTTGGGCCGCGGCAATATGTCCATTTATAGCGACTCCAAAAAATCCTGCAAAATAATCGTGGCGGCTTCGGCGTCGATATCGGCTTTGGTGTAGGGTTTTTTACGGGCTTTTAGGCGGTCTTCGGCGATAACAGAGGTGACCGACTCGTCCTGCCAGTGCAAGTTGTAACCCGACCGCGGCAGTGTCGCCACAAACCGTTCGACGCTTTGCGTTTGTTCGGTGGTGTCGCCGGCCTGGTTGCGCGGGCGGCCAACCACCAAATCGGTGACTTCGAGGTCGTGCAGGTATTGTTGCAAAGCCTGTGGCTCGGCGGCATTAACAGTAGCCAGTGGCTGGGCGATCCGGCCAATCGAATCGGCAGTCGCCACCCCAATGCGTTTTGTGCCGACATCGAGGCCTAAAAATATACGTTTATTGGTCATTATCAACCGAAAAACTAATGTCAATTTTATCGGTGCTCGGGGCGGTATTTACCCAAAACGGCGAGAGGTTAATGTCGACTTTTTGCACGCCCTGGATTTGGTTAATCAGCGTTTGGATTTCGCCAAACCGTTTGCCAACAATCTGTTTAGCAAGCGCTTTTGTGTCGATTTTTGGCCCAATAAACGCGTCGGTGGTAAGGCGCGTGGTGTACGTGCCGCCATCGAGTTTTTGGAACACCTGGAACTTGATTTTGGTGTCGCCCAAACTGTACATTTGCTGGTTGGCTTTGCCTTCGAGTGCGCCATTAACAACCCCGGTAATCACCGCTTTGGCGTCTTCGCGGCTAATGCCGACGTAACTGTACGTGGTTTCGGCGGTCATTTTTGCTTGCTGCGCGGGTTGGCCAACCGCTGGTTCAACAGTTGGCTGGCCGGCTTCGGCCAAAAAACTTTCTTCGATGATAATAAAATCGCCGACAAATTGTTTTTTGAGGTCGTTTTTAACTTCGGTCGCTGCCGGTTGGGCAAGTTGCTGTTTGGCTTTGTCGACGTCTTCTTGCGATACAACGGTGGCCATTTGGTGCGTGCCGCCGGCCATGGCCTCGGCGCTTTGGGCGTAAATGTCGCCGCCAATGCCGTTTATGTCGAACTCGCCGGCCGCGACGTTATACTCGTCGCCGATGTCGGCCGCCGTAACTGCGACGTTGCCGGTGCCAGCCCCGGGGTGGCTCCCGCTGGTGCGGCATAACGATGCCGAACCGGTCAGGCCACCAATAGTAACCGCGGCGTTGCTTTTAAACTGTTTGCCATTTGATGCCACAAATGTTGTGCCGGCCTGAATACTAAACGACGAGCCGCTATCGCAGTTATACACCGTAATCGTGCCGCTGGCTTTATTGCCGATATCTTTTTGGCCAGTCGCCGCAAAGGTGGTCGCCACCGATTTTTTAAGCTGCTGCACATTTGGTTTAAGCGCTAATTTACCGGCGTCGCTGGCCGCTGCTTTGGGGTCGAGCGCCAACGTGCGGTCAACGCTTACGGCAATCGTTTGGGCGCTTATTTTAATGCTGGCGTGCGGCGCAAATACCAGCGCCCACACAAAAAATACCACCAACAATGCCCCAATGCCACCGAATATAAAAAACTTATTGCGAAATGTCGTGAAGTCGGGAATATTAAGCTTGCCCGATATTTTTTTAACCAACGCCTCGCCCTTTTTTGGTTCTGGCTTGGCCGCGATGTCGCTGGCTTTGGGCGCGTCTTTTAAGTCGACATGGTTGCTCACGGCGTCGGCTAATGTTTCGGGCACAGCGCCGGTGCCCATTGCGGCGGCCATTTCGCCAACAGGCAAATCGGCGCCGTTAATAATTTCTTCGTCATCACTTTGCGGCGATTCGAGCTCGGGCACCTCTGGCCGGCTTTGCAGATTTTTAGCGACCGGCATTTTAACGCCCGCCGCCAAGGTGGTGAGCGAATGGTCGCTCGTAATTAAAACAACGCGCTTATCGGCGGTGTCGGCCGCTTTTTGCAGCAGCTTTAAGTTGACTGCGCTTTGCAAAACTCCGGCGCGCTTTGGCGGCACCAGCGCCACAATTTTGCTGCCGGCGGCTTTAACTTTGCCGATTATCGCGGTTATATCGTCTTCGATGTCTATATATATGACGTCTTTGTTCATGGCTAGTTGTGTAACAAACGGTTAAATTTTTCGCGCAAATTATCGTTATCGGTGCTTCCAACCATCGTATCATAGCCTACCCGCAGCAAGCCCATTGCCGTGATAAATGTGTGGTCGTTGGCTTGGCCAGTGGTGTGGGTAATGCCGGCGGCCTCTGACGGTTGAATAAGCTGCACGGTGGGTTTGCGCGTAAATGGCAAACTTTTGTACCAATCGTCGGTTTCGAGCACCTCGACCAATTTTGTCAAACTGGCGCCACCGCCGCACAATAAAATTTTGTTGGGCAAGTGGTCGACGGCGTCGAATTCGCTTAAAGCCAGCTCGACGCCGTTAATCCAGACTTCGAGCGTTTTATCGACCGCTTTGCCAAGCTTGGTACGCACCTCTTTTTTTAAGTTTTCGTGGTCGATGTTGAGTTTTAGCTTTTCGGCGTCGTCGAAACTTAAGTCCATTTCGGTGGCGATGGTGCGCGTAAAGCTGCGGCCGCCGATGCCAAACATTTTGGTGCCTTCGACCCCGCCGTCGTTAACTACGGCGATGTCGGTGGTGCCACCGCCGATGTCGGCTAAAATTGCCGTGAAGGTGCTGCTGGCGTCGGTGCCTAGCACGCTGCGGCTCACGGCAAATGGTTCGGCTGCCACGGCTAGCAAATCCAAATCTAGTTCTTGCGCCGTGCGCTCCAGCGCGCCAATGTGCACCATCGGCGCAAAGGCCGTGTAAATTTGAATTGCCACGTCTTTGCCCTGGAAGCCAATTGGGTTGCTCACTTTGTAGCCATCAATATGAATGCTCACAATAGCGCTGTTAACCAGTTTAATTTCGACGTCGGCGTTGCCGCTTTCCCAGCCAATCTGCTTTTGGGCTTTGGCGTGGGCGCGCTCTTGCACCTTTTCGATGATAAATTCCATTTCTTTTAAATCGAGCGGCACGTCGGGCTGCGGCCGTTTGTAACGGATGGTGTTGGTTAAGCCCTTTACCAGCTCGCCGGCAATACCAATTACCACTTTTTTGGCTTGCAGGCCAGCTTGTTGTTCGGCATCGTTTAAAGCGGCTTCGCAGTTGCGCACGACGGCGCCGATGTCGGCGATTGCGCCGCTGTGCATGTCGCTTAACCCCTGGTGCTCGCGGCCAACGCCAACAATCTGCAAAGTATCGCCGTCGATTTTGGCGACCAGCGCTTTGACATATTCAGTACCAATATCGAGCGCAACCAAGTGGTGGTCGCCCCCGTTTTGCTTGGGCAGGGCTTGTTTGATTTTATCCAGGATCATCTTCGACATTAGTATACCATAAGCGGCGTCTTCTTGCCCGGGGCTTTCTTTATTTATAAAAATGTGATATAAAAGTAGTATTGTCCCTCATTGAGGAGTCGAACATGCTCTTCGCGAAGCCGAAGAACCTGCACAGTAAGGTCGCCGTGCGGGCAGGAATCGTCGCAACCGCTGCCGCCGTGCTGGTCGTGCTGGGCTTTGTCGCCTACCACATGATGCTGGCGTCGGAGCTGCGCGAGGTCAGCATTAACTGCCCCGAGGGCGGTACCGCAGCCTGGTGCCAGCCGTCGATGCCGGCAGTGTGGTTCATGACGATCGTGCTGCCGGTGCTGACGCTAATCGCCGTTTGGAGCCTCATCACCGTGGCCACTAACGTCGCGGTGTGGGTCACCAAAACCGCAAGCTGCCAAAACGCAAACTGCCGGTGTGTCAACCACAACCGGCGGGGCAATTTGGGGCTCACCATGATCGTCGCGCTGGTAACGGCGACTTTCATCGGTGGCCTGCTGGCGATCGTGACCGCCGTGCGCTCGTAACAAGCCGGGTCACCCCCCGTTTCCGCTAATACCCGCACGGCGGCTCTGCCGACGGCC
>CAYTEG010000008.1:13847-19707 GCA_964436805.1 uncultured Candidatus Saccharibacteria bacterium
CCACCAACAACACAACCCGCCGGGGGGGCCCCCCCGGCTGTTTTAAATTAATTAACAAATTTTTGGGGGGCCCCGGGGGCCCGGGGCGGATGCATCGCCGGCGGTACTCACCTTCTACTACTTGGTGCTGGTGTTCGGGGCGGGGCTCTTGCCCCCGCCGTTGTTGAGGTTCAGGTCTGACGCCGGCATTTCGCCGGTCTCGTACGCCCCCGTTGCCGCCTTGGTGGTCACCAGGGAGGTCATCGTGTCGTAGGCGTCCTGTCCGTGCTGGATGTTGGTCTTGGTGATGTTGGCCGTCAGGTTGTTCGACGGCAGCCGGCCGAAGGTCAGCAGGCCGCTCCACGAACCGTTGCGGTAGTTGTCGTACGCGACGAACGCGTCGCGCAGCGCCTTCTGGAAGTCCGTGTAGCGGTTCTGGCAGCTCACCAGCTCGGTGGCCAGCGGCCCGTAGGCCGCGGTGACACCCTTGAGGTCGGGGTAGTTCTCGGTCAGGGCCGAGAACCACGCGCCGCCCTGCCCGACACCAGGCGTGCTGGGGTCGGCCTTGGTGCCCTGGTACCGCCCCTTGATGACGTCGACCATCGCGTTGGCGAAGGTCGCGCTCTGGGCGTCGGCGATCTCCGCCAACCCGTCGATCTTGCGCAGGCAGTTGCTCAGCTCGGCCATGTTGTTCTTGAACTGGCCGCTCAGCGTGTTCTCGAGGCGGGTCGCCTTGAAATTGGCGTTGACGACGGTGATGCCGCCGACGCCGATGACGAGAGCGATGACGCCCCACGTCACCCGCTTCTTGACCTTCGGGGTGAAGAACTGTGTCACGGGGTCCTACCTTTGAAAGAAGTTGCTCCCCGCCGCGGGGCGGAAGAGCTCGAAAAAGGGCTTGCGGACGAAGAACATCCACACCGGCACCGTCAGCGCGAGGCTGACGAGCACAATGAGCGTCAACGCCCACCACGGGATGTACACCTCCTCCTTGAGGTAGGTGAACACCCCCTCTCCGCAGTTGTCCCGTACGCAGACGGGCTCGAACGGATACTTGGTGTTGATGATCTGGTCGACGAGGCCGTCCGTTTGACCGAACTGCACCTTGTCGCCCACCAACTTTGCCGTCGGCGCACCGAGCAGGCTCGATGGCTCGAACGGCGTGTTGGGGAGTTCGAACGCGATCGCCGCGATCAGGGCTTCGTTGCCACTCGGCAAGCCGGTGACAGCGCGGGCCCAGATGACCTTCTTCTGGGCGTCATCGACACCCACAAATACGACCACCATGTTCTCGGCGATACCGTTCTTACCGAGCTCGCTCTGCCAGTAGGCCAAATGCGCGCCGGCGAAGCTGTCGGCCTCGCCCATCGGCACCTTGCTGTCCAGCACGGCGACCATGTGTACGTCACACCCATGCAGCTCGTAGCACTTCGAGCCCAGCGCGGCGATTGTGTTCTGCCACGCCGGCTCGTTGTTGAGCGTAAACCCCGCAGGCACGACCTTCTTGGCCATGTACCCGTTAATGAGCGGGTCGCGGTAGTTTTGGGTGTGCGGCACCAGCAACTTGGCGTCGCGGAACCGCGGGATATCCCCACCGTAGTTCTTGAGGATCGTCTGGCGGGAAGCCAGGAAATGGTTGACCGTTGTCACCGTCGTTGTCGACGGCGGCAGGTCGCCCGACCTGATCTTCTCGTCGGCCTCCTTCCAGGCTTCGAAGCCCGGAGGTGCGTATTGCCGACCCTCCCGATCGTTGAGCGAGTAGGTTGCTCTGGTGTAAGCCCCCTTCTTGCCCACGACATCGCGGTTTGCCTTGACGAGGTTGCCGTTGGCGTACTCGACGTACCCACCGACCACCTTGGCGTGGCTATACGCGACGCCTGCCCAGCTCGTCAGCCCCACGAGCACCATGATCAAGCCGAGGCCGATCAGGTATTCGTACAGGTTGATCTGCCGGACGTCGCCCTTCTGGCGGTAGTAATGCCGTATGCCGAGGCCCAGCAGCGCCGAAAGCGCCACCGTGGCCACCCATACTCCTACAACAGTCCCAAGCAAAAGAGTACCCCCTTTACGTCGCCAGGACTGCCACAACCTTAGCCTAAAACTAAGGCCATAGCAGCCCCGGCGAACAATAAAAAAGTACCACCAATAAGTAGTATGTTAAGGTGACAATTTTGTTTATGCAAAATCGCTTAGCAGATAATACAATATTTTGTTTAAATAGTCCAGTTTTCGACACAAATTTAAAACCGCTCCCCGTCCGTGCCACATGGGCAGGACGGGAAGCGGGTAGTGCTTATTTAGTTATGGATGGTTCAGCCTTCAGCCGATCGTGGCCATGGCACCGCTGACGATGCCGGCGGCCAGCAGCGTCAGCACGCAGAGCGCCATGCTGCTCACCGCGGTCACCACGATGACCTGGTTCTTCGTGACCTCGGTGCTGGTGCTCTCCCACCGGCGGAGGCCGGCGTGCAGGGCGATGTTCATGGCCCAGGCGAGCAGCAGGCACAGCGGCGCGGTGATGGCGAACGCCTTGATGCTCTCGCCCCACCCGATGAAGTCGCCCTTGACGGCGCCCAGCATCGCGAAGCTGAAGAACAGGACGGTGCCGCCGGCGCGGACGCCGGAGAGCAGGTCGCCTTCGGTGATGCCCTCGGCCAGGCTCTGGTTTCCGACGCCGTCGATCGTGTACTTCTTGGTGTTCGTCTGCCACAGGATCCAGCCGATCAGCAGGCCGACGCAGACGCCGGTGTAGATCAGCGTGCTCCAGATCCCGTCGGCGAGCACCTTGGCGTGGCCGCTGTAGATCGCCGACATGATGATGCCGGTGCCGATCAGCGTCGCGCCCTCGGCGACGGCGACGGACATGTTGCCGCCGATCATCGCCTCGAGGTTGTTGGTGTTGCGCAGGAAGAACGGCTCCAGGATCAGGAACCGGACGCCGAGCAGCACCACGATGGCGAGCACGTTGCCGCCGATCTCCCAGACCCAGAAGTCCGTCCAGTCACCCGACTTGAACCCCCACGGCACGAAGGCCAGGGTGGCACTGGTGATGATCTGGGCGATGACCAGGCTCCCGCGCAAGGCGCGGTACGCCGGGTTCTTGGCCCTGAGGCTCTTGACGTCGTCCAGCTTGTTGATGGTGTTGAAGGCCAGGTTCAGGCCGCCGACGGCGATCAGGAACACACAGGCCTTCCCCACCAGCGTGATGAAGAAGTAGACCAGGTCCACTTTCGTAGCTCCCTACGTGTTGTTGGGGGTGTACAGCCCGTGCTCACCCTTGATGTAAGCGTGCGGGGCGAACGTTGCGGTGTTGCCGGTGATGTACCCGCGCGTTTCGCGGATGCCCATCCCCATGGGGGCGTCGCCTTCCGGCGAGCCGCCCATCCAGATACCGAGTACGGGGTGGTGGCCGTCGAAGTCGGGCAGAAGCGCGAGCTCCTGCCGAATCCGGGGCACCCTGTCGTAATCGTGGTTGGCGCTTTCTTCGAGCACCGTACCGCCCCGCACGATGTGTACGCCGGCGCCTTCGCGAGCCATGATCGGCTTCGAGGCGTACGACTTCAAATCGTTTGCGCGGGGGTCGTGCTCGAAGAATGTCGGCAGCAAGTACCGACTCACTGTGGCGTCGCCCTTGAACAGCTCCCATACCGCCGCCCAGATGCCCTTGTTGCTCATGAGCACCTTGTACGGCGGCTCGATCCACGTCGTGACGCGGTCTCCGCGCCCGTACATGAACTTGAAAGCCGCATCGGCGCCTTCCTCGGCGGCCATCCACTCCCACGGGTACAGCTTGAACAGTACCTTGATGGGGTGGTTGGTGCCGGCCTCCTCGTTGTAGTACGAGTAGGACTTGGTGCCGCGGTCGTACCGCACCTCGTCGATGTAGACGATCTGCGTTTTCCAGCCGGCTTCGCGCGCCGCTAAGGCCATGTACTCCACGTTCATCCAGTCTTCACCGGAATCTTCGCGGGCACAGGCCAAGAACAGCGTCGGAAGCTCGCCGTACTGCTCGGTGAACTGCTCCTGCAGGTGAGTCCACTGGGTAACCAGCGTCTCGTGGATGAAACCCCACTGGTCATACCGGGCGTTCGGGGTAATCCCCTCCGGCCCGAAATGATCGATGAGCCACCTCCACTGCACGATCGCCGCTTCGAGAAGCGACGTCGGCGTGTCACCGTTGAGCTCGAGTACCTTGGGCGTGTCGCCCCCGCCGTAGCTGAAGTCGAATCGCCCGAAGACGCTAGGCGCCGACGGGTTTTCCATGTCCCAGCTGGTGCGGAGTGCGGCCCACATGAACGCAGGAACCTGCATCCAGTCGAGCCACTTCTCGTTGCCCGGCTTCAGCACGTATTCGGTGGCCGCGGCGAGTGCCGCGTACACCGTTTCGGCTGCGCCGTACAACTTGTCGACCTGACCTTCGGTGAACTCGTAGAACCCTGTCTCACCCCAGTACGAGGTGAACAGCTCCCGCCCGTCAGGCGTCTGAAATCCGGCCGGTGTCGGCCAGAACGTCAGCCCTTGGGCTCCCACGGTCTCCTGCCAGTTCGGCCGTTCGACGACGGTGCGCCGCCGCACGGCTAGCTCCCACCACTGGAGTGGGCGGAGCCACCGAACACGCCGGCCTTGCCGATCGCGCCGGTCTTACCAGCACCGATGTTGCCGCGTCCGACCGAATCGGTCGAAAGGGCACGCTGGCTCGATCCCCCAGGGATCACGGAGCCGGCGCCGTACGTGTGGGGGGTGGTGTGCACGTAGTACACGCCGCCCCCGTGGTAGTTGGAGTCGCAGAAGCGATTGTCAACAACCACGTTGTCGGGGGTGGTGCAGTAGACGTTCTCGTCCGTGACTGCGTTCCAGATGGCATAACCGCCACCGCACACAGCGAGCACGATCCCGCCAGCGACCAACGCGGGGACAAGCCCCGATCTCTCGCGCACTGCCGAACCCCTCCCTTCCATAACTTGTTAAAGCGTCTGGCTGGGCATCTCGCCAGCCTATGAGAGGTGAAGTCTAACTTAATAACTTCCCCTTACGAAAGAGCCGGTGGTTCACTCGTAACAGGAAGCTAGGACGAATAAGATAATACAATAAAATTTAAGAAAACACAATGGTTTTGCGCGCATTATTTTACAAAATTTATATTTTATGCTTTTATATGGTTACCTGTTGTCTACAGAAACGAGGTACGACGGTGCCAACCCCTTATGCGCGGCGGGTCATCCGCCGGCTGACGGTCGTCGGACTGGCGGTTGCAACGCTGGCCGCCGTTGGTGCGTGGCGTTACAACGTCAACTACGCCGCCGAAGTCGCCAAGAACCGCTACTACGGCGAGTGCACCAATGACGGGCTCTGCACCACGACCATCGACAAGATCGACATGGAGTGGGTGTGGGGGCTCACGTTGCTCCACGTCCTGATTGCGTTCATCGCGCTGCTGGTCGTACTGGGCATGTGCGTCGGGCTGTACGTGTACATCTTCGCGCCCAAGCGCTGCACGGGGTGCGAATGCCCGAACCACCGGCGAGGAATCTACGCCGACAACTCGGCACTGGGCGCCGTCACCGCAGCAAGCGTGGCAGCGACCGCCGCGGTCATCGCCACGATGTAGCACGGCAACCGTAGCCGGCACCCGCCCTTAGTAAAAGAGCCGGGTGGCCGGCTCTTTTCTTTATGCGAGGACTGCTTTTATGCGCCGTACGCCAGCGCTTGATGCTTCTTCTTTGGTGATTTTGAACGTTTTGCCGTCTTCGGCCAGTTGCCCGGTGTGGTCAACGTGCGGGCCGCCGCAAATTTCGAAGCTGAACGGCTTTTCGGCGCCGTCTTTAACCATGGTGTACACCTTAACCGTCTCGCCGTAGCGGTCACCAAACTGGCCGAGGGC
>CAYTEG010000009.1:0-19577 GCA_964436805.1 uncultured Candidatus Saccharibacteria bacterium
CCAGCATTTCGACGTCGGTAAATACGCCTTTTGGTGATGCTTGTGGCGGCAAGGTGTTTTGCTCGTAGGCCTCGGCTTCGGCTTCGCTGGCAAAGGGCGAAACCATTTCGTAAGGTATATTGCGGCTAACGAGCGTGTAATATTCTGGCCGCGTATGGAATGTTTTGTGCCACGAGCCGCGCACCAACACCACCTTTTTAACATCGAGCTTTTCAAAAATATACGGCGTTTCGCGCTGAAAATAACTGAGTGTATATATTTTGTGCTTAGGGCTGGCCGCATTTACCTTTGCCGCAAGTTTTTCAACGTCGGTAAGCTGTAGTGTCATAAACTGCGGTTGGCCGTCGAGCGCCGCAACACATGGCTCTTTAGCGACCCCAATTACCACATTGCCCTGCGGCAAGTATGTTTTAACCAACTGCTTTAGCCGCTCGGCCGACATTTTGCGTGGCGCGGCAATAAACACGGCCTTAAGGCTGTTAATTGGTTTTTTGCTGCCAAAGGCAAGGTCGCTCCAGTCAAACTGCATCGCCGTCACCCTCTGCGTATTTTTCGTCGTATTTGGCGGCGAGCTCTTTCATTTTGGCGCCTTGTTTTTTATACAGCGCAACGTTTTGCAATGGCGTGTATTTAAGTTTGCGGTAATTCCACACGCTTAAATCGGGTGCATCAAACGGCACGCAGTGAAAGTGAATATGGTCGCCAACCGTGCTTTGCGCGCTTGCGCCTTCTTTTAAAATAGTCTGCATACCGCTGATTTTATGCACTTTGCGGATGAGTTTTTTGGCAATGTACATACATTTGCGCACGGCTGCCCACTCGCTGGGAATGAGTTCTTTTACCGAACGCACATGTCGGCGCGGCACAATCAAAAAGTGGCCGTCAATGTAGGCGTACAAACTTATGGTCATCATAATGCCGTCTTCTTCGTAAAAAATATATTTGTCGCGCGGTTCGCAAAAAGCGCACACACCCACCGTCTTCCAGATATTATCGTACTGGTTGGTAAAGCGGGCGTCGCGGTAGAGTTCTTGCTTTTTTTGCTCTTCGGGAGTTAGGCTCATTTTTCTTTCAGCGGGTCTTTGCGCAGCTCCATAAAGTCTTTAAATATATCACCCAAATGCCCGCCAATCGCGCGCTGCACAATTTTGGTGGTGCTGATTGCTGTGCTTTGGCGGTCGACAACCTGCACTTCGCCGCCGTATTTGGTGACGGTTTTGTATTCTTTAGATTGCTTGTAGTTGTCTGTCCAGTCTTCGCGCACAGTAATAAAAACGTCGGGTTTAAGCAGGCCGAGTGTTGGCGCGCAGCTTGGTTCGGGCAAAATGGTCACAAAATCGACCGAGCGCAAAAAAGTAAGCATTTCTGCGCGGATTTTTTCGTCTAAAATTGGCTTGTTTGGGCCTTTGACGCGTTTTATGGCGTCGTTGCTGCTGACGCCGACGACCAAAATATCGCCTTCGTCACGCGCTTTTTCTAAATAGCGGCATTGGCCGGCGTGGATTAAATCCCACGAACCTGCCGTAAACACGATTTTTTTGCCCCGCGCCTTAAGTTGGTCGTGCAGCGTATCGAGGTCGCTCTGCGAAACAAGCCGCTTTTTCCAGTTGGCTGCCATAAACCCCTCCTTGTTTCTTTTATTTTACACTAGGCCGGCGTAATCAGGCCACGTTTTAATAACATCGCTTTTGTGCGCGTAAAATGTTGGTTGGCGGCCAGCGATTCGTAGGGGTTGTGGCGTAAAAATTTGTAAAAATCGTGCCAAAGGTAAAAGGTTACAAGCGTCTCGAGCACGTTTGTTTTGCCAATAATTATGGTGGTGAGCCTGGCCTTGCCACGTTTTGCGTAGCCAGACTGCAAAAAATACTTGCGGATTTTAGGTTCGGCTTTGTACTTGCAATCGACCAACAAAAACGCCAGCGTGCGCGCAATATCGAACAGCGGGTGGCCAAACGCCGCTTTTTCGAAGTCTACAATACCGGTGATGCGCGCGCCGTCAAACAAAATGTTGCCGCGCACAAAATCCATGTGGAGCGCCTGGCGGCCAGGGAATCGCTGCGCCAACCGCATTATTTTTGCAAAATCCGGCGCGCTGGCGGCCAGGCCAAGCTTTTGTTGCAGCGCGCGCTGCACGTTTGGGTCGGCAAAATAACGCGCCATACGTTTTATAAGCGCCAGGTTTTCTTTGGTGACATCTGGTAGCGCCTTGGCGTCAAAATCGGCGAGCTTGGCGTGCATGTCGCCCATTGCTGCGCCGAGCGCCTTAATGTGTTCCATGGTGTACGCCTCCCACGGGATTGTTTGGCCGGGCAAATAATTGTATAACGCAGCGTATTTTTGAACGCCCAAAGGAGTTGTTAGCCGAATCACCCGGTGCTCGCGCGGCGCACGCACCCCTCCCCCCCTGTCCTGCAAAAAAGCGCCTATGGCGTTGGCGTTTTTAATGCGCGCCAAAATGCCGGGTTCGGATTTGTAAATAATAAGGTTGAGCCTGCCGCTTGGCGTTGCCACGGCATATGACGCGTTGCGGTAGCCTTTTTGCGCCGTGCCAATCGCCGTATGTGCCACGCCGTACGCTGTTACAATACGGCTCACCAACTGCTGTTCGGGAGTCACGCCGCTTTTAGCGCCTTTCCAGAATAATGAGCTCGGTGTCGTGGTCGTCTTTTTCGTTTTTGCTAAAATGTTCGCGCGATACTTCGTGCCATGCCGCAGGGTCGGTGATTTTAAAATAGGCGTCAATATCGCCGGCGAGCGTTGTTTGCACTTCGGTAAGGTAAATGCGGTCGGTTATGGGCAGTGCCGCGGCAAACATGCTGCCGCCGCCAATAACAAATATGTCTTCGTCGCCCAGTTTTTTTGCCGTTTCGATGGCATTTTGCATCGAATGCGCCACCACGGCGTTTTCGCGCGCAGGCTTGTATTGTTGGTTGCGCGTTACCACTATATATGTGTCGCCAGGCATTTGCCGGCCACTGCGGTCGTAATACCACACCATCGAATCGTACGATTTGCGCCCCAAAATTACCGTATGCCCGCGCGTTAGCTGCGCCAGCCGCACGAGGTCACTTTTAATATGCCACGGGATTTTATTTTCGATACCAATCGCGCCGTTTTTATCGGCCGCCACAACAATACTGATCATACGTGCAGTGTCGCACACTTTGGGCGCGGCATCAAGCTGCGGTGTATGTTTTTTGAGGTTTGCCCGCCGCGATGTCGTTCCACAAATTTTCGGCCAGTTTTTGCAAATCGGCAAAGCTGCCATTATTAACCACAATAATGTCGGGTTCGATTTTGTTGATTTCGGCCTCGGTGATGTCGTTTTGCGTCGGCGTTTTTGGCCGCGTCACCTGCACAATCCGGCCGCCGTGCTGTCGCACCATGGCGACGTCGCTTATATACCGCACACCGTTAATAATAACCAGGCTGCGCTGCGAATCGTGCAGCTCGATGCGCCTAAAAAGTTCGTCGTACCAAATAGTCGGGCTGATTTTTGCCACAAAATAACCGCCAAGCCACTGTAATAAGTCGCGGTAACTTTGCTTATTTTCGGTGGTTATTGTTTGCTCGACAATTGCGTGGTTTTTGCGCACGAGCGCCAGGTACGCGAGCAGTTTTTCGTAGAGCTCGGGGTGGGCGCGCATATCTTTGGGTGTTATTGCCAGATGGTTCCAGGTTGTTTCGTGGTGTAAATGTTCGGTTATAACGTCGGGCATCCAAATGAGCGCCTGATTTACCATTTCGGCGTCGTCATCGGTTGTTTCGAAATTAAGTTCGGCCTCGAGCAGTTGGTTAAAACGGTTGGCCACTTCGATAATTGGTACATTTGTTTCGTAAATAACGTGGTTTTCGACGGTTTCGCCCAAAAACTGCGCGAGTGTCGTCTTGCCGCTGCCAATTGCGCCGGTAATGCCAAGTAATTCGCCCATACCATAAGCATAACAAAATCCCGGGCGGTAAGGCTCGGGATTTTGTTGTAGTTAAAACGTTTCGGTTACAGTGCGCTTATGTCGACGCGTACGCTTGGGCCCATGGTTGAGCTGACAGCGATGCTTTTAACAAGGGCGCCCTTAACGCTGGCTGGCTTGTTGGCCATGAGCGTGTCAAAAAAGGCTTTGGCGTTTTCGTACAGTTTGGCTGCGTCGAAGCTCTTTTTGCCCACGCCAAGGTGAACAATGCTTTGCTTGTCGACGCGGTATTCGACGCGCCCGGCTTTTGCTTCGGCAACGGCTTTTGCAGGGTTAGCTGCGACAGTGCCGCTTTTAGGGTTTGGCATTAAGCCGCGAGGGCCGAGCAAACGGGCGTATTTGCCCAGTTTGGCCATCATTTGCGGGGTGCTTACCAACACATCAAAGTCGAGCTGTTGTTTGTCGAGCAGTTTGATGATGTCTTCTTCGCCGGCGATGTCGGCGCCCGCTTTTTTAGCGGCAGCAACTTGGTCGGCTGCTACAAAAGCAGCAACACGCACGGTTTTACCAGTGCCGTGCGGCAAGGTTACGGTGCCGCGCAGGTTTTGGTCTGCCTGGCGAGGGTCGACATTAAGGTTTACGTGCACTTCGATTGTGCCGTCAAACTTACCAACGCTTGTTTTAGCGGCCAGTTCGACTGCTTCTTTAAGGCTGTAAGCTTTTGATTTGTCGATAGCTTCGGCCAGCTTGCGGTACGCTTTACCACGGCGCTCCAGGCGGCTACGGGTTGGGTTTTGCTTTTGCGCAACTTTAACGGTGCCGTCTTTAGGGCTGGTATCGCCTTTGGCTTTGCGGTCTTCTTTTTCGGCGACTTCTTCGGCTTCTTTTGCTGCTTTTTCGCTGCGTTTGCCGGCTTTAGCGACCTTTTTTTCTTCTTTTGCTTCGGTTTCAACAACTTCTGGCTTCTCGGTAGTGGTTTCGTCAGTAACTACAACTGGAGTTTCGGCTTTTACTTCCTCGGCTTCAACTGGTTTGGTGGTTTTTTTAGTTGCCATGGTTATTTCTCCACCTCGACGCCCATGCTGCGTGCAGTACCGGCAACGGTTTTAACGGCGGCATCAAGGTCGTTGGCGTTAAGCATCGCCATTTTAGCTTTTGCAATTTCTTCGAGCTGGGCGCGGGTAATTTTGCCGACTTTGTCGGTGTGTGGCTTGCCCGAGCCTTTTTTGATTTTAATGGCGTCGCGGATCATTTCGTCGACTGGCTGGCCAATAACTTCGAAGGTAAAAGTGCGGTCTTCGTACACTTTAAGGTGTACGATTACGTCTTTGCCCATCATGTCTTTGGTTTTGTCGTTAAAGGCTTGCACGAATTCCATTAAATTGAGGCCGTGCTGGCCCAAAATAGAGCCAACTGGTGGCCCTGCGGTGGCGCGCCCGGCGGGCACACGCATTTTAAGATTTGCTTTTACGGCTTTTGCCATAGTGCTCCTTTGTGGTCATAGCGGCTTTTCGACGGCCTCCCACGGTTACTAACAAGCGTTGCATTAACTGGCTAATTATACCCTAAAAAATAAAAAAGGTCTATAGGTGGTAGGTGACCGCTGAAGCTCCGGTGGAAACTTCAGCGGTCACGACGGTCGGGAATGAGTCTGCCGGAGTCTTCCCGCCCGCCAACTTCGTGTCGTGTAGCGGCATGGTGCCACTGCGTTTATCTGCGTCGTACGTTCTTGCAGCACAAAGGAGCTGATGCGTCTCCCACCTGTGAAGGTTTGTGCTTTGGCGCGACCGTGGTTGCGCGCCTGTCGTTGGGTACTTATTTGATCTTCCACGGTGCTATGCCGTCACCCTTCCGGGCGCGGCGTGTTACTATGCTGTTTTTACTTCGACACGAAGTATAATGACAAATTAGCACAAAAAAATTGCGGGCGAAATTTTGATGTATGGTCGATGTATATGGGTAGCCCCGCCCCCTATGCGGAGGCGGGGTTTAGTTGTGGGTCGCCGCCCAGCCGACCGAGATGATGATTACGGCAGCGGTGACGCCGATCGCCAGTTCGTAGTAGAGCGCACGGTGTGCGTTCCTCCAGCGCAGCCACTTGATGCGTAAGCTCACAAACCACAGTGGTTGCCAGCTGTGTACGCCCGTCGCGTTGGCGTCGCCATGCGCCATAATCAGCCGTAGCTCGCGGTGGATGTACTCCTTGTGCGCCTGGCATACTGCGCAGTCGTCGTTCCAATCTTCGTCATCGGCGTGATCGACGCATTTTGGCGGCTCGTCGTCGGGCGCGTTGTTGTCGGGTTCCACGGGACTCCTTGATGGGCTTGTTACCTGGCAACGACGTACCTACCATACCATATTTTTGCGTAAATAAAAAAGCTCCGCTCGGGAGCTTTTTTTACAGAGGCCGTGTACTATACTTTTTTAACCTGCAGCGCGTCGAGCTCAACAGGTGTGTCGCGGCCAAACATGCTGACCAACACCTTGATTTTACCTTTTTGGGTGTCGATTTCGTTAATCGCGCCATCGAAGCCTTTAAATGGCCCGTCGATAATGCTTACCACCTCGCCGACGCTAAAGTCGATGCGGTGTTTAGGCTCGTCAACGCCCATGCGTTTTTTGATTTTGGTCATTTCGTCGTCGCTGACCGGGCTTGGCATACTGCCGCTGCCTACAAAACCAGTCACGCCAGGCGTGTTGCGGATGATGTACCAGGCGTCTTCGGTCATTTTCATTTCGACCAGCACATAACCCTGGAAAATCTTTTTCTCGACAATCTTGCGTTTGCCGTTTTTAATTTCGATTTGCTTTTCTTTTGGCACCATGACGTCAAAAATTTTGTCGGCCATGTCTACCGAATCCACGCGCTGGCGGATGCTTTCGGCGACCTTTTCTTCGTAACCGCTGTAGGTGTGGATGGCGTACCACTGGCGGGCTGAGTCGTATCGTTGAGTTGTCATTACAAAATTACCTGCTTAAATAGTTGTTCGAAACCGTAGTCGAGCGATAAAATAACCACCACAAATGCCATCGTAAACAAAATGACGGCAAAAGTGAGGCTCCATGTGGCGCGGCGGCTTGGCCACTTAACTTGCCGAAGTTCTTGGTAAGAACCGACAAAATAACCACCAATCGCTTTAAGCCAGCGCGGCGCTTTTACGTCGCGGCTAATGCCAGTATCGGCTTTTTTGCCGACGCGTTTGGTAAGTACGCTGCCGATTTTACTTGGCTGCTTTACCTTTTTTGCCTTGGTTTTGGACGCTTCGCCCACGTATCCTCCTTTATACTAAAAAACCTATCATATAAAAGTGATAGGCGTCTGTTGTCAATATATCGTAGTTCCTAGCTGGAGTCAAGCCGCGCATAGCGACGCCAGCATACCTTCCTCCTGCAAAACTCTACGTTCGCAAACAGCTCACTCCGTTCGCCCGGGAAACGGGATGTTTGCAGGAGGAAGGTATGCTGGCGTCGCTATGCTAAACTTAAACCATGAACATTATCACGCTTTGGTTACTGCCAACATTACTGGCGGTTGGGCTGTTATTGTTGGCTACGCTTAAGCGCCCTGTTTTGTCGCCCCGCGTGTGCGCCGAAGCCGCCACCGGGTTATTCGTTGCCAGTTTTGGCTTTATTTGGGTGGCTCCTTTTACTATAAGCACCAAAATTATACTTTTTGTTGTGCAACTGTGGGCACTGTTGTTGTGCGGCCGCTTGCTTTTTGGCCGGCTCGAAAAAGAATTTGTGTACCCCAGCACGCGGCTTAACGCCATCGCCGTTGGAGTGGTAAGTGTTGCAGCGGCTATTTTATGGTGGGTTGGCGTAACCTGGCCAGGCATTTTAGGCGGTTACGATTGGCGGCTTATTACACTGTTTATTATCATTTTGCTGGCAATGCTTGCCGCGCTCGCCCAGTTTATTTGGGCCAGCGCGCATTACCGCTTAACTGCCGATAAGCCGCACCGCAGCATGGCCGACCTGCCAACAGTCAGCGTGTGTATTCCGGCGCGCAACGAAGACCACGCCCTCGAAGATTGCCTGCTGGCGGTGCTGGCCTCCGATTACCCAAAGCTCGAAGTTATTGTGCTCGACGACTGCTCGCAAGATAAAACTTCGCAAATCGTGCGCTCGTTTGCCCACGACGGCGTGCAGTTTATACAGGGCGAGTCGCCGGCGACTGGTTGGCTTGGCAAAAACCAGGCGCTGCAAACGCTGGCGCAACAGGCTACGGGCGATTTTGTGCTGTTTATGGATGTTGATACGCGTCTGAGTGTTACCTCGATTGCCGAGCTCATCGACTACACGCTCGACAACAATATGCATATGATTTCGGTGCTCCCCCACAACCGCCTTGGCCTGCAGCCGGGCGCTTTGCTTGGCACGCTGCGCGACGTGTGGCAAATGGTGCTGCCGGTGTCGCGGCGCCATGTGCCGGTTGCCAGCCAGGCGTGGCTTATTAACGCCGATAAACTGCGCGCGCTTGGCGGTTTTAAGTCGGTCGCCCACAAAATTATCCCCGAGATTTCGTTTGCCCGCCGGCTGTTTACCGGCGACACCTACCGTTTTATCGCTGGTGACGGGGCGCTGGGCATAAGCACGGCTAAACGCTGGCCGAGCCAGTTAAGCACTGCGGCTCGCCTTTTGTACCCGACGTACAAACGCCAACCCGTGTTTGCACTGGCCGCGATGGCCGCTATTGCCGCGTTATTTTTGCTGCCGCCCGCCGTTTTGGCTTGGCTTTTGGTTGTTGGCGACCTCGGCCTTTTATGTATGTTGGCTGGCGGCGCGACGCTGCTTGGCTTTGCCACCTACGCCCTTGTTTTAGCCCGCACCCACCCGCGCGTTTGGTCGTTGGCCGCATTTTTGCTGCCAGTTGTGGCGCTGCAAGAAATATGCCTCATCGCGGTTAGCCTCGCCCAATACGAATTTGGCGAAGTCAACTGGAAAGGCCGCAACGTGTGCTACCCTGTTATTTCGTCGACACAAAGCCGGCCGGGGTCGCAGGTTTCACCTTACCGCCGCTAATAAATTGCTCTTTAGGAATGACAATACCGAAGCTCGAGCCGTGGTTAAGGCGTGATTCGAAGGTTATTTTAACGTGCAGCTTTTCGGCTAGTTTTTTGCAAACGTACAGGCCAAGGCCGGTGCCGCTTGTTTCGCGCGTGCGGTAATCTTCGGAGCGGTAAAACTTTTGGAAGATACGTTTTTGGTCGTATTTGCTAATGCCAATGCCGGTGTCAGAGACCGTAACGTGCAGGTCGCCGGCTGGTTCCAAAACCGCAGCAATCGTTACTGTGCCCTCGCCGGTATATTTAATTGAGTTAGTAATAAAGTTTTGCAAAATTTCTTGCAGGTACAGTTTGCTTGTCTTCATGTGTGGCAGCTTGCCAGGCACGTGTATGTCGAGTTTAAGGCCTTTTTGCGTGGCTTGGGGCTGGTATTCTTTGTACATTTCTTGCAGGGTGTCGCTGAGGTCGACGATTTCAACTTCGGCGCCTACACCGCGTTCGGCACGCGAAAGCGTGCTTAAGTCGTTTACCAATTTTGCTAGGTACAAAATATGTTCGTGCGCCGATTTTGCCGTGCTTTTAAGCACTTCCGGCGATGCGCCGCGGTCTTGCAGCAACATAATGTTCGACAACGTGCCTTCGGCAATGGCGATTGGCGTGCGTAGTTCGTGGCTGACGACCGAAATAAACTCGTCGCGCTCTTCTTCGAGTGTTTTTTCTTTGGTAATGTCGCGCAAAATAAAGATAAACCCGCTTTCGGCGTGGCTGCGGTAACCGGGCTGGATGGGCGCGATGTTAATGTACAGTTTTACCGGTTCGTCGGCTGGCGCTTTTAGGCCGAGGTCGGTGCGGCTAAACACGACGCTGCGTTTAATGGCGTCTTCCATAATATTGACGCGTTCGCCGGCGCTGTTTATCAACTGCAGTACTTCGTCGATTTGCTGCCCGTTGAGGTCGCGGTTGGTGTCGAGCAGGCTCAGCAGCGTCGAGTTATAGACGCGTATAATCCCGGCGCGGTCGGTGGCCACCACGGCGTCACCCATGCTGTTTACCAGTGCCAGCAGGCGCTCGCGCTGGTAGGCTTCTTGTTCGCGCGTGGCGGCAAGGGCTTTGCGCTCGCGGTCGGTTATGGCGCGGATGCGGGCAATAACAAAGCCAATTGCGCCGACTACTACGATGCCCTGGGCGATCTCAAATTCTTCGCTCACCGGTGTTTCGGGGTGCACGACAAGGCTTAAACCGCCAGCGAGCGCTAAGCCCAAAAAGCTCGCCAAAAAGCCGCGCGTACCAAAACGCATGTCGGTGCTGATCATCAGTACAATCCACACCGACAAAAAGGCACTCAAAAAACCGCTTACAAATAGCACAAAACAAAGGGTTAATACATGAAACAGCACCGCAAAGGCGATGTCGATGACGGGCGACGCTTTTTTAAGGCGCAAGTACCAAAACATAAGCAGCGACGCCGCGATGTACAACATGCTGAGCGCCGCAAATATAAAGTCGCTGGTGTAAAAGCGGCTGTCGACTAAATCGGTGCGCACCAGCAGGCCAAACGGAATCATCACCAGCGGCATAAAAGCCGCGGCATTGCGAAACACAAACAAAAAACTGTCGTAATGGCCAGAAGTGTCTTTTTGCTCGGTCATCTTGTAGCCATTATATACCAGGCACAAGCATTATGGTTACAAATACGGGCGTTCGGCTTTGAGCGCGCGGCGGCGGGTTTTGTAATCGGGCAAAATGGCTTCGACGCTGGCCCAAAAGCGCGGGGAGTGGTTCATGTTGCGGGTGTGGCACAGCTCGTGGATGAGCACGTAATCGATTAGCTCGAACGGCAATTGCATAAGCCAAATGTTAAGGCTAATCGTGCCGGTGGTTGAGCAGCTGCCCCAACGTGTGCCGGCGTTGCTAAAGCGGATGTTGGCAAAGCTAAAGTTGTATTGGGCGGCTAAACCTTCGAGCCGGCGCGTTAAATAGGCTTTCGATTGGGTGCGGAGCGCCTTAAGCGCGGCCTCTTTTATGTAGCGCTGCGTTGGCGCGGCTTGCGGGTCGACGCCAACCGGCAGTGTAACGTGTAGTTCGGCGCCGTTTAAGCGCGAGCCAAAATCGGCACCCTCCACCAAAATAAGCCGGTGCGATTTGCCAATAAGGTCACCGTGCAGCAGCATGGCCTCGGCGGTTTTTGCCTGCGCCAAATGGTTGCGCAACTGCGGCCGCGACTGCGACAAAAGCGATTTCGCCAAAAAAAGCGGCGCGCGCATTGGCATACTAATAACAATGGTGCCGCGTTGGTCGATTTTTAACTTAACCTGGCGCGATAATTTTGAACGCCGCACGGTGATGGCGCCAAATTCGTCATCTTGTATAAGTGATTGCACAGATTTACCTAATAATAACGTTGCGGCGGCTTTGCAAAGGCGCTGCTTGGCGCGGTGCGACAGCGCGCGAGCGGGTTTGCTCGGTTTCTTTTTGGTGCGCAGCTTCGGCCTTTTCGGCCCGCGGCGCCGCCAGTTTGCGCAACACCATTTTCGCCTGGGTGGTGTAGGTGTGTTTGCCGCTAATCACAACGTAGTCTTCTTGTTTTACCGGTTGGTCGAGTTGTTTGGCTATGCTGGCAAATTGCTCGGCGCTCAGACGTGTGTTGTATTGGTCGCCCGGCCGTTTGTTGTTGCGGGTGGTAGCGCGGGTTTTGGCGGCTGGTTCGTCGGTTTGTACCCACACCAGCAACGTGCCGTAGTTATGCGCCGCGGCAAAACGCTCTAACTGCAGCCGTTCTTTGCGCGAATTACAAATGCCGTCGACCAAAATGCTGCTGCGGGTTTTTACCAGTTCGGCCAGTTGGCGCTCGGTCAAACGGGTTACCAAACCCTGCTCGGCCGGGGTAAATTTTGGCGGGTCAAAAAGTTCAAACTGTATTTTGTCGGTCGACACCAGCGGTGCGCTAAAGGTGTCAGAAAAGCGCTCAGCAAAATAACTTTTGCCGGCGCCAGGGAGCCCGATAATCATTATAATAAGAGGTCGTGCCAAGGATAATGCTTTCATTACACTTTCGCTTAACGCGCAATAATATGTCATGCGCATGAGGACGTGCCCCCATTGTAGCACGATACGCACCGCCACTTAAACTATACACTGTGTTGTTTTTGCTCCTCTCCTACTCAAATTTATGTATAATAATGCTTATGATTAACGCTTTGGCGGGTGGGCGCGCAAAGATATACGCAGTGACATTGGCGGCTGCACTGCTTGCAGTTGCAGTTGGCGTTATCGTAAACCTTCAAATCCGTCATTCTTTGGCCGAGAATTTGCTACAGGAATACGTTGAGCAGGAAAACCTTATCGCCGGCCAGGTGGCGCAAAACCTGCAAAACAGCATTGGCGAGGTGCGCGAAAAACTGCTGCTCGTGGCGTCGATGCCCGAAGTTAAATCGGCACAACAGCCGGCTTGCACAACCAAACTCACCGAAGTCTTTAATATTATGGAAAGCAAAGTGGGCAACCTTGGACGAGTCAATGCTGCCGGTATATTTGCCTGCTCGCTTAACAAAGCACTTGTTAACACCAAAGCTGCGCTGCTTGGCGCCTACATACCGCAAATTTTTGACGACCCCAACCACAAGCCGGTTTTGTCGCGCGCGGTTAAGCCGCCGGGCGTCGACAGTTACATCGCCGCGCTGCACGTGCCGGTTTTTACCGCAAATGGTACGTTCGACGGCACTCTTGGCGGTGCGATCTACTTTACTCAGCTAAGGGATAAATTTTTAAAAGATATTTCTTTCGCCAAAAGCGGGTTTGTGGCGCTGTACGACGACAATGGCGATATTTTGTACCATCCCGAAGCCGACCTGATAGGTAAAAACGTCACTAAAGACGCGACGACAAAAACCTATTTTAGTGAAGGCCTTAGAAACGCTGTTTTGCAGGCTGGCCAAAAAACAATGGAAGGTAGCGTGCGGTATGTTGGTGGCGGTATCGATAAACTCGCCGCATACCAATCGTTCGAAGTGCTGCCAGGCCACCGTTGGGTTGCGCTGGTCACGGTACCGGTTGTCGAAGCTCAGGCGGCGCTTACTAATGTGGGGCTCGACCAAGGCTTTATTGCCTTTACCGTTGTTTTGGCGATTGCGATTTTTGCCATTGCCACAACTATGCTTATTGGCCGGCTAAAAGCGCTCGAAGTCGACCGTGCCAAAGACGAATTTTTGCAGCTGGCGACACACCAGTTGCAAACGCCGGTAACCGGCATTAATTGGCAAATAGATTTGCTGGCCGACGGAACTGCGGGCGCCCTTAACACCGAGCAAAAAAGGATTATAAAAGAAATTAGAGACGCAAACGAGCAGCAGCGCACCACTGTTAACGACCTGCTTAATGTTGCGCGGCTCGAATCTGGCCGGCTCACTATAAAACCGGTTGCCACCGACCTGCACAACCTCATACAGCAGGCCGCCGCCGATTTGCGCAGTGTCATTGTGGCGCGCAAGCAGTCAATTAAAATTATCGAGGCGCCCGTATTGCATGTTGTGCTCGACCCCGAGCGGTTTAGAATGGTGCTCGACAACCTGCTTAGTAATGCCAGCAAATACACGCACGACGGCGGCACGATTGAAATCGGCGCCACCCTGCATGGCCAGGAGGTCGAGGTTTACGTTAAAGATTCGGGTGTTGGTATCGATAAAAAAGATATCGCAAGGTTATTTAAAAAGTTTTCGCGGATTCCAAACGCCCTTTCAGAAGAGCGCGGCGGCACAGGCCTGGGGTTGTACCTTGTCAAAAAAATCGTTGAACTGCATAAGGGCACTATTACTGTTACTTCTCGGCCGGGCGCTGGGTCGACGTTTCATGTGCGGTTGGCTGCCAAACGGCGCCACGTCTAGCTATACTATAGCGAAGCACCTTCATGAGGGGTAAGCACAGTGCTTTTATTGCAACGTAATAGGTTGGCCGGTTTCGTGAATAACATTACCCGATTGTATTTCGCCGGCGCAGTCGCTTGAGTGTCCAAACGCCCCGACGGTCGGGTAAAAAATCGTGCTAAAGTGGTTGCCGGTAATCGTAAAGTTTACGCTTGGCTCGATGGGGCAATATAAGGTATAGGCGCCGCCCGCCAGCAAGTTGTTGCTAATGGTCATGTTTGTTGTCGTCGGCCCGCCAACATGGTTGTTGATGTTAATAGCCGATGTTGTACTTTCGCCGTAAATGGTGTTGTGGTTAATCGTAACATTTGAGCCGTCCGAAGCTTGTATGCCATCGCCGTGGCCGCTCAGCCCTTCGTAAATGTCGTGGATGTAGCTGTCGCTGAGGCTTACATCGCTTAAAATGTCGAGGCCGTTTTCGCAGCCATGAATATGCACCCGCCGCGCCGTTAAACCCTGGTAACTTATGCCAGTCGAGTTGTGGTGGTCGCAGTCGATTTCGACATCCTCGACCAACAACCCGCCGTCGTCGCTGCCGGCGTAGCTGGCGATGCCGTAAAAGCTGGTGCAGGTAATTTTTGAATTGCGGATGGTGACGTTGGCGGCCTGCACAATTAAGCAGCCAGTAATGTTTTTACCGTCAATAACCGTGCCGTCGGTGGTAACCGTAACATCGCCGGTTATGGTGGCGAGCGAAACGCCTGCCGGTACTCCCGTACAACTGGCGTTTGGATAATTTGGGAGCGCACAGGTTGGCGTGCTGCCTCCCCCGCCGCCACTGTTTTGCGTGCCGCCGCTACCGCTGGAGCCGCCGCCATTTGTAGCAGCTGGCGCTTGAGCCGCAGGCGGAGTCGCCGGTGGTTCGGCAGCTGGAGCCGGTGCCGGCGTTTCGGCTGTTGCTTCGCCTTCTTTGGTTGATTGCCCGGCCGGGTTTTGGTGCCAGTTGTTGGCGGTTCGCTTGCCGTGTTGGTGGGCACTGGCGTAATCGCCACCGCTATGCCCACCGTGGCCATCACTCCCCCGGCAATAATGGTGATTTTAAGGAACGTCGGCAACCGCAAAAACCACCCAAAAAAGCGCGCAAAAAAATTACTGCGCAGTGGCGGGCCGCTATAACTAATAACCGGCGGTGGTTGGAACTGAGGTTGATTTTGCATTTTTGTTTTAAGTACGTCTGCTTATAGTGAACCGTAAAAACGTGCAGGGGTCAAGTAAATGACGAAGGCCTCTTCCCGCTGACGGGAGAGGCCTTGCATCACGCTTCTAGATGTTTTGGGTGGTCGACGCTCGTTCTTCGTGCAGGTCGCCGTCGGTAGTGTCGGCCGCCTGGTCGGGGCAGACCATCGGCGTTCCGTCGGGCAGGGCGTGCGGCATCGGCGGCACTTCGACGCCAAGCTTCTTGGCCATCGCCGCCAGCACCATCACCATCCAGCGTACCCAGTTGAACACGATCGTCACGACGTGGAACAGCCACTCCTGCTCGCCGTGCGTCATGACGTTGCGGTCGCGGAACAGCCACTTCACCAGGTGGCCGGCGATCGCCAACCCACAGTAGTAGACCCAAAAGAAGTGGAAGGGCCCGGCGAGCATCCGTCCGAGGTCGGTGTTGGGCGAGAGGTCGCCGTAACCGATGGTCAGCGAGGCAACTTCGCCCCACCAGTAGGCGTCGATCGGACGCCAGTCTTCGATGTGCGAAAAGACGAACACGGCGATCACGCGGCTGACGATGTACGCCAGAATCACCCAATACGCCTTGTTCGTCATGCCGATAACGAACCGCGCTACGGCGCGGATCGTCGCTCGCAATATCCGTTGCGGCACGGTACCACATCCATCCATCACTAGAGAATGACTATGACACGATATAACATAAATTTAGTTTCGTCAATATATAGGTGGAGCTTTGGGACGGAATGGTGCCGCCGTCCCTTGGCGTCTGGTGGTGCGCTGGCTACCTGTTGAGCAGCTCGGCCGTGTAGCTGGCGCTGATCCGCCCGGTCTGCGAAACGTCGGGCAAGAACCGCGAGTAGAACGCATTGCGATCCTTTTCGCTCAGCGGCAGGCGCCTTACGGTCACTCGCGCACCGAGCGTGGTAAGCCGCACCTCCTGGAAGGCATGCGCGGCGCTCAGCAGCACCAACAGCTGCAGTGGCGACCGCAGGGTAGCTGGCGGCCGGCGCAAAGCCGCACGCCGCACAAGCAACCCAGCCTTGGCGGCCATGACGGTCTCGCACAGGTACTGGCTTACCGTAAACGCATCGAGATGCGCTTCGACCGCCTTGGGGTCTTCGGGGTCGACCTTTGGCGCCACCGACCGCACCAACGCGCGGTCAAGCCGGCGCATAATGGGTTTCACCGCGTCGAACATCGCCGGCTCGCACGGCCCCGAAACCGCTTTGGCGCCGGCAAGCGCGCGGGCGATGCGGTTTGTGTGGTCGTTTGGCGCAAACCGGAAGACGGTTCGCAGCAGGTGTCCGTCGAGACGCAGGCGCGCATCGCAAAAAGGCAAGCTATGCACGCCCTCGTAGGCAAAGGCTGCCAGGTCGGGCGAGCGGACAGCCCGTTCGAACCAGCCGGGGTCGCCTTTGGCGTTGAGGTCGGTGCCGTCGACGTGAACGCCCAACGCCAGTTCGACGGCGACAGACAGGTCGCGGTAGGCCGTAATGCCGCGGTACAACTCGGAGTCGTATTGGATGAGGGCGGGAACCGCCATGCCGCTTAGTGGCGCTTTCGTGAACGGGTCGATGATAACCCGGTCACCGTTTTGCTCTCTGTGTATCCAGTTTGCCACCACGCCATGGGCGGCAATGTCGCTCGCAAGCATTTAGTTACTATACGGTAAAATAAACGGCCTTGCAAAATATATACCCCCTAATATTCAAGCAGCCGCAGACGTCCGTTGTGACACGGAGCATCTGCGGCTGACGCTTGACAGTTGTATTTGCCTGTTACTTACCGGCTGACGCCTTCCAGCGTGATGTCGGTCAGGCGCGAGGCCAGGCCGTGGTCGATCAGGTAGAACGGCGACCACTGGGTCACGTCGTTGGGGTCGAGGTTGACTCCGTCGTTGGCGAGCAGCGCCGCCATCGCCTCGCGAGGCACCAGCTGGATAGCGCCGAACGAGTACGCCTCGCTCGCGAACGCGTACGGCTTGGGCCCGGGCTGGTCGACCGGCACGACGGGGCCGAAGGTGATTCCGACCTCCTTGGGCGTGGAACCTTCCGGCGTACCGGCGTCGGCGTCCACCGGCAGGCGGTAGCCAACCTCGATGCGGTCGAAGCCCAAGCCGGCGTGGCAGATCTCGCCGCCGCTCATCACGAACAGCGCCTTCTGCCAGCCCGGCAGCCGCAGGCCGTCGATCACGACGTTGCTGTTGGCGCCAGCCTCCAGCATGCCGATCGCCGGCGGCATCTGAGCCATGTCGACGATGCCGCACTCCGTGAAGATGTTCAGCAACTCGCCGGCCTGGTTGCCCAGGCGCGCCGGGAAGCCAGCCATCATCGCGGTGTGGTTCTCGGCCGTCAGCTCGACGTTCGCAGCCTCCGGCACCGGGAGCAGCAGCTCGCCCGTCTGCAGGTTGCGGACGAAGCAGCTCATGCGGCCCGACACGGCGGCGATCAGCGTCACGTCAGAGTGGGTGAACCCGTTGCTGACGGGACGGATGATGCGCCCGACGAACTGGTAGGTCTCGGTCATGCGAACCTCCTGGTACATGCGCACGTTAGCGCATAACTGTCTTGCAGTACAAACAACTTTATATCATAAAATGGTAAAAAATACAATGCGCGGTGGCCATACGGTATTATAAAAGGATGAAACTCTACCTTGCGCGCCACGGCGTGACCAACTACAACGACCAACACCTTTGCAACGAAGACCCAGCGGTTGACGTGCATTTAACCGCTGCTGGGCTTAGGCAGGCGCAAACTTTGGCCGATGAGCTTAAAAATACGCCGCTCGACCACATTTTTGTTTCGCAGTTAAAACGCACGCAGCAAACCGCGGCAATCGTAAACCAGTACCACAAGTTGCCCGTGCAGGTCGATGCCCGCCTAAACGATATGTACTGCGGTTTTGAAGGCCGGCCGTTTGCCGAGTACCGCGCGTTCCTCGACGCCGCCGACAACCAATGGACGGCGCATCTTGATGGCAGCGAATCGATCGAAGACCTTAAAAAACGCGTCGCCGGGTTTATTGACGAGCTGCGCACAAAAAATTACGAGGCGGTTTTGGTGGTGACATCGGCGTGGGTGGTCATGGCGATGCTCACGGTGGCGGAAGGGTTGTCGAACGAAGAAGCTTGGGGGTTGGAGATTGTGCAGGCGAGTTGCCGGGAAGTGGTTATTTAAACTCTGTAAGCTCAATAACCTCTGGGCGTGAGCCGGAATAATCGGAAAACCCGATCCATGTAGGTGTTACTTTGAAAAAGATCGCGGTCGGGTGATTAAAATATTCGGCAGTTGTCGGCGAGCTTTTAGCTATAAACCGCTGTTTGCACACCTCGAGGTCGGCGGCGCTGGTTAATTGCAACGCTTTACCTTCGTACTGAACCGTTGCCATGTCGTTTAGGCTCAGCCCAACCACCAGCGAAACGTGAGGGTTAGCTTTTAAGTTCGCGGCTTTTCTGGTGTGTTTGCCGGTCTGAAAATAAAGGCAGAGCCTTGAGTCTTCAGTAAACGCGATAAGCGCAGACTCTGGCGTTGGGCGCACAGGGTCGCTCGTTGCTATAACCGCGAGTTTTTGGGAGGCAAGAAATGCAAGGACTTTAGCTTTATGCGCTTCATCCATATCACCGCCGTTTTGACTTGCCGTAGTGCTCGTTAAAGTACTTTTCGTTGGGGCTGTTTAGCACTTGTTCGAACTGAACATCGCTTTTTTTGACACCATCAGTTTTTATGGCCTGCAGCCACTTTTTAGTGTATTGAGCCCAGGCGACGTCTGCCTTGTGGTTGCTGTTGTACAAAACCATGCTTTTAGAACGGCCGTTAGCGCGGTAGAGCAACTTATCGGTTATGGCCCTCCCCTTTGTTTGCGTAAGCTGCACGCAATCAGAAGGCTGAATGGTAATTGGCGCGCTGAAACCATTTTTAATGACAAGGCTCGGCTGGTGAGGGTCGAACGACAGCCAGCTGTTTGCTTTGGGCGCAGCGTACAGTAGTATCGTCAGCGCTCCGGCCAGAAAGCCAAGGGCAGGTATCGGCTCGTGTTGCTGATAGCTCATAAAAGAAAAGGCGGTAAACAGCAAAACGCAGCTTATTATGAAAATTTTTTGGCCGCGGCCAATTTTAAGGAAGTATGTCATGGGCTAGCGTTTCCCATACGCTTTGTCGAGGATGTAATCGGCAATAAGCTCTACGTCGCGTCGATATTTTTGGTTTGCCTTCATGGCGATTGCTTTGAGCATCAACAGTTTTTCGATGGAGATTACTAAATAGTCGTCTTCTTCGATCGCCCCAACCTTAAGGCGCTCGTAATCGAACGTGCATATTGTGTTCCATATTTCGAATTCATATTCGACGACGCCGATGTCACCAAAGTGGTCTTTGATATGTTCGGGATATTGCGCAACCAAGCGCTTGTGGTCGCCAGCCGCTATGACAAAGTCGATGTCGTTGCCGGCTTTACGGATGCCGTAGTACTCCATGGCCTTACCACCGATGAGCAATGGTTTGTTGCGAAAATGGAAGTTGAGTTTAGGTAGGTCGATTTTCATTTGTTAGCCACGTTATATGTAAAGGATA
>CAYTEG010000010.1:0-18693 GCA_964436805.1 uncultured Candidatus Saccharibacteria bacterium
ATCGGCGGTGTGCGTTTCGCGGTACTTGTTTTGGCCGGGCAGCCAGGCGTTAATGTCGACGCCGGCGGCGTTTGGCCCGCCAATGTCGAACGTGCATTTTTGCAGCAGTTGGTATGGCAATTTTAGTTGCTGCATTAAATATTCCTGGATTGCGACCATAAATTTGTGCTCTTCAAGGCCTGTTTCGGGCGTGCTAAATGTTTCCATCTCGAGCTTGTCGAACTGGTGCAGCCTAAACGTGCCTTCCATGTCTTTACCGTACGTGCCGGCTTCGCGCCGAAACGACGTGCTGTAGCCCAGGTAGCGGATTGGCAAGTCGGCTTCAGGCACGATTTCTTGCCAGTACATCGGCGCCAAACTGTGCTCGGCGCTGGCGTTGAGCCACAAATCGTCTTGCTCTAACTTATAGGTGACTTCTTCGCGGTTGAGCCGCGCGGTAGCTTCGTACGGCTCGGTTTTAATAACAGCCGGCGGAATAATTGGCACAAATGGTTTGGCGCTGAGTTTTAGCCCGGCGTCGTCGATAATTTTTTTAAGTGTTTCTTCGCTCGTCAAAACGTCCATCACCCACTGGGTGAGCGCAAACTGCAAACGCACCAAATCGCCTTTTAGGTACGCAAAGCGGCTGCCGGCGATTTTTGCCGCGCGCTCTTTGTCGAGCCAGCCGCGCTGCTCTTCGATTTGGGCGTGGTTTTTTGGCTCAAAGTCGAATTTTGTTGGCTCGCCCACCGTTTTTGTTACCACGTTGTCGTCTTCGCTGGCGCCAACCGGTACGTGTGGTAGCGGCATGTTCGGCACTTTTTTAAGCGCGGCCAAAAATTCTTCGTCGGCGATGCGCAGGTGGTCTTCGACCTCGGCGAGTTCGGTTTTAAGCTTTTTGCCTTCTTCGATTTGCTCGGCGCTCGGCTTGCCCGCTTTTACGGCGTCGGCGACAGCGTTGCGTTTTTGCCGCAGGCCATCGGCTTTGGCCAAAAGTTCGCGGCGCGAATCGTCAAGTTTAAGCAAACTCGAAACATCAACGTCATAGCCTTTTTGCTTGGCTTTTTTTTGCACTTCGTCGGCGTTGTCGCGGATGTATCTTATGTCTAACATGCTGGTATTATACCTTAAACTGGCGCGCGGCGTATGTTTATTGCTTGCCCAGCGGCGCGTACGGTACGTGGCAGGCGCCAATGCCTGTTTTTTGGAAGAATTTCTGATGATAATCTTCGGCCAAATAATACGGGCTGGCTTTGGTGATTTCGGTGGTGATTGGTTTTTTAAACCCGGCCTGGGCTGCGGTTTTTACCTTTTCGGCCTCGGTTTTTTGGGTGTCGTCGAAGTAAAAAATTGCCGAGCGGTAGCTGTCGCCCATATCGGGGCCCTGGCCGCCGACCTGCGTTGGGTCGTGCATCCTAAAAAATTGGCGCAAAATGTCGGCGTAACTTATGACCTCGGGGTTAAAGGTGACTTCGGTGGCTTCGGCGTGGCCAGTGGTGTGCATGCACACTTGTTCGTAGGTTGGGTTGGCGACGTGGCCGCCGGTGTAGCCAACGGTGGTGCTTACCACTCCGGGGACTTGGTCGAAATAAGCCTGTACTCCCCAAAAACAGCCGGCTGCCAGTAATGCTTTTTGTGTCGTCATAATGTTACCACCAGGCCTGCGCCGCCGATATTACGACCAAAGCGCCAGCCATATTTAATACAAAACAGATCGCCAATATTACAAACCGATTGTAGCGCGAAATGCCCATCAGCGCCAAACCGATTTCGTCGGGCAGCGGCGTGCTAATAATAAGTGCGCCAATGAGCGCCACAATCCAGCGCGTCGAAGGCCGGCTTAACTTGCGGATTACGTGGTGCACATGCAATTTTTTGGCCAGCGGCGTCAGCTCGGCAAAAATGCGTTCCTCAAAAAATTTGAGCATCAGCCAGTCGCCAACCGCGGCGCCAAGCGCGACCAAAAAAGCCAACGTGAGCATATCGAGGTGCTGCGAAAGCTCAACCAGCAGCACCAACGCCGGCGCGGCTGTAAAAAACGACACCGAAAACGCGCCGGCAATAAAACCGCTGGCATAGCCTAACTGGTCGAGCGAACGCAAAGCCGCCACAAGCAGCGCGCTGTCAAAAGCAAACACAAACAATATAATCGCCAAAATCGCGAGCGTCGTGTGCTTGTATTCGTAGGCTAGCCACCAGTTGTTGAGCTTTTTAAGCAGTGCCACGCTTTTTATCCATGCGTAGGCGCATTAGGGCGAGCTCGACGGCCGCTTGTTTTAAGCTGCGTTTGTGGTCGGCGGCATATTGGATCATGGAGTGGGCGGCGCGCATTAAGGTGGCCGACAGCATTTCGTTTACTGCGGTTTCGCTCCAGGTTTCGCCGCGCACGTTTTGCTGCCATTCTAAACACGACACAATCACGCCGCCAGCATTAGCCACAACGTCGGGCAAAATCGCAATATTTTTGCCAAGCAAATACGTTTCGGCGTCGTGCGTGACCGGGCCGTTGGCAAGCTCGACGATTGTGCTGGCTTTTACCTCTTGCATGTTGACGCCGTTTACTGCGTTTTCGAGCGCGGCCAGCACCAAAATATCGGCCTTAACGCCAATAATGGCGTCTTTTGGCAGAGTGCTCACCCCTTGTAAATCGCTAAGGTTTTCGGGGCGCGCTATTTTATCTCCAACGGTAATGCCGTCGCTTTTAAGCCAGGTATGCTTGCTGTTGGCAATGGCGATCAACCGGATGTTTGGGTACATCTGCTGCAAAACCTGGGCAAAAAAGTAGCCGACATTGCCAAAACCCTGCATCGCAACGGTCAGCGGTTTGTCGGCCAGGCCTTTTGTTTTTAAATATTCGCCCAAAACAATCACGCCGCCGCGGCCGGTTGCTGCTTCGCGCCCGGCGCTACCGCCGTTGGCCATCGATTTACCGGTAAACGCCCCGCGGTCTGCACGGCCGAGTTGCTTTTCGAGTTCGTCGCCCATCCAGTCCATAATTTGGGCGTTAGTGTTAACATCGGGCGCCGGAATATCTTTAGCCGAGCCAATATGCGGCGCCAAATGGCGCGCGTATGCCCGCGAAAGTTCTTCGAGCTCAGCGCGGCTCAGCTTGCTTACATCAACCGCAACCCCGCCCTTGCCACCACCAAGCGGCAAGCCAACGGCGGCGGTTTTGATGGTCATAAGTGTGGCCAGCGCCCGCACTTCGTCGAGCGACACATCGGGGTGAAACCGAATCCCACCCTTATACGGCCCCAACTTGCTATTATGCTGAATACGGTACGCCGGGTACTTTTTGCCCCCAGCCGTCACTTCAAAAGCGTGTTCGGCTTCGATTTCGAGGATCGCGTCGATCGTTGTTTCGTCGTAACCCAGCGCCTTTGCCGCCTCGCGGATGCTCGCCTGCGCCGTCTCTAACATCGTGTTTTTCATATGTTTTATTATAGCGCACCCAAAATATACGCACGTGCTGTGTCTTTATTTGCGCGCCAAAAAACGCTGCGCAATAATAAAAAGGTTCGCCTGATTGCCTAACAAGCCCTGCCCGCTTTTTAGGTGATCGGGTGAGCACTACTACACCCGGTAAAACGGCCGCCGTAGCGCGACGAGTACTTAGAAGGCAGCGCAAAACCCTTCCTCGTCCTCATCGATGCCCCCGAGACTCATGGTCTAGTTGTCGATCGAAAGTCGACGGCATTCCAAGCAGGGGGGCACGCTGCGGCGGTCTCACTATCTTTACCGGTAGTACCCGCGGCCCGTCTTTTGCCTTCTTAGGACGGAATCCCGGGAACCAGGGCTGCAACTGCCTCGTGGGTTATCGCCGCCTACGCCTTTGCAGTATTCTACGTGCGCCCATGCGCTTTACCGACGTGGAATATTGGCGCCCCCCGCTGGACACGCCTAGCGGCAGGCGACGTGCGGGTGGCGCCACCCTGGTAAAACAAAGCGGGCTCTTACCAAAAGAGCCCGCGTTTTCATGCTGTGTTGCTGCCCGCTCTGCCCCACCATTCGGCGGTAAGCAGAGCGGGCAATTGTGTTGGCGGAGTCAGACGCCGCTGAATATGAACCCGAATATGCCGGCCGTCATCAGGGCAGCCTGCGCCCCGAGCAGAACCCTGAACTTCAGCGGCTGCCAGCCAACGCGGGGGTGGATCACCGGCCACATCACGCCGACGACCACGCATAGCAGGTTGAGCGAGACGGTCGCCAAAACCACCGATGACGGCTCGAAGTCCGGCATCGACGCCATCGGCTTTTGGATCAGGTAGGTGTACGCCAGCAGCGCGGCCAGCAGGTTAAGCGCGGCCATAAAGCGGCAGGCGCGCACCACTTCGGTGTACACCGCGCTGGCGCTGACGCTTGCCGACCCGTCGGCACCGCCCAGATGGCCGGCGTTGTTGCCCTCTGACATTGTTCCCTCCATCTTCACCCTCAAACCTAAACCCAGCTTACCCAAACTAAATAATCATACAACAAAATGCGTATGTTACAACTATTTTTTAGCGGTAAATTTGTCGCGGATTTTTTTAAACGGCGACTCGCTCGCCTGCGCCAAAGCATGGGTGGCAATAATGCGCGCGGCGGCCAAAAAGGCGCCGATACCCATAAAAATGTAGATAATCGTAAAAATTTTGCCAATCTGCGTTTGGGGAGTAAAGTCGCCGGTGCCAACGGTCGCCAGCGTAAGCACGCAGTAATACAGTGCATTTACCCAATCCCAATGCTCGACTTCGACAAAAAAGATGGTGCCGCTTAATAAAATGACGATCACAAAAATAAACACGGCGCGGGCGGCGGGTTCGCGCTTAATACTGCGCCATAATGCTGCAAAAAACCGGGCGATCATAATAAAAAAGTCTGCCATGAGCTTAGTATACAACTTGTACGGCCGATCCAAAGTATTGAACTTTACTAATTATAATGTCATAATATTTACGAACCGGCCACTACCCCAGTGGCTGGATGATACAAGGAGTCAGCATGACTGGCGGCACCACCTGGCGGGCACTCAGCGAGGCTCCGCAGAAGATTCGGCGGCTGTTGCTGTTGTACCGTATGGCGTGCGTGGTGACACTGGCGATCTCGGCGATAACAGTGACGGTGGCGATCTCGGAGCTGCGAGGCGACCACACCGCGATCTGGCCGTACATGTCGACTGCGTTCATCGTGCTCAGCCTGCCCTTCATGGGCTACACGCTGCTGCGCCGCAAGGTGCAGTCGTGGCCGGGCGGCGAAGACAGCCGGCACCGGCGCTACCCGCTCGTCGACCGCATCGTCGTCAACAGCTACGGCGCCGTGCGCCCGATGTACCAAAGCTGGGTGCAGGCGCCGAGCGACACCGTTTTCACCATGCCGCAGTCGGCGGCCTTCAGCATCGGCCTGGCACTGTGGGGAGTGGGGATCGTGATCGCTGCCTGCTTCAGCTGACCATCCCCTACTACACCGCCGTTCCCTCGTGGGGCGGCGGTGTTCCACTTTTAATGACGGTCTTCAAGTTCGGTAATGCGGTCGTGGCCTAAACCAAAATGATGCGCGATTTCGTGCCACAAGGTGTGGCGAATATTAGCCCGCAAGCTCGCCTCGTCGTGACTGGCGTAAAAAAGTGGCAGTTTAAACACCGTAATTTTATCGGGCAACACCATATTATAGTTGCCGCCGCGCTGGGTTTGAGGAATGCCTTCGTACAACCCAAACAATGTTTGGTCGTCGCGCAACTTTAGTTTGACGCGCTGTTCGGGCGTGGGTTCGTCGGCGTACACAATCGCCACGTTGCGCACGTATTTTAAAAATTTGTCGGGCAGGCTGTCGAGCGCCTGGCCGGCGAGTTTGGCAAATTCGTCGTCGCTGATTGTTTGCATAAAAAAATAGTGCTTTCGTACTTGTAGCACTATTATACCATTTTGGTGAGGGCCGGAGCCAGTACGTGGTGTACTGGCTCCGGTTGGGGGAAGATGTTGCGTTTCCCCCAGGGAGTGGATTGACGCGTTGCGCCGATGTCACTCCCGCGATGCGGCGGCCGGGTTGTCTTAGCGGTTCATGATCGAAGCGACCGCCGAGGGCGCGGGGTTGACCTTGCCGTCAGAGCCACCCGACTTGTCGTCGTTGCCCCTGCAGGCGGTCAGAGCCAGTGCCGCCACCACGGCGACGGCGGCGAGCGCGATTCCACGCTTCATTGGGGTTACCTCCCGGGTCACGTCACACGTGCACGATGCACGCAGCGACGGGTATATTATATCAGATTATTTAAAAATGTATATACTATCGTTTCGCAAACTGCACGCGCGCTTTGTTTGCCCATTCGTCGGCCATTTCGTTGCCCGGGTCGTTGTTATGGCCGCGCACCCAAATAAGTTCGGCCTTGCTTTCGCGGTACAGCGGGCACACCTCTTTTACGATGTCGAGGTTTTTGATTTCGCCGCCGCTTTTTTTCCAGCCTTTTGCTTCCCAGCCGATTGACCATTTGGTGATGACGTTAATCCAAAATTCGCTATCGGTATAAATGTGGCATTTTTCGCCAGCCGCGTCTTTTAATGCCGCAATAATTGCAAAGCCTTCCATGCGGATGTTTGTGGTATTTGGTTCGCCGCCCAGCGTGCAAACCTGCATGTTTTTTATAACGGCAAAACCGCCGTCGCCCGGGTTTGGAACCGCCGAGCCGTCAGTGTAGTAAATTGTCATATATATGTATTGTAGCAGGCTGCTGCCCGGCGCGCTTAACTTGCTGCACACCGCAAAACCTTTTATGATTAAATTACGCTAGATGAGATTGGAGCGTCATGACCCTTTACACGCTTCCGACGGGAGTACAAAACACGATCATCGCGCTCGTCGACGCCATGCTGGCCGCAAGCGACCTGCCCGACCAAGAAAAGTTACGTGTGGTAAGCGGCACTGATCTCGATTTTTTGGTAGGCGAGACGCTGCTCGACCGCAGTAACGGGCGGTTCACGCTGCACTCGATCGACGGCAGGCTCATCCACCCGATTACTGCGGGAGTCATGGTGGTCGCGCCCGTGGGCTGGCACATCGACAAGGCCGACCCAGATGCCTGCCGCAACGCGATCGTTGGCAGGTTTGCCTACCGGCGTATGGGGCTCCAGTTTGTGCGCTGCGCGTTGGTGGAGCCCCCGGCATGGCGCAACTTTGTAGCGCACTCCGGTGGCAGCCAGGCGCGCACGCAGCTCAGCAAAGATGGCGCCAAGGCAGCGAAACAGCGCGTCGAAGCCATATTTGCCCAGTTGCTCGAAGCGGCCGAGGCGCCGGGCGTCGACCCAAATGCCCGCAGCCTCGCGCTGCATTTTCTGCGGCTCAACCCAACCATAGAGCGGTGTTGGACTATCGCCACCATCTTGGGCGGGCAGATCGACATCACCGTCTCATTCGGCGAGTAGCGGGTGGGGGTTTTCGCCCCCGCCCCTACCTACAACGACTGCGCAACCCTGTTAACAGCCATCAGCACCGTAAGCAGCAAACCAATCCCAACCGCAATAATTGCGAGTTTTATAAGTTCTTTTTTAGTGAGTTTGCGCTTTTTGCTGGTGCGCTGCCAAATATAGACAATAGCAAACACAATAATTACTGGCGCGAGCAGGCGGCCCGCCGCGTAGCTAACATCGTTTACATCCATACCATTACTATACAACAGGTTGACTAAAGCAATTTTTACATCATAATACATATGTCACGAGATGAGGGAGTCGTTATGGTACATGCAGCACAGGAGCTGCCCGAAGTCACCGTCCTTAAGGTGACCAAGGGTGGCAACGTTATTGCCCTGAGCTTTGACTTCGCTGACGCGCCGCAGCTGTGTCGTCCGGCGGCACGCACGATCGCCGAACAGTTCGCTGGACGCTCACAAGGCATAGGCTCGGGCGACGTCACGATCGAGAACGACGATAGCGAGGTTGTGGTGCTGCTCAAACAGCCCACGTTCCCCTACGCTCTGCTGATGCTCAACAGCCTGCTGGACGCCATCGGCCGGATGGACTCGTTCGAGCCCAAGCACGTCACAAAGTCCTGGGAGGAGCTGGGAGCCGCCGGCCCCAACCCCGTCCAGATCATGGACGCGCTCCGGGCTATGCGAGACCAGTAACCCACCGCCCAAAGCGCCCACGCCGGGAAGACCCCAGCGTGGGCGCGTTCCATATAACCTGTTGTACAATAAAAGCATGGCAGAACAACAAGAAGAATTTAAAGTAAGCGGCGACGAGCTGATCGCCAAAGTGAAGCAACTTATAAAAGAAGGCAACGTGCGCCGGATAATTATTAAAGACAAAAACGGCAAAGTGTTTATCGAAATCCCGCTGACTGTTGGTGTGGTGGGGATTGTTTTGGCGCCGGTGCTGGCGGCTGTTGGGGCGGTGGCGGCGTTGGTTACGGAGTGTAGTATTGTCGTGGTGCGGGAAAGCTAGGCATTGCAAAAACAAGCAACGTTTCGCACAATATAGTCGATGAAAAAAATCTTTAAAGCAGTCGCCGGAAGCATTGCCGCCGCATGTGGCGTCGGCATGATTGCCGTCGGTATTTACTACACTGTCAATACTTCCTGGGAATGGCTGGCGCTTGTAGCATTTGGCGTCGGCGTTCTTATTGCCGGCTATTCACTGGCACGCGGCGCGAAGGCGAAAGATTTCGTTGAGATGTTGCGGGATACTTTTAGTTTTTGATTCTGACAGAGCGATCTATTTATTTTTTGGCAAGCGAAGAAAGAGCCGGCGCGAATTGCTTTGCCAGCCCTCTTGATTATTTTTTTGTTGCCTTTTACGTACACGAAAGTTATGGCCATAGCTTTACTTTTCGACGCGAGCTTCAATTACAAACCACCAGTACAAAAACGCACCTAAAAACGGCATGCAAATTATTGCCGCAGACCACGCTAATTTTATTTCGGTTACTCCTGGCCGATTCCAGAGCATTCGCAGCACAGTTACGTGTACCCAAACGCCGAAGGCCAGGATAACTGCCATTGCTATTTCGGTTGGATTAATACCAAAGATGTCCATATCGCCCTCTATTTTTTAGACTGCAAAGGGAGTATACACTAAGTTGCCTCGGCAATAGCAATTTTTAATAAATTTTACGAAAAGCCTTGTAACCCGAGGGAACATTAGTTAGCTTATATAGCAGCTACGACCGTAGCCGTCTCGCCGCCCGGCGAGGCTACTTCGAGAGTTAGGAAATCCATGCAACAACTGGAGACCGCACCGGCCAACCGCCGGAGACGACCACTCCAAAGAGCGGCTGCCATGGCGATTGTCGCCATCGTGGCTCTCTTCGGTGCGCTCGTCACTCCGACCGCTGCGCACGCCGACGCCAGTAGCTGTGGCTTCGCCTCTGGCGGCGGCTACGTCTGCACTTACGTCGCTGGCAGCGGCACCTGGGTTGACCATGTGTGGTCGAACCGCACCAAAGTCGCGCCGCCGGAGATCTGCCGGTCGAGCGCCTGGGCGTACTACATCCCGCCATGGGGAGGCGCCGTCGGCCTCGGCTACACGGCACGCTATGACTGCGTGTACGTGACCGCCAGAGCGTACATCGACGTCAAGCGATGGGTTCCGTCCGGCTCACGCGTCTGCACCAAGTTCATGGAGTTCGACCAACCGGTCGGGCCGGAGCCGTGCGTGACCGTGAGATGACCGCTCTCTGAAATAACGGGCCTGGGGGGTGGCGCCCCAGGCTCGGCTCTAGCCCTCATTGATCGTGTTAGCGGTCAAAAGATTTGCCATCTCCTCAACAAAATGAGGTGAATAAAACCACTGTCCCAAACTATTTGGTTTTGCAGGATTGAGCGTGCGACGGCCCGCAAATTTTGCGTTACGTCGCAGCTCATCTTTTATGTTGTTAAAAGTCTTATCGATTTTAACCCCGTCCACTAAATTCTTAACACCAGCAATAACATCGGCATGCGTCAATGGATAGATATTATGGAACTCAGTATCAGACACTTGTACTTGAGGTGCGTTAGGGTTATCGGTTAATCGGACTTCGACCGGCTGCACCTCGCCAATAAGCTTAAGAGCGGGTTTGCCGTTTTCCTTAAAGTTACCACTATTAATTATAGCTACTTGGCTTAATAAATCCCGGTCTACGAAAAGTGCCCCGCTTGAGCCAGAAATCTTCCCGGTACTCATATCCAGTACTGCCGTGTTGTCAGGTCCTGCAATCTCCATTCGGTTAATCTGAGAGAAAATTTTTTGGCGCACACCATCCTTGACACTCTCAATAATCGAAAAAAACTCCCCGTACCTAATTGGCTTGTTATTTCCATTGTAGCGATAATAAATCATACCCTCTCGAACTTCGTCCCTATAAGTGTTGACACACAGATGAGGTTTCTCAGGTACCGTGCTGACGCCGATTATACCGAAAAACTTACCGTCATACTCAATGCTATCTATGAACCAGTCAAGCCTAGGTGAAAAATATGATATTGCCAGTTGCTCTAAAATTGTTGGCTCAAAACCATCAAATGCAGCCTTATCGATGCCAACCAGGGTGCGTGGTCTATCGCCAACACCAAATATAATAATTCCCCCGGAGTTATTTGCAAAAGAAGCGAGCGTTTTTATATAAGCGACAAGTGATGAGGTCTGGGCATGGAATGTCTGTTTAAACTCAACTCGTGAGGTCTCGCGCTTGTGGAGCGTACCCCCTTGGCTCGACTCTAAGGTGAATCGCGCAAGATCTATTAAACTAATTGGTGAGCTCATAACTAACCCGGATTGCGGGGCCTTTTTTCTTGATCTTCGTGATTTTTACTTCACCCAATTGCGAGGTGTCGGTTAGGTGCGTGCCGCCGCAGCAGACGTGGAAGTTGTCGGGGTAGGACGTAACATGCACGTTTCTGTAACTGTCCAAAATAAATTGTGGCAAGTAGGCGCTGTATTTGTGCGCCTCGGCACTTGGCACGCGGCCGGGTTTAATCTCGCCACCGCGCGCGGCGACGTCGGCTAAGATGCCTTCGATTTTGTGCGCTAGTTCTTCGGCTTCTTCGGCGTTAAACTCGCCCGAATATTCTACATAACACCGGCCCGGGTAATGCGCGCCTTTGCCGGCGTGCCAATCTGGCTTTAATTTTTGCAGCGCGTAGTCTATTAAATGCCCGGCGCAGTGCAGGCGCGAGTTTAACTGGCGGCGCTCGGCGTCTACGGCCACATGCACCTTCTCGCCCACCTTTGGCGCGGCACCTTCAAGCGTGCCGTCGTGCGCGACAACACCTTCTTTATCTTTGCTCACCTCGGCCAGCACTAATTTTCCGCCGTCCCACGTCACCAAACCAAGGTCAAAGTCCTGCCCGCCGCCACCGGGGTATAGGCAGGTTTGGTCGAGGGTTAACCGCAGCGAACCTTCGCCTAAATCATCAACGGCCACCACTTTTGCGTCACAAGCCAAAAGCGTGTAGTCGTCTAAATACAACTTGCGTGTTCCCTGCTCGGCGGCCGATTCTGGCAGCTCGGCAGGGGTTACGCTTTTGGGCTTGGCATGTCCAACTTTACATCCGGGTAAATTGTTTTGGTGACTTCATCAATCTCGCGCCGCAGCTGCGGGAAGATCACGCCTTCGCGCGCGGTGACGCCCTCGAGCTGCCAAAAAACGCGTTCGCTAAAACCAAACCCGCAGGCTGGGGGCATGGCGTATTCCAGCGCTTCGACGTAGTCGATGTCGAGCATCATGGCCTCGTCGTCGCCGGCGTCGCGCATGGCTTGTTGTTCTTTAAATCTGTTTAGCTGGTCGATTGGGTCGTTCAGCTCGCTGTAAGCTTTACAAAGTTCCGAACCGCCAAGCAACAAATTAAACTGCTCGGTCAGCTCGGGCTTGCCAGCCTGCGTTTTAGCCAGCGGCTGCAAAAAGGTGGGGATGTCGACCAAAAATGCTGGGCCGGCGATTGTGGTGCGGATTTTCTTCCACAACTTATCTATCCCACGCGACCTATTTTCGGTCTTCTCTACCTCAATATTATGCTTTTTGAGCTGCGCTTTTACGTCGTCGAGCGTGCAGGTAAACACATCAAGCCCGTAATGCTCTTTTATAACGTCAACAAAACTAATGCGCGGCCAGTCTTCGCCGTCTTTGCCCAAATCTACTTCGGCGTCGCCCAGTTTGAACTGCCGTTTGCCCCAGGTTTGGTCGGCAATACGGCGAATAAGCCGCTCGGTCAGCTTCATGCCCATTTGCCAGTCGGCGTAGGCCCAGTACCATTCCATGGCTAGGTGTTCGGGCAGGTGTTCGTCGGAATAGTTTTCGTTCCTAAACCGCGGGCCAATGTCGAACACCTTTTCGTACCCGCCAACCAGCAGCCGTTTGAGCGGCAGTTCGTGGCTGATACGCAGGTAAAAATCCTGCCCCAAAGCGTCCATGTGCGTGACAAAGGGGTTGGCGTCGGCGCCGCCGGTGGTGTTTTCGAGCACCGGCGTGTTGATTTCGACAAACCCCTCGCTTTCCAAAAACTGCCGCGTGGCCTGCCAAAACGCGCTGCGGCGCAAAAAGCGCTCGTAGACGTCGCGGTTAACATTGGTGTCGACGTAGCGGCGGCGCAGGCGTTCTTCTTTGTTACTAAAGCCGTCGTGGGCGGTGGGCAGCGCGCGGAGCGACTTTGTAAGCAGCCGCAGCGTCTTAACATCGACGCTAATTTCGCCGGTTTGAGTTTTAACCACTGTGCCGTGCGCCTCTATAAAATCGCCAGAATCTAAAAGCGGCAATTGGTCAAAACCCAGCTGGCTGTGCGCAGCGTCCAATTTTGCCACATTATCGGCACCCAAAAAAAGCTGCAAACTGCCGCTGGCGTCGCGCAGCACAACAAAGGCGATTTTGCCAAACTTGCGGATGTTGGTGATGCGGCCAACCACCGTGGCCTTTTTGCCCTCGAGCTCAGAAAACTGTTCGGTAATTGCAAGCAGCGTGTGCGTGCGCTCGGCTTTAGCCGGGTAGGCGTTAACGCCCAGTTTTGTAAGCTCGTCTAGTTTGCGCAGTCGTTCGTCGCGGAGTTCTTTGAGTGTTGCCATATCTGTTTAATAGTAGCATACGACTGGGGCGAAGGGTACCCTTCCGGCGCGGGTGGTGCGCCGGAAGGGTGGGGTTTTCAGGCATCCGACCTAGTTGATGCCGGACGGGTCATCTGCGTGGTCGCCCGGGGCGGGCTCGTCGACGTCAGCGGACTGCTCGGCCTCGGCCGGCGGCTCCTCGAACTTGACATTAAAGCCGAACACCTGGTTGTAGCGGTTGAGCAGCCCGATGGCCGTGGGCGCGGAGACCTGAAGCTCGACGCCGTTCAGGTCGGTGGTGGTGCCGTCGTCGTAGACGCGGAAGCCACGGAGCGAACCGTTGATCAACCTGATGTCGATGGATGTCATCAGTTCGTACACCGCGACGTCGGCGAACGCATTCGGGTTGGCCGTGTAGCGACGGTAGAACTCGGCGAGCGAACTGGCTACGTCTTGAGCCGCCAGCTCGCCGTCGCTTGTGAACATCTGGATGTAGGTCACGGAACATCCTCTCCTGGATTTGAACCCTTGCGCCTATTATAAAACAATTGCATGCATTTGCCCATCCCCTCAAAGTTGATTAAAGACTAATTTTATTATAAAATATGCCCGATACCCGTCCTCAAGGCATGACAGGAGATCGAATGACGATCGTACGTGAGAATGAATTCCGCGAAACGATCCGAGAGGCAGCGCTGACGCTCCTCGCCCAAAACCGTGAGCTCCTGCAACTGCGGGGCGACTGGAAGAATGGCGGGCGCGACGTGTTGCGTGCCCTCGCGGCGAACGTGGAAGAGCTGAGCGCGGCGAGCGAGGTGCCGCTGACCGTGCGGGATGTCGACGACGTGCTGGCGGACACTGCCCGTGTTGGCCTGACGTTCGCCCTGACGCCCCTGGCCGACGCGCCACCCCTGGGCGAACGGCTTGACCGAGCCGATCAGGTGGTTGGCCGCTGCGTCTACCGCCAGCTCGACATACGAGGTCGGGTGTTCGTCGCCCACAACCTCAACACGGCGGTCGAAATTGCGGCCAGACTGGCGCAGCGCGAGGCCGACAGACTGTTCGCCGAGCAGCGCACAGCGGCCGAAGCCAAGGTCACGCAGCTCATCGAGGTGCTGTGCGACCGCTTCGCCGGCGACTCTCCTGCCATGGTGGCTGCCCGCAAGCACATTGGCGAGCACCGCGACCTGGCGAGCCTGCTCGCCGCAGCAGCCGCGTCGGGCACCGAGCTCGACATCCGCTTTAAGTAGCGGCGCCGAAACGGGAGGTGTGGACGTAAGACCCCCACACCTCCCGGCACCACACCCCGCGGGGTGTTTTTTGATTAGAGCTACTTTTTTTGCATTAAAACAATAACTTTCGCAAATAAACAAAAAGCCCCTAAAAGGGGCCTTTTGTTACTTATGAAACTTCGGCTAGTTAACTAATTGCTGCGATCTCGTAGCCCACGCTTCCGCTTGGGGTTACGATACTCACTTTGTCGCCCACTTTTTTGCCCATAAGGGCCTGGCCAATTGGGGATTCATCGCTGATTTTGCCCTCTAAAGGATCGGCTTCGACTGAACCCACAATGGTGTAACTGACCTTCTTTTTGGTCTCGGAATGGTGTAAATCAACTTTAACGCCCAATCCCACGGCGTTCTTTTTGCCGCTGGCGGTAATAAGGCTGGCGTTTTGCAGGATGTCTTCGATTTCGGCAATGCGGCTTTCAACCTGCGCTTGTTCGTTGCGCGCTTCGGAATATTCGGCGTTTTCGCTTAAATCACCGTAGTCGCGGGCGTCGGCAATTTTTTGCGCGATCTGACCGCGGCGAGATTTAAGCTCGTCGAGTTCTTTTTCTAGTTCTAATTTGCCGGCTGCAGTCAGCTGGTATGCTTTTTTCATATGCTTTCTTTCGTTACGTAAATGGATATAGTGCGTGTATATAACAGGGGTCGGTTGTAGCTTGTCTGGCCGTTTTTGCAGCTACTTCCCGAACTCTGCAACGCAGTATAGCAAGTTGCGGGGATGTGTGCAAAAAACGACACATAAGATACATATATTACGCTTAGTTGGTTAATTTTGCAAATCGGTTGCGCTTAGTACGATTGTGCGAAAATCCACTTGTGGGTGGCTGGCTTACCAGTGTAAAAGTCGACGCCTTTGCCCTCGCCGATCCGGCAGCGGCTGGTGGCTTTTGTTTCTTCTTTTATTTTGGCTTCGACCTCTGGGTCGTCGTTCCAAAACACTTCGATGAAGCCTTTTTCATTTTCGGCCATTGCGGCTTTAAATTCTGCGTAATTTTCGGCTGTGCGGGTGCGGTCGTGGGTTAGTTTTTTAGATGCTTCAAACATCGTTTTTTGGATTTCGTCGAGCCGTTTTTGGGCGCTGGCTACAAATTCGTCGCGGCTCAGGGCTTCTTTTTGGCCGTCCCAGCGGCGTACGGCGGTCACCTGCGCGCCTTCGACTTCCCTTTTGCCGACCTCCAGGCGGATTGGCACGCCTTTTACTTCCCACTTGTTGATTTTAAAGCCCATGCGTTCATCGTCGCGGTCGTCTACGAACACGCGGATGTTTTTGGCTTCGAGCTCTTTGGCCAAATCTTTTGCGTAGCTAACTAAACTTTCGTCGGCCATGACCGGCACAATTACCACTTGTATTGGCGCTAATTTTGGCGGCAAACGCAGGCCGTTGTCGTCGCCGTGGGCCAAAATGAGCCCACCGATGCTGCGCGTGCTAAAGCCCCAACTTGTTTGCCACACGTACGATTCGCCGCCGTCTTTATCTTGAAATTTCGTTTCAAACGCTTTTGCAAAGTTTTGCCCAAGGTCGTGGCTGGTACAACTTTGCAGCGCTTTGCCGCTTGGCATAAGGTGTTCCATGCTCAAGGTGTCGTCGGCGCCGGCAAAACGCTCGGCGGTCGATTTGTTACCGCGGTGGCCATACAGCGCATAACAGTCTTCGTACACCTCTTGGTAGGCGTCCATCGCCCACTTTTGCGTGGCTGCGGCCTCGGCGTGCGTGGCGTGGATGGTGTGGCCTTCTTGCCACAAAAATTCGCTGGTGCGCAAAAACGGCATGGTGCGTTTTTCCCAGCGCACAACGTTGCACCACTGGTTAAGCTGAATCGGCAAATCGCGCCAGCTCTGCACCCACTTGCTAAACGAATCGTTAATAATCGTTTCGCTGGTGGGGCGCACAACCAAAGGTTCTTCCAGCTCTTCGCCGCCGCCGTGGGTAACGACCGCAAGCTCCGGCGCAAAGCCCTTGACGTGGCTTTTTTCTTTTTGAATGAAAGACATTGGAATAAAAAGTGGAAAGTACGCATTTTGAATGCCATGCGCCTTAAAGCGGTCGTCGAGCTCTTTTTGCGCCAGCTCCCAAATGCGGTAGCCGTACGGCCGGATGATCATGCTGCCTTTGGTGGGGCCGTAATCGGCAAGCTCAGCCAGCTGAATAACAGTAGTGTACCAGTCGGACAAATCGCCCGTCTTTTTGGGAAGTAGTTTTTTCTCGCTCATAATTAGCTTCCATTATAGAGGTAAATAAGGTAAAACGCCAAACCGTTTTTGATTGTATGCAAAAAAATGCTCGGCCACAAACTTTTGGTGGTTTCGACTAAATAACAGCTGATCAGGCTCATGGCAAAAACGTCGAGGCCGACATTCCACTGGCCGTGCGCCAGGCCAAACAGCGCGCTCACCCCAATCGCGGTGATCCAAAACGGCAAATGGCGGCGAAAGCCGGTAAACAAAAAGCCGCGGAATATTGTTTCTTCGGCGATTGGCGTCAGCACAACCAGCGGCACAAACGCCAGCAGCAGGCCAATGCCATCTAACCCCTGATAACCGAGCTCCTGCGCTTCGTCGGTATTAAGGTTAAAAAAGTTGCGGCCAATGGTTTGCAGTATGACCGACACAAAAAAGTACACAATAAACCCAACGAATGCTTTGGCGGCGTACAACAATTTTGGTTTGTCAAAGCCAATGTCGCGGAATGTTTTTTTGTACACGGCCAGCGCCGCGGCGATAACCAACACACTTAAAGCCGTAGCGACCGCTGTTAAAATGGCGATTTTGGCGTTGCGGTCGAGCGGCAACCGGCCAATAAGCGGCGCAAGCGGCTCCAGCAAAAACCACGGCCCGAGCATGGCAATGCCGGCCACCAGCGCGCCAATAACGATCCCCCAATCTTTTTTAGGGATGGCAAGGCGCCACCAGGGCTTTGCGCTAGAAGAATCGTTTGACATCAAGCACCGTTATCAGCAGCATCAGCGCCAGCAGGGTGATCATCCCGGCGGCCTGGATTGACTCCTCACGCTCCTTAGTGAGCGGCTTTTTAAGCGCTTTAAATATGAGCGTAATAAACAACCGGCCACCATCGAGCGCCGGAATCGGCAGCACGTTCATAACCGCCAGCGTCAGCGAAATCACACCGATCAAAAACAGCACCGGCACCACGCCGCCCTGTGCGCTGTTATTTAAGATGGTGACAATGCCAACGGGGCCGGTGACATTTGCGCCAGCCTCGGCAAAATGCGCGGTAAACAGGCTGACGACGGTGTTGCCCAGGCCAGCAAATGTTTCGTAGGTAAACTGCGCGGTAATGCCCACGCCAACAATTGGCGCCGACCACGTAGACCGCTGGGTAGATTCTTCGGCCGCGCCGAGACCGATATAGCCTTTGCCGGCCTGGTTTTCTTTGTTAAGCTCCACCGATTTTTCGGTGCGTTCGGTTTTGCCGCCGTTTTGGTGTTCGTATATAAAGTTGACTGTTTCGCCGGCGTGTTTTTTGGTGAGTTCCCTAAATTGGTCGGCGCCGGTTATGGGCTCGCCAGCAAGTTGGATGATGGCATCGCCTGCCGCAACGCCCGACTTTGCAGCTGGGCTGTCTTTAACCACATTGCTGGCGCGCACCGATTTGGTGCTAACCACTGTATCGCCGGCCACGCTAAACTGGTTTGGCAAAATCTGAGGCATACCAACCAGCGCCAAAATCGTAAAAATTACGACAGCCGTCAGCCAGTTAACAATAACGCCTGCCAGCAAAATTTTGGTTTTTACCCATATGCTGGCGCCGCCGTACGTGCCCTTGCCTTTTGCGGCGTCGTGCTCACCTTTTAGCCTAACAAAACCGCCGATCGGCAACCAGTTAAGGCTAAAAATGGTGCCGTCTTTAAGCTTTTTTGCCCAGGCGCGCGGCGGGAATCCGATGCCAAATTCTTCAACGTCTACCCCGTTGCGGCGCGCGGCGATGGCGTGGCCGAATTCGTGCAGCACCACCAGGCCGACAAACAATACAATACCCAAAATAAATAGCAATGTCCCCATTTAACTCCCTCCAAAACGCCGGTTGCGGCGGCTGTATTCTTTAATAATGTCGTCGATGTCGGCCGGGCGCATGTCGGGCCACAATTTGTCGATAAAATAAAATTCGCTGTAGGCCACGCGCCACAACATAAAGTTGCTGATGCGTTGTTCGCCACTGGTACGCACGACCAAATCGATGTCGGGGATGTCGGGGCTGTACAAATGTGCGCGGATTGATTCTTCGGTCACTTCGGATTCGCCCTGTTTTATGCAAGCATTCGCGGCGTCGATAATCTCGCGCTGGCCGCCGTAGTTAAAACACACCGCAACGGTGGTGCGAGTAAAATGTTTGCTCGTTTCTTCGACGTCCTGCATCGCCTTTAACAGCTTAGGCGGGATGTCTTCGCGGGCGCCCAAAATGCGAACTCTGATTTGCTTTTCTATCA
>CAYTEG010000011.1:0-17828 GCA_964436805.1 uncultured Candidatus Saccharibacteria bacterium
CACCTGCCTCTTAAGCAGGGTGTCGAGAGTTCAAGTCTCTCCTGGCCCTCCATGATTTTATTCGAAAGAGAGACATTTTCGGTCTCTCTTTCATTTTGTAGATGTTTGACTAGAATGAGGGGGTGATACTATTTACCAGAGATTCGCTGACTTTTCGCGCTCATGAATTCGGTAGCGGCGGCGAAGCAGTCATTTTACTGCACGGATTCCCCGCCCACGCAGGTTCTTGGGAACCTGTCGCCACCAAACTCGCTTCCCAAGGGTTTAGGGTGTTAGCCCTAGAGCAGCGGGGCTACACTGCCGGCGCACAACCTAAAAAACTACGGAGCTACCTAATTGATGAGCTCGTCGATGACGTCGCCGCTTTACTTGACGCTGCACATATAAAATCAGCCCATATAGTCGGCCACGATTGGGGTGGGGCGGTGGCATGGGCTTTTGCGGGTACATATCCAGAACGCACTTTGTCACTCACTTCTATTGCTACTCCTCATCCTACGGCATTTAAGCAAGCACTGTATACGAGCCGCCAATGGGCGATGTCTTGGTATATGTTCTTTTTTCAGCTGCCGTTTTTGCCAGAAACGGTTTTAAGCGCACATCATGGGAAGATAATTACCAAACACCTTGTTAAATCGGGACTTAATAAACAAACCGCGAGCGAATATACCCGCCGCATGCTTGTGGGCGCGACGCTTCGTTCGGCTATCGCTTGGTACCGTGCGCTCCGTTTTGGTGCTCGAGCAACCCCAGCCATTAACGTGCCGACACTATTTATCTACGGCGGAAAAGATAAGTATCTATCCGAAAAGGCTGCACGCTTAACTCAAAAATTTGTTACCGGCAGGTACAAATTTACATATCTTCCAGATGCGACGCATTGGATTCCGGAAGAACAGCCCAATTTGCTCGCAAACGAGATTATAACTTTTATAAGGGAGATATAACTACAATGACCACGCACAAATCAAATACACCACCTACCGTTTCTTTTATTATGCCCACCTACAACCGTGGCTACCGGATTCTTGATGCTATTAAAAGCATACTCGCACAGCAAATTGCCGACTGGGAGCTTATTATTGTCGATGACGGCTCCACCGACAACACCAAAGACATCGTAACGGGTATTGGCGACAGCCGTATTCGCTACTATCACCAAAACAACAAAGGCCCGGGCGCCGCCCGCAATACCGGCCTGGCGTACGCAAAGGGTACATGGGTGGCTTACCTGGATAGCGATAACGAGCTTTTTCCGGACTACCTAAAAGTAATGCTCACGTGGCTTAACAAAAACCCAAACGCCGTGTTTGCAGTGCCGCGCGCCCATCGCACGCTGGAGCTATACGAAGACGGCAAGCTTGTTAAGCTCATCGATGACTCAGAAGACACGCCGCCAAGCCTGGCGCTTAAAGACATTTTTATGAAAACGCTCCATTTAGACACCAATGGGTTTATTCACTTGCGTCGGCTGTACGACGAAGGCGTCCGCTGGGCCGAAGACCTCCACGCCATGGAAGACTGGGATTTGGCAATGACTATTGGCGAGCGCTACCCCCAAGGTTTTTTGTACGTCCCCGTTGTGCTTTACAACTACCACCAGCGCTTCGGCGGCGACGGCAAGGTTTCGAACAGCGATTACAAAGTGTGGGCGATAACATTCGAAAAGATTTACCAGCGGCATAAAAACGACACAATGCTTAAAGGCCAAACATGGTATCCTTCGCGCGTCGAAAAATGGAACAAACTGCAGCAAGAATACGACAAGGGCAATTTGCCGCCGTATTACCAGTATTACTTCCGTTCGATGCCGCAATAGTAAAACGTTATATAACTTTGAAGCCCGCTTACTCGTTAATAACATTACAGCCCGTCTCTGCTACTATTAAGCAATGAGTTTCAAAATCCTGGTTATGAGCGCGTCGATCATCATGACGCTGGTGGGTTATTTTTACTATTTTAAAGATATTTTTGCGGGCAAAACCAAGCCGCACGCTTTTTCGTGGCTGGTTTGGGCGGCGCTCACCTCAATCGCGTTTGCCGGGCAGCTTGCCGACAACGGCGGCCCCGGCGCTTACGTAACGGCGGTGACGGCCACGATTTCGTATATTGTTTTTTTCTTGGCGCTCAAAAAGGGTGAAAAAAATATTACTACTTCCGACAAGCTCAACTTGCTTGGCGCCGCGTTCGCCCTAGGGCTTTGGTTTTTTACCAGCGACCCGCTGTGGTCGGTGATTTTAATTACGATCGTTGATTTTTTGGGCTTTTTGCCAACCATCCGCAAATCGTACCACAAGCCGCACGAAGAAACCCTAATCTCGTACGTGCTGGCCGGCCTAAAATTTGTACTGGCAATTATTGCGCTCGAAAACTACAGCCTTGTCACCTGGCTGTACCCGGCTTCACTGGTGGCTGCGAACCTATTATTTGTCGTTATGTTAATTGTGCGGCGTAAAAAACTGGCAATAAAGGCGCCGTTTTAGTGTGGGTTCGCTCTCCCCGGCGGCCATACCGCAGGGGAGAGCAATGGCTAGCTTTACTGCACCCACCCGTCGTTGCAATCGATCACACTGCCGGGCGGGAGATCGTCGGGCATACCGGTGTGTGCAGCGACCCCGACCGCGACGTCGGCCATAACCCTGAGCGGCGGCTCGCCTTCGCCGCTGCGGGTTTTGGCGAACACCAGAGCGATGCCGTCGGGGGCGACCGTCACCTTTTGCTCGAGCTTCCAGGGCCCCCACACCAAGCGGATTACCACCTCGAGTGGTTCTGACGGAGCTTTGAACCGGATGTAGACGGGGCCGGTGTACTCGGGTGGAAAGACAACCACCCCGAAATTACGCACCACGTCGACGTTGCCGGCGACCCACGAATCCATGCAAGCACCTCTTCCTACAGACAGCTACTATTACAGATTAGCAGATTTTTTTAATCGGCGCTGTTATTGCCGGATTTGACTCTCGAACATCGCGTAATATCTGCCGCGTTTTTTAACCAGCTCGGCGTGCGTACCGGTTTCGACGACGGCGCCGTCATCTAACATAATTATGACGTCGGCTTTTTCGACCGTACTGAGCCGGTGACTAATGGTAATAACCGTTTTGTCGTTATTTTTGGCGAACAACCGTTTAAAAATACGCGCTTCGGCCAAGGCGTCGATGGCGCTGGTTGGTTCGTCTAAAATAATAATTGGAGCGCTGCGGTAAAAACTGCGCGCCAACGCCAACCGCTGCCATTGCCCGCCCGAAAGGTTGACGCCTTTGGTGCCTTCTTCGTCTTCCATCCAGGTGCTGGGGTACGATTTTTGCCCTTTTGGCAGTTTTGCGACAAAGTCATAAGCTTCGGCGTCTTTAAGCGCTTGGTCGACGCGCGCGCCGCTCACCGGCTGGCTGACATCGCCAAAATACACATTATTTTTAACGTCGGTAAACGAATACTGCGCAAAGTCTTGCTGCAACACGCCCAGTTTTTTGTGCCACGAATCGATCGTAATATTTTGTAGCGACACGTCGTCGAGCAAAATAGCGCCCTGGCTTGGCGCGTACAGCCCTGTTAGTAATTTAATAAGCGTCGATTTGCCGGCGCCGTTTTCGCCCACAATCGCCACGTGCGTACCCTTGGTAATGCTAAAACTCACGTTTTTTAGCACGTCGTTTTTGGCGTTCGGGTAGCGAAAACTCACATCGCTAAAAACGATTGCACCCGGCACATTTTGCAACGCAACCTCGCCGTTTTGGCGTGCGGGTAGCTGCATAAATTCCTGGTAATCGTACAAGTTTGCCAGGTCTTCGTCGATGGTGCTAATTTGCCCGACAAACGAATTTGCGCCGCCAATCGCGCGCGACACCAACTGCTGCACGTACACAAACTGGCCGAGCGGTTGCTGCCTGGCAATAATTTGCAGCACCACCCACACCAGCGAGCCAAGCTCGACCGCGGCTTCGAGCGCGTCAGCCCATAGGCGCTTGGCAATGTAGTCGCGTTCGTAGCCAAGCCGCTGTTTTTCGTCGCGGTCGCGGTATGAGCGCCGAAGGTCGAGCAAGTGGCGCACCAAGCCATTTAACCGCAGCTCGGCAATCGCTTTTGGCTGCAACAAATTCCATTCGATAAACGAGCGGGCGCGGCGTACATCGACATTTTTGTTCCAGTGCGCGATTTGCATGCGCGACAATTTAAACTGCAAAAACACGCCGGGCACCACGGCCACCAGCGCCAACATACCAACCACCGGCAACACCAAAAAGAGCGCAACCAGCGCCGCAAGCATGCTTATAAACTGTGTTAAAATGCCACCGACGCGGTCGAAAACATAGGCGTAAAACTGGCTGAATTTTTGGGCTTTGTCGTATAAATCGGCAGTGTTTTTGTCGTCGTACTGCCAAAAATCGAGTGACAAAAAATGCTCGTACATGGCGTCACTCACCTTGGCTTCGACACGGTACCGCACTAATTGCTGGACGTACTGGTCGACGCTGTTCCATACGGTGCTGGCCAGGCCAAGTAGTGCTGTTAGCACAACATACCACAACGCCGCAGCACCGGCAGCAGCGTCACCGCCGTAAGCCGCGGCCAGTTGTGTGGTCGTGACGGCCGCAAAAAACGTCGTCACCACTGGCAACGACGCGTTTATAACCACGCCCACCAACTTAAAGCCGATCGCCGAGGGCGCGATGCGATAGCTTAATGAGGCAACGCTAAAAATAGCACGGATATATTCTTTGCCAGTCAGTCGCTTTTGTTTTGGCATGACCTAACTATATGGCTTGAGGCGACCGCAAGCAAGGTGCACTGTACATCAACCCAACAGGTGGCGCACAGTGCTAATTACCCACATAAGCACCACGATGCCTGCTACTGCAGCCGCCCAGCCGGCAATGCCTGATGCCAAGGCGACGATACTCACTAAAACTACCGCACCGCCAAGTATGCCCATAAAAATAGTGTATAGGCTTTGGTCTGGGGTGTAACCGCTCGCGGTGCACATCGCAATCCCAATAACCAGCAATGCAATAGTGGCGATGCGCGGGCTTTGCAAAAACGGCACCGGCCATTTTTGCACGACTACAACGGCCAATGTAACTGCGCCGGCGGCCAGCAGGGTGGTCACGGCATCTCTCCATGTAAGATTCATGGTATTCCCCTTTTACTTCTTTACCATAACCGGGCAACAACAGGTTTCCTATGATAAACGTCACTCACCTACATGTTTTGTATAATAAAGTTATGAACCCAATCCAACAAAAGGTGCATGATTTTTTTGAAACCTACAAAATTGCCGCGTTAAAAAAAGGCCACGTGCTGGCGCGCCCGGGCACCGACCCAGATGGCGTGTGGTATTTGGTGACTGGCCAAATCCGGCAATACGATATCGCCCCCAACGGCGACGAAATTGTGCTTAATACATTTAAACCCGGGGCGTTTTTGCCAATGTCGTGGGCGATTAACAAAACCCCAAACCGTTATTTTTTTGACGCGACCATAGAATCGGCCATTAAAAAAGCGCCGGCCGACGAGGTGGTGGCGTTTTTGCACAAAAACCCCGATGTACTTTTTGACCTGCTCTCGCGTGTGTACCGCGGCACCGATGGCCTGCTTGGCCGCATGAGTTTTTTAATGCAAAACAGCGCACGTAACCGCATAATCTACGAGCTTATTATTAGTATCGAGCGTTTTGGCACCAAGCAAAATAACCGCTGCGCACTGGGTATGAACGAAACCGACCTCGCCAGCCGCGTCGGCTTAACCCGCGAAACAACCAACCGCGAAATGCGTAAGCTTAAACAAGAAGGCGTTGTACAAGTCGCGCCGGACGGTATACAGGTTACCGATGTTACAGGGTTAAAAGCCAAACTCGAGCTGTGACAATTATCGCAGGTAAGCCGGGCCAAAAAGCGTATCTTTTTAGGCAAGGAGACCTGTATGAATACACGCTACCCAAGCCGTCGGCAATACGGCATTATGGTCGCCGGCGCGGGCGTTGGCATGGCCGCCGCCTTTGTGCAGACGCTCGAAAAACTGGAACTTATTAAAAACAAAGATGCTATTTTGCCCTGCAATTTTAACAGCGTTTTTAGCTGCAGCACGGTGCTTAATTCGTGGCAGAGTTCGGTGTTTGGGTTCCCTAACAGCATTATGTGCACCATGTTGTTTACTATCTTTTTTGCGATTGGGCTGGCCGGGTTGCTTGGCAGTAAACTTTCGCGCGGCATCCGCCTGACTATTCAGGCGCTCTCGCTGTTTACCCTCGGCTTTGCGCTGTGGTTTTTATGGCAAAGCACCTACGCTATTGGCGCGCTGTGCATATTTTGCATATTTTGTTTTGCCGGCCTGCTGGCGGTCAACGCTATGTGGTTGCGTATTAACGCCGCCGACTTGCCTGCAAAATTGGGGCTCGAATATATTATCCGCAAAAATTACGATATTCTGGGCTGGCTGATGCTCGGCGCGCTTGTGGCGCTGGCTATGACGCTGCAATTTATATAAAAGCAAATGGTTGGCTCCCGCCCCGGCGCTTGCGGCAGGGGCGGGAGGATGGGCGTCAGGCCGACACTCGCCTGGTGTACTCGATGATGGCCGCGGTGAGCGCCCGCTCGACGATGGCGCCAAGCAGCAATTGTGCCCCCCACAGCTTGTCGATGTCGCCAGCCGGCCTCAGCAGTTCGTACAGCTCGCGGTTGAAGAGCAGCCGCAGCGCCTGTACCGATTCGGCCGGGTGAGGCGCGTCACGCCATGTCCGGTATTGTGAAATGACCGTACTCGGGGCGTGCCCCGGGTAGTTGATACGCACGACATTGGGCCCCGCCAACCTGAGCAGCTCGGCACGCAGCATGAACCCCAGCGTTTCGAGAAGCTCGCGGTCGCAGGTAGCGTCGGCGTGCGTCTTGTCGCTCCCGCGCGGCGTGGTGTCCGACAACGCGAACACCGTATCGCTGAGCGGAACACCGTCCAGCGGCCCCCATTCCACAACGAGCGTACCCTCGTGGCGGTTGGCCAGGAAAGCGCCCAGCTCGTCGGTCGGATCGCCGCCCGGAACCTCGTACGCCACGCCCAGCACATTGGGGCTCATGGTTGCAGGGGGAGGCAGTTTCGCCACCCGATGCCCCTGGCGCGGCACCTCGACCGCCGCTATGTCCGGACTCTCCGGGCCTGTGCTTACGATGAAAACCACCGGCATCCCGCCGGCTTCACGCCTCAATCGCATACCCATAAAAGTATTATAAAATATTACATGCTAACTTACAATTTGCTGCACCCTCAGCGCAATCTGCGCCGCTTCGTCGGTGGGCACAACCCACAGCGGGCGGGAATGGGCAATGAGCCCGATGTTTGTTGGCTCACTGGGGTTAGTGGTAGCCGCGTTTGTCGACGCATCGATTATAAAATCAAGATATTCAAACTTTTTAACGATACGTTCGCGCATTGGCGCCGAGCGTTCCCCGACCGTGCCGGTAAAAACAAGTAAATCAATCCCGCCAAGCGCGGCAACCATTTGGCCAATCGCCTTTTGCACGGTATACACATACATACCAAGCGCAAGCCGCGCCCGCTGCTGCGTTTGTTCGTGTTTTAAAAGTTCGCGAATATCTGACGACGTACCGCTTATACCAAGCAGGCCGCTTTTTTTATTTAGGTATTCGTCGAGCTCATCGTCGGTAAAACCGCGTGAATCTTTAATAGCGCGAGCGGCAGTAATATCGACGTTACCGGCACGAGTGGCCATCACCAAGCCTTCGAGCGGTGAGTAACCCATGGTGGTATCGACGCTTTTGCCGCCAAAAAGCGCCGTCACGCTGCTGCCGCTGCCCAAATGGCACACCACTGTTTTTTCGGCCAGGCGGTTTTGAGCTTGCAATGTTGCGGCCACCGACGCCAGCGATATGCCGTGGTACCCAAAACGCATAATGTCGTATTGCTGCGCGTCGTCGAGCGACATACCATAATAGCGCGCAACTTCGGGTTTGGCAGCATGAAACGCGCTGTCCGAAATCCCGGCAATCGGCGCATTGCTAAAATGTTTGCGCAGCGCGCGCAGTTCGGCCAATGTCGCTTTAATGTGCAGCGGGGCACGCGGCTCGGTGGCGGCCAGCTTGTTTTCGACGTCATCGTTAATAATGTGGTCGGTAGTAAAAAAGGTGCCGGGCGCAACAATCCGCAGTCCGATACGTGCAATTTCTTCGCCGGGATGCAGCATGTTGCTTTGTTTAAGCATGCCCACAACTTCTTCGGCGGCGTCTTCGATGGTACGGATCCCGGGGTGCAGTTCGAGCTGCTTGTCGCCTTGGGTGAGCGTGCACACAACGTGCTTGGCGATATACTCAAAATGGAGCTCGGCGCGCACCTTTTTGCCAGCGAACAAGGCATATTTGCGGCTGGCGCTACCGGGGTTGCTAACTAATGTAAGGGCTTCCATTGCCATGCGTCGATTTCGGGCATATCGATGCCGTGTGTTTTTATGTAATCGGTGTTGGCGGCAATTAGCTGCTGGTATTTTTTAACAAAATGCTTGGCTTCTTCGTAGGGGATTTTGCCGCTCGCGCCCAGTTTTTCGAACACAGCAATGGCAAGGTCGTAGCGGCTGGTGCGGTTGCGCACGTGCATGTCGAACGGCGTGGTGGTTGAGCCGCTTTCAACATAGCCGCGAATATCGAACCGTTTTGTTTGGTTAGCATAATTGAACAAAATCGATTTAAGCGTTTCGGGGTAGCCATGAAAATTACAAATAACCGGTTTGTCGAGCGTAAACTGGCGGTCGAACTCTTGTTGCGTAACGCACGTACCGCCTTGGCCAAAGCCGCAACTGGTGAGCGAGCTTATGTTGATGCAGCGAATGCGGGCCTGCGGCCAGTCGCCTTTTACTAAATCAATGGCGGCCATTATTTCTTTGGTGGTGTAGTCGCCAATGCCGGCCAAAATAATGTCGGGGTCGGGGTCACTGGCAAATTCCCAGGTCATCATGCCGCTCACTAACGACTTTTTGGCAAGTTCGGGCGTTAGCCAGCGCGGCTCCTGCGTTTTGCCCGCTACCAAAATATTTATTTGGCGCGTCGTGCCAAGCATGTGTTCCAAAACGGCGAGCGTACTGTTGCCGTCGGGTGGAAAGTACACATCAACAAAATCGCCCTGGCGCCTTAGCGCGTCGTCGATAAAGCCAGGGTTTTGGTGGCTAAAACCGTTGTGATCCTGACGCCAACCGGAGCTGGTCAAAAAATAATTGAGCGACGGGATTGGCCCGCGCCACGACACCTCGACCGCCTGGTTTAAAAACTTGGCGTATTGATCCATCATGCTCACCACCACTTGAATAAAGGCTTCGTAGCTAGCGAACACGGCGTGGCGGCCGGTTAAAACATAGCCTTGGAACATGCCTTGTAGGTTATGCTCGCTTAACATTTCGAGTACGCGACCGTCGGGCGAAAGGTCTTTGTCCCACGGTTCGATTGGCCACACCCAGGCGCGGCTGGTTTGTTCGAACACGGCGTCGAGCTTATTGGAATACGTTTCGTCGGGCGACAAAAGCCGAAAGTTGGTGGGGTTTTGCTTAAATACTTCTTGCAAAAATAATCCCGCGCGGCGCATACTGCTCGACCCAATAGTGCCCGGCACCTCGGCGTCTTCGGCAAATTTGTCGGCTGGTGGCAAAACGAGCGGTTTGTACACCGGGTCGCCGCCCAAGGCGTGCGGGGTCATGCCCATTGATTTTTCGGTCGCCGGCAGCACGGGTTCGGTCACGGCCGCAAAGCCTTTTTGGCGGTCAAACAATTCGCCAATTTTGTACGATTGTAGCCATTCTTCTAGCAAGGCGCGTTGTTTTTCGTCGGTTTTGGCTTCGGTTAAGACAACCTGGTGGCTCAGGCAGTTGCCTTCTATTTTTTGGCCGTTTAGTTCTTTAACGCCAGTCCAGCCTTTAAGCGTGCGCATCACAATCATCGGCATACGCGGGCACACGCGGGTTTCGGGCGAGTTTTTTATTTCCCAAATTAAATCGTGAGCCCAGGCCAGCGCTTCTTCCATTTGTTCGTGCAAATTGTCGCCACTTACAATGCGCGGCTGGTAGCCGTAGCCGCCAAAAAGCGCTTTTAGCTCGTTGTCGGTCATGCGGCCAAAAATGGTGGGCGCCGAGATTTTGTAGCCATTTAAGTGCAAAATAGGCAAAACCGTGCCGTTTGTTTTGGGGTTTATAAGCTTATTTATATGCCACGCGCCGGCCGTTGGGCCGGTTTCGGCTTCGCCATCGCCAACCAAGCAGGCCACAATTAAATCTTTGTTGTCGAGCGGGGCGCCGTAACTGGTGCTCAGCGAATACCCAAGCTCGCCGCCTTCTAAAATAACGCCCGGCGTGCCTGGGTTACTGTGGCTAGGAAACCCGTACGGCCAGCTAAAATTGCGGCAAATGTAGCTAATGCCATCGTAGGTTTGCGTGGCTTCGGGGTAAAATTTTTGCAAAGTGCCTTCTAAAAACAGGTTTGCCTGCAACGCCGGGAAGGCGTGGCCCGGCCCCAAAACAAACATCATGGTTTGGTCGGTCTTTTTTATAAGGTTGCTTAAATGCAGGTAGGCCAGGTTGACGCCCGGGCCAGAACCCCAGTGGCCGAGCAGGCGCGGCTTAATGTCGTCGGCTGTTAGCGGGCGTTCGAGTAAAAAATTATCCTGTAAAAAAATCTGGGCGGCAGTCAAATAGTTGGCCGCGCGAAAGTATCTGTCAAACATTTCGCTTTTCATGGTTATGTTTATTGTAGCAGCTTGGCAGGATACTGTGTGTGATTTTTGTTACACTACACATATATGAACGTTATAGACGAGCATTTAGCAAAAATGGCGGCGCCCGACCGTACGGCGCTGCAAAATATCCGCGAACTCGTGCATAAATTAGTGCCTGACGTAACCGAAACAACCGGCTACGGCATGCCCTGCTTTAAATATAAAGGCAAATATTTGCTGTCTTTTGGCGCGTTTAAAGACCATCTTAGTATTTTCCCTGGTGCCGAGCCGGTTGACGTTTTTAAAGACGAACTAAAAGGTTTCGCCACCACAAAAGGCACCATCCAATTTACGCTCGAAAAGCCAATTCCACAGGCACTGCTGACAAAAATTATACAAAATTGCCAAGCGCGGATTGACGCCGGCGCAAAGTATTAAGCCACGAATTTAAAGCGCCCACTCCCCCGATGCTGCGGTCGGGAGGTGGGCGCGTGTGGTGCCTTACACCTCGGTATACAGGCTGAACGTCCGTTCGAACGCTCGTTCGAACAGCAGGCGCAGCCGGGTGGTATGGCCGGGGCTGAGCGGCTCCAGTGTCAGCTGGTCGTGCGTCAGGCCGGTGTTGTATTCCACCTGTAGTGACTGGACTCGCGCCCACACACCCAGCGCGCGCAGCACGTCGCCGTTGGTGCGGGTGTTGTAGTGGCGGGTGGTGTAGCCACCCTTGAACACGAAGTTCAGGCGGACATCGTACGGGAGGTCGGCGTCGATCAGCAACTTGCGCAGTTCGAGCGCCAGCTGTTCCAAGAAGAGCGGGTCGCAGGTGGTGTTACCCTGTGACGCGTAGCTGAGCCCTGTGTCGCCCCCGTTGGACAACACAATCGTCGGCATAAGCGTTGGCGGGTCGCCGATGCCGTAGTTGGCCGTATTGTGCCAGGCCACCACGAACGTCGGCTCGGTGCGGGCCTGCAGCAACCGCATGATGGTGCCGTGGTAGGCATCATAATGCGTCAGCAGCGCCGCCATTTCCGACTTCTTGAGCCCCCGACGCGGCCGCCAAATTGCGTTCGGCTGCGGCCGGGCAAAGTCGAACGTCGGAAACGCCGCCTGATCCAACTGGTTGCGGTTAAGGTCACCCAGCGCGCGGCTGTAGCGCCCCACCACGCTGGCGATGCCAAGACCCGGCACCGTCTCGGCGGTGCCGTAGTCCGAAAACGCCTTTCGCTGCAGCGGCGTCAGGCGAGTCCGGCTTGCAAAACCGCCAAAATCTGCGCTCGCGTGTTCGACGGTGAAGATAACCGGCCAGTCGCCGGTACCCAAATTTTCCAGCATATTAGTACAGTAAAATAAATTAGTTATTATTTCAACTTTATCATTCGGCCTCGTCGTAGTACCATAAGAAGTATGCGACCTATTTGGACTGGCTCACTCAGTTTTGGCTTGGTAAATATTCCGGTGCGGCTGTTTAGCGGCTCCGAATCGCGGCATGGCATCGACCTCGACATGCTGCACAAACAAGATCACGCGCCCATCCGCTACGCGCGCATTTGCCGCAAAGATGGGCAAGAAATCCCGTGGGAAGACATTGTAAAAGGCTACGAATACCGCGAGGGCGACTATATTGTGCTGAGCCAAAAAGATTTGGACAGCATCGATGTTAAGCGCTCGCAAACAATCGACATCGACCGGTTTGTCGAAGAAACCGACATTGACATACGTTATTTTGAAAAACCATATTATTTAGAGGCGGTAAAAGGCGGCGAAAAAGCCTACAGCCTGCTGCGCGAAGCGTTAGCGCAGTCCAAAAAACTGGCGCTGGCCGAATTTGTGTTTCACCAGCGCGAGCATATTGGCGTGATTAAGCCAGTTGGCCGTGCTTTGGTGTTAATGCAAATGCGGTTCCCGGCCGACCTGCGCGAACCCGGCGCACTCAATTTGCCCGATGCCGAGGTAAGCAAAAAAGAAATCGACATGGCCTTAAAGCTTGTACAGCAAGAAACAAAACCATTTATTGCCGAAGATTTACGCGATACCTACACCGAAGAATTAGAATCGATGATTAAAGCCAAGGCCAAAGGCAAAAAAATCACCAAAGTGTCAAAAGCCCCTAAAGAAACAAGCGCTAAAGATTTAATGAGCGCGCTAAAAGCCAGCCTTAAAGAGTAATGGGCCTCAGCGATTACCTAAAAAAACGCAAGTTCCCCGGCACGCCCGAACCAAAGGGCGGCAAAACTGCAGGTAAAAAACTGGCTTTTGTGATTCAGGAGCACCATGCCTCGCAGCTGCACTACGATTTTAGGTTAGAGCTCGATGGCGTGCTTAAAAGCTGGGCGATCCCCAAAGGCCCAAGTTTAGACCCGCACGAACGCCATTTGGCGGTGCGCACCGAAGACCATCCTTACGACTACCGCACCTTCGAAGGCGTTATTCCCGAAGGCCACTACGGCGCCGGCAACGTTATTATTTGGGATCAAGGCTGGTACGAGCCGCGCGCCGAGGCTGCCGACCACCAAAAACTACTGCGCAAAGAACTTAAAGACGGCCACATTACTTTTATTTTGCACGGCAAAAAATTACACGGCGAATTCGCGCTTATAAATATGCACGGCGACCCAAAAACATGGCTGCTTATTAAAAAGGGTGACGAATTTGCGAGCAGCAAAGACGTGACAAAACTTGACGAATCGGTTATTAGCCACAAAAAAGTCGACGACTTAGGCGCACATAATAAAATCCCCACCCTCGCCGACTACCCAAAAGTTGCGAAACCCGGGCGCGTTACCCCAATGCTCTGCACATTAGTCGAGGAGCCGTTTAGCAAAGACGGCTGGCTGTTCGAAATTAAATGGGATGGGTTCCGGGCGATCAGCCTAAAGCAAAAAGGCAACGTCGATTTGTATTCGCGTAACAACCTCGACTTTAGCAAAAAATTCGCGCCCGTCACCGAAGCGATGCGCGATTTTACGCACGACGTGTTGGTAGACGGCGAAATTGTGGTGGTCGACAGTACCGGCGCCTCGCACTTTGAATGGCTGCAAAGCTGGCAGCGCGACCCGCGCGGCGACCTACTGTATTACATCTTCGACATTTTATGGTGCGACGGCCACGATCTGCGCGGCATGCCGCTTATTGAGCGCAAAAAGATACTGCAGAGCCTACTGCCCAAAAACGACGTTTTGCGCTATAGCGACGATGTTCCCACCAAAGGCGAAGCGCTGTTTAAGCAAATGGAAAAACGGGGGCTTGAAGGCATGGTCGCCAAAAAAGCCGACAGCACCTACGGCGAAGGCGTGCGCGGCCCGGAGTGGTTAAAAATTAAAACCCACAAACGCCAGGAAGTCGTGATTGGCGGCTACACCGAACCGCGCGGCGGGCGCAAATATTTGGGCGCGCTGATTGTTGGCGTCTACGAGAAAGGTGTTTTAAAGTACGTGGGCCATTCTGGCGGCGGGATTCCCGACGAGCAGCGCAAAACATTGCAGGCAAAACTGGCAAAATTAGAGCGCAAAACATCGCCATTTAGTACCACGCCCAAACCAAACGCGCCGGTGCACTGGGTGCAGCCAAAACTGGTGTGCGAAATGAGTTTTAGTGAATGGACCGAAGAAGGCTACATGCGCCACCCAGCGTTCGAAGGCATGCGCGCCGACAAATCACCGCAAAATGTACATAAAGAAAAGGCAAAAAATATGACACCAACGCCCGGCAATAGCAAACTAGAACTCACTCATTTAGACAAAATATTCTTCCCAAAAACAAAGTACACAAAAGGCGATTTGATTGCCTACTACGAATCAGTCGCCGACTACATTATGCCGTATTTGCGTGGCCGCGCGTGCTCGCTCAACCGCATGCCAAACGGTATTACCGGCGAAAGTTTTTACCAAAAAAACAACGAGCATTTGCCGGACTGGGTGCCGCACGCCGACATTTTCTCGGACTCCAACAACGCTAATTTGCGCTGGATTGTGGCCGACAACCTGGACGTTTTAAAATACATGGTGCAACTTGGCTGCGTCGAAATCAACCCCTGGAATTCCAAAGCCAAAACCCTTGCCCACCCCGACTGGCTGGTGATCGACCTCGACCCAGACGGCGTGCCATTTAATAAAGTGATCGACATTGCGCAGACCGTAAAACAAGTGTGTGACGAATGGAAAGTGCCGTGCTACCCCAAAACATCGGGCAAAACCGGCATCCACATTTTTATTCCGCTGGGCGCAAAGTACACGCACGAACAGTCGCGGCAGTTTGCACACTTGCTGGTGATTGAGGTAAACAAACGCCAACCAAAAATCACCAGCATCGAACGCAACCCCGAACACCGTAAACACAAAATTTACCTCGATTACCTGCAAAACCGCGAAGGCCAAACCCTGGCCGCGCCGTATAGCGTGCGCCCCACGCCAACCGCCACGGTGTCGATGCCGCTCGATTGGAGCGAGGTAAAAGCCGGGCTCAAACCCACCGACTTTACCATTAAAAACGCCCTTGCCCGCCTAAAACACACCGGCGATATATGGAAGCCGGTACTCGGCAAAGGCATCGACCTTGCGGCAATCCTAAAACGCCTGCCGCACGAAGAATAACCGTTAGCTAACCGGAAACAGCCCAATCACCAGCGCCATAATCATAATCGTCACAAATTCGTGGGCGCAGTTTAGCACGGTTAGTTTAACCGGGCGGCCTTCAAAAGCATCGTGCGTTATAAACCGGGCGGCCGTAAAGCCAAGCCATGCCCAAAAACCAGTGCTCAGCGCGTCTTGCAAAAACGCGTTATGAAAATATTTGTTCGACAAAAACGTAACATGCGCCAAAACAAAGGCGGTCAGAAAGCTCACCACTAACGTGGCGGCCAGGGCTGGGCCTGGATTTTTGCCTTCCATTTTTACTTTGGCAAGTTTGATCCAAATATTGCCAAATACCGGGCGTGCGTACCAAACAGCGCCGACAGCCATACTCGAGGCCGTTGCCAAAACCACGGCCAGCCAGTTTATATTTATATCCATCACCACCTCCTTATTTTTCTTTAGTATACAACTAAAAAGCCCCGCGGAGGAGGCGGGGCTTTTTATGCGCGAATTATTTATTTTTTAAGCCCGCCCATTTGCAGCACAAGCGACTGCACAATGTCGGCTTGGTGAATGACCGCGTGGTTTTCGGTCGGCTGTTGTAGGTACATTACCGCAACAATTTCACCCTGTTGTAGCTGCCGCGTGCGGTCGCCGGCCGGAATAAGCAAACGGATTGTTTTGTCGCTTTCGAACGCCTGCAGCGTAATGCCACTTGCGTCAACACCGGATACGAACCCCTGCATTTTGTACGTATTGCTCAGGTCGCTTGCCAGCTTGATATCTTTGCGGCGTTCAAAATTGCCGCCTTCACCTTCTTTGGCGTTAAAGCTGTTGCCCATAATGGCGGTGCTTGGCGCGTCCAGGCAGGTGGTGTCGGGGTTGCCTTGGCAGGGCATGATTTCGAACACTTTTTCGAGCAGCGTTGGGTCAACCGGCTCGGCGCTCACTTTAATTAGCCCGACCACGCGTTCCTGGATCACTCCATTTTCGCTGTAAAAGTATTGGGCTTTCACTACTTTGTCGCCGGCTTTCAGCGCGCTTTTCGCCACTTGCTTGCCGTCTTGGTAGACGCGTACGTCTTTAGCGAGCGTTTCTTGGTTTGTCCGGTTAAGTGGTTTACTGTGCTCGTCGAGCGCAATTAAACTGGTGAATAATTGGTCGCCTTCAACACGGTCGACGCTAAAAATTGCTTGCGACAATTGGTAGTCATTTACCTCTTGCTTAATGTCGGCCATGTATGTTGTTTTAGACTGCCAGTCGGCCTGTGCTTTAAATAGCTGCCGTGCCTGGGCAAGTTCGCAGCGGGCTTTAATGGCTGCTTCGACGTCTTTGGGCGAAACCTCGGCCGCTTTGCTTACGCCGTAGCGCAGGTGATTGTTGCCGCCTAGCGCATCGCAAGTTTTGTAATCGAACCCAAGCTCCTGGGCATTAAACGTTTTATTGGTGTGGCTGCCAGTAAACAGCACCTCAATTTGCTGCCAGTTAAACGCAGCGTACGCGGCGGTGCTAATAGTAAGCAGCACGCCGAGCGCCACTAAAATGGGCGCGGGTTTTAGTAATGCTTGTCGCATAAAAATCCTTTGTAGCCAACCATTGCTGGCTGGATTGCCGAGCGCTTTTGCCAGCGTTTCGGCGGTAAAGTTGGTATGCAGTTCGCGCCGCGGCTTAGGGGCCGCGTGGCGAAGCTTAGTAAAAAGCTCTTTGCTCATGACAAAGCCTCCTTTAATTGTTGTTTAGCGCGGTACAGCCAGCCCTTGACCGACCCAATTGGTGCGTCCATAATATGCGCGATTTCTTCGTAACTTTTGCCGTGCCAGTAATGCAGGCTAATGGCGCACCGGTAATTGGGCGGCAAGCTTCGCACGGCATCGCGCAGTTCGCGGTGAGCCATGTGGCGTTCGGTGGACGGCAACGTGCTCACAAGGGTCGCGGCCATTTCTTCGGTCAATGGCGTTGTTTTGTTTTGGCGCAAAACGTCGATTGCCCGGTGCGTGGCAATTTTATACAGCCATGTGCTAAAGCTGTGCTTGCGGTCGTAGCGCGCCAGCTGCCGGTAGGCTTTTATAAATGCCTCCTGGGCGATGTCTTCGGCCGTATCTTCGTCGCGGACGATGGCAAAACAATGATAATACAATCCGTCTTTGTAGCGGTCGATAAGCGCGCCAAACAGCTCGCCCTCGCCGCCCATAATGCGGGCGATAAGCCCTTGTTCTTCGTTGGTTGCCATACTTGTTATACGCAGGCTAGCACGGATTGTTACAAAACTGTTAGCAATTTTGCGCGTATTTGCGACAAATTTGCATTACCACGCGCGCAGCGGTAGGGTAAAAACATGAACCGTAAAAGCATTATGATAATAAGCCTGAGTTTGCTGGCGCTGCTGGTTATTGTGGTTGGCAGCCGTTTGGTGCCGCAACCGCAAAATAATCCGGGCAAGTTGCGCGTTGTCGCGGCCGAAAATTTTTGGGGCAATATTGCAGCCCAAATTGGTGGCGAACGCGTGCAGGTAATGTCGGTTATAAGCGACCCAGAGGCCGACCCACATTTGTACGAATC
>CAYTEG010000012.1:0-2254 GCA_964436805.1 uncultured Candidatus Saccharibacteria bacterium
TCGACTGGCGCATTACCGAACTATGGTTTCGACTGCGCATGCAAGGCTTGCTTGGCCACGGCATTAACCTGGCTACCGACCTCACCGGCGAAAAGCTGCGCGCCGACGGCGTGTACCACTATGACTTTGCCGAAAACGCTTTTTACGCCGACGGCCGCGGCCGCTTTACTGCCGAACATATAAAATTACTGCGCCTGGCTGCCGTTAAACCGCCGCCGATTTTGCGCCAGGTGAGCGGGCTCGACGCGGTGATCGAAGATTGCTTGTGGTTGCTGCGCACCCTCGAAACCTAGTACTATACGTGCATGTTCCCGACCCGGAAAGGGTAAAACATGTACCACATTTTGTACGCGGTGCTGGCGCTTGTATCGTGCGCGCTCGCTGCGTTGGTATGGCTGAAGCGCCGCGACTTGGGCCTGCACATGCTGGTTGCTGGGTGTGCGGGTGGCGGGTTGGAGGTGTTGTCTGAGTACTGGTACCTGCAGGATTATTGGCACCCCGGCACGCTGCTGGGGTTCCCCGCGCCCGAAGATTTTGCCTACGGGTTCGGCACCACGGCGTTCACCATAGGCGTGGTACCGCTGCTGTTCAGGGCAAAATATACGTTTCCCGTACTTATGTTGTCGTGGCAGATGCGCGCCAGTTACGGCGTTGCCTCCCTCGTCGGCTTTGCGATTGCTATGCAGGTTGGCCAGCGATACACCTCGCTGCCGTCAATCTGGCTTGCGACCATTGCGTTCGCCGCACTTGGGTGCGCCAACTTCATGTGGGTGCCCGAAGCGTTTGAGCCCGCGGCGGTCGCTGCCGCTGTCATGGCAGTGATAGCCCTGGTGGGTTACGGCATCGGGCTCAATTGGGTGGTCGACGGCGACAACTACCTGCACCAGGTGTACTTGCTGTGGCACACCAATTGGGATAACCGTTTGTGGGGCGTGCCCATCGACGAAATCGCATGGAACGCCGCTCGCGCCTGGGCGGTCACCAGCCTCTACATGGTGGTGAACGACCGCATGTTGCCGCCCCGCCTTTGAGGGAACAGCCCCGGCAGGGTGTACTGCCGGGGTTCCTCATAGTATAATAATGGCAATATGAGCAAAGAGGTCACATTAGAGACGCTTACGAGCCTGGCCAAGCGCCGCGGTTTTGTGTTTCAGGCATCCGAAATTTACGGCGGTTTGGCCGGTTTTTGGGACTACGGCCCGTACGGCGTCGAGCTCGCCAATAACCTAAAACAACTGTGGTGGCGGGCGATGGTGTTTGAGCACCGCGAGATTTACGGCGTTGACGGCGCAATTATTCAAAACCCAAAATTATGGAAGGCGAGCGGCCACGTCGCCGGTTTTACCGACCCAATGGTCGAAGACACCAAAAATGGCAAACGTTACCGCGCCGACCATTTGGCTGGCACCGACAGTACCGACCTTAAGGTGTTGGCCGAGCTTTTAAAAGACAAAAAATCGCCCGACGGCAACCCCTTAAGCGAACCGCGCGTGTTTAACATGATGATGAAAACGTGGATTGGGCCGATCGAAAGTGACGAATCGGTCGCTTACTTGCGCCCCGAAACCGCCGGTAGCATTTTTACCAACTTCGAAAACGTGCGCGAAACGACGCGCAGTAAAATTCCGTTTGGTATCGCGCAAATTGGTAAGGCGTTCCGCAACGAAATAAGCCCGCGCGACTTTATTTTTAGAGTCCGCGAGCTCGAGCAAATGGAAATGCAATATTTTATTGCCCCGGCCGACCAAAAACCGCAGTACGAACGCTGGCGCGAATTTGCCTGGAAGTTTTTGACCGAGCGCTTAGGTGTAAGCGAAAAAAACCTGCAGTGGCACGAGCACGATAAAGATGAACGCGCCCATTACGCGGCTGCGGCGCATGACATTTACTTTAAATTCCCGCAAGGGTTTAAAGAGTTGTGGGGCACACATAACCGCACAGACTTCGACCTCACCAGCCACATGAAAGAGTCTGGCAAAGACTTAACTTATTTTGACGAAGCCACCCGCGAACGCTTTACGCCAAACGTGATTGAAAGCTCGGTTGGTGTTGGCCGCATGTTGCTTGCCGTTTTAGCCGACGCCTACAACGAAGAAGAAGTTGCTGGCGAAACCCGCGTCGTGCTTAAACTCGCGCCGGCAATCGCGCCGGTAAAAGTTGCCGTTTTACCGCTAAGCAAAAAGCCAGAACTCGCTGCGCTATCTGAAAAGGTGTACACACAACTTGTTCGTAGTACAGGTTACAACATTGAATA
>CAYTEG010000012.1:2264-17698 GCA_964436805.1 uncultured Candidatus Saccharibacteria bacterium
CGAGACGCAAAGCATTGGTAAGCGCTACCGCCGCCAGGACGAAATTGGTACGCCGTACTGCGTAACCATCGATTTTGAAAGCCTCGACGACGGCTGCGTCACGGTACGCGAGCGCGACAGCATGCAACAAACCCGCGTAAAAATCGCTGACCTCGCAAAACACATAACCATAAAATAGGGGATATCATGCAACTGCTGCTCAGCGCCGCCTACGCACTACCAACGTTAGAAGTGTTTGCGCGCGGCGGAGGCGGCGGTTCGGGTGGTGGCGGAGGCGGCGGTGGAGGTGGAGGCGGTAGTGGCGGCAGCGCCTTTGCGTTGATTGGCTATGTGCCGTCCCACCTTGTAAGCGCCTGGTTTACTAAGCAGTACAGCCCCGGCATAGGTGTACTCAGCGGAACCATTGTCGGTGTTATTGTTACCTGGATTATGGGCTTGCTACTGTTACCGCTGCTACCGTTCGAGGTTCTTGCGGTATTTTTGGGCGCTGGGTTCGGCGTGTGGGTTGGCTCGCAAAACCTGCTCGGCAAACTTAAAAAAGCAGCGCTACGCACCAAAAAAGTAGTGGCGGCCGCGGCCTCGAAAGACCCAGTCTGGCAAGAAGCAGGCCTACAAAAAACTATCGCCCAAACGTTTGCTGCGTTTCAGCACGACTGGTCGACGTTTAACCTCGAAAACATAAAAACCTACACCACACCACAATATTTTGGCCACGTCAGCTTAATGCTGGCCGCGCTGCGCACAATGCACCGCCGCAACCAGGTGAGCAACGCAAGGTTGGGTATTTATTATGTCACCGAAGCGATCGACAGCCCCGACGACACCAAAGACACTTTTACCGCTGTTGTTACCGCCGCGGCCACAGACAAATTAATCGACGAAGCCGGTAACAAAACCATCTATACCGACACTTCGGCCTTTACCGAATACTGGCGCTTTGTGCGCGACGGCGCAACCTGGCGGCTCGACGGCATCGACCAAGCCACGGCCGACATTACCCAAATGCACGGCCCGCTGCGCACCTTTGCCAAAGAAAGCCACATGTATTACAGCCTCGACTGGGGCTGGCTGTTGTTGCCACAGCGCGGCCAATTGTTTAACCAGGCAAGCTTTAAGGGCTCCGACATTAACAACCATGTGATCGGCCAGTGGAACGGCATAATTGTGCAAATTTACACCTACCGGCCGCAAAAATACAACTCGGGCAGCGCCAATTATCAGATCGCGCAAATTACGCTGCCAAAATCGTACGGCGGGATTATTGTTAAGCGCAAAGGCCTTATTAACATAACGCCGCCCGGCTACCAAAAAATCACGTTTGAATGGCCCGACTTTAACAACCGGTACGTCGTGTACGCCACCGACGCCGACAAAGTCACCAGCTTCGAGCTGCTTAACCCTAAATTTATGGCCGAGCTGTACGACCAAAACATAAAGGTCGACATCGAAGTCGTCGACAACGTCGTGTATTTGTACAGCAAGGTGCAGGCCACGCAAACCAACTACCCGGCGATGATGTATATTTTGCAGATGGCATTTAAAGAGCTCAAACTATAGCTATGGGATTTTTTAACGCATTCAAAAATATTGTGTTGGGCAAGCCGGTGTTTACGGTTGAGCAGCAAAAACAGGCGGCCGAGCACGCCGAACATAGCGCGCCTGCGTCTGGCCAGCCAAAAGAGTTGCCGCCGGCGTACATCGAACGCGTGCAGTGCCGCCAAAACGGGCACGAACTGCGGTGCGAGGCGGTCGTTCAAAACTATTCGCAGCACGAATTATTGCTCGACAAAGCCGAAATTTTTGGCCGGGTCGTGTACTTAAACGGTACGCGCCTGAGCCCCGGCGAAGAGCACGAAATCGAATTATTTGAAGGCCCGGTGCTGCAAAACACCAACCAGCGCCAGTGCTCGCTGTACTATAAAAACGAAGCCGGCGATTATTTTTGCAGCGTGCATAATATCGAATACGCGCCGTTGCCCGGCGGCGGCTACACCATAAATTACATTAGGTTTCAATCGCCAGTACGCGACGTATAAATGACGAACCCGGCTCGGCCGCATCCCACTTACAGGAGCGGCGAGCCGGGTGCACGCCCGGGTTAACAGGAAGTTGCGGCCCATTTCGTGGCGAAGTTACGGGCGAGGTTTTTGCCCGCCTTCACGTCGTCTGGGTCATCCAACCCGTCAAGGAAGGCCACGAGGTCGTCGAGCCACCCGTTGATTCTGCTGTAGTTTGCTTCGTCGGATGGCAGCATGAACGCCGCGTGGATCGCCAGGTAGATGGCGGCGAAAAGTAGGTGGACGTGCGGCTTGGGCGCTGCGCGTTCTGCTTCGTAAACCCGCAGCGAGCAGGCAATCACCGCTGGCCAGTCACCGATCTCGACGTAGCGGTTGCTCAGCTCCATGTACACGCTCGCCGCCCAAGCGGGGTCGAGCTCGGCGCCGTCTTCGGCCAGGAGCGCCGTGGCCTGCGCCAGTACCGCCTGCGCGTCGCCATCGGACATAAGAAGGGTCATGATGGTGGCTGCCAACCCCGTTGGCTGGTCGGGCTGCGTCACTATTCCTCCAGGTTGTCGGTGCAGATTTATTTAATCACAGTAATTTGTCGGCGTATATGACGAACCCGGCCACCACATCCCACTGGTGGGAGTAGCTGCCGGGCTGTCAGGCCTCTGGGTTTGCTCGTAGCTGTTCGATGGCTTCTTCGAGCTGGGCTTCGAGCTCGGCCAGGTGCACCATCTGTTCGCGGGTGAGTAGCCGCGCGGTGTTGCGGCCCTTAATCGGCGAGACAAGCTTGTCGCGCACCGACTGCAGCACATTGCGCGCCCTGTCGAACTGATAGTCGCTGGCCAGCGCCAGAGCAAAGCCCGCTCCAACCTGTATAAGCAGGTCGGGGTTGAACCGGTCGAGCTCCAGCGCGGCAGTAAAGCCGTCTTCGAACACCAGCAGCGCGTCGTCGTTTTCGGTGATCGCGCCGTAGCACGACCCAATGATGCCCAGCACGGTCGCCAGCGTTGTGTCGTCGATCGTTTGGTCTGCCAGGATTTCGTTGCACAGCCGGATGACCGCAATGTAGTTGGGGCGCTCGCGCCCGAGATAGCTGCGGATCAACTGGAGTTTTATCCGCACAACCGCCGGCGAAAGCGGCCCGTCGCCACCAATGTTCATGTTTGCCCCCATGCCCCAAAAGCGCTGACTAAAAAACTATACACCGCGCGCGGGTGCTATTCAAGCCGCCCCTTGGCGGGTACAATAGTAACGTTATGCACGCGATTACCGTAAAACACCTGTCGAAACACTTTAGCTTTAAAACCCACAAAGGGCTGAAGGGCTTTTTTAACCCTGAGCGCAAAGTAATTAAAGCGGTGGACGACATCAGCTTTACCATTAAAAAAGGCGAGAGCGTGGCGTTTATTGGCCCCAACGGCGCGGGCAAAAGTACGACTATTAAAATGCTGAGCAGTATTTTGCAGCCGACGCACGGGGAAGTAAAAGTGCTCGGGCTCGAACCTTTGCGCCAGCGCCGCGAACTTGCCATGCAAATTGGCACGGTGTTTGGGCAGCGCAGCCAGCTGGTGTACAACCTGCCGCTGACCGCTAGTTTTGAGTTGACGGCGGCGATGTACCAGGTGCCGGCGGACGTTGCGCAGGAACGCGTCGCTACACTCATTGAACAATTTGACCTGGCCGGGTTTATCGACCAACCGGTGCGTAAATTAAGCCTCGGCCAACGCATGCGCGCCGAAGTCGCCAACGCGCTTATTCATAATCCGGCGATTATTTTTTTGGACGAGCCAACCATTGGGCTCGATATTGTGGCCAAACGCAGTTTGCGCGAAGTCATAAAAACCGTCAACAAACAGCAAGGCACAACCGTGTTTTTAACCAGCCACGACGTTGGCGACATCGAAGAAGTCTGCGAACGCACCATGATTGTTAACCACGGCAAAATCGTGTTAGATGCCAAAACCGCCGACCTAAAAACCGATTACCTGCGCACTAAAAAGGTGAGCGTGCTGCCCGAAGGCAAGGCCAAAGCGATTGTGGTAAACGGCGCCGCAGGGCAGGTGATTGACGGCAGGCTGGTGTTTACCGTCGACACCGCAAAAACGCCGCTCAAAAAGTTTTTGCAGGCAATGTTAGATGACGTGCAGGTCGCTGATATTACGATCGAAGACACGCCGCTCGAAGACATCATCCACTCACTATATACCGCGGGTAAAACCGATGCGCCGCTTTAAAGCCTACTGGCGGGTGCTGGCAACCAGCGCGCGCGAGGACGGCGCTAACCCATCGCGCTTAATTTCGGGTATATCGCAAACATTTGCGCGGATTCTTTTGGTTGTCGCCATTTACCGCGTGGCGTACGAGGTAAACCCCACGCCCGGCCTTAGCTTTGCCAATGCCATCTGGAGCATTGGTACCTATTTTGCGTTTGTGCTTAGCCTGGGCACGCGCAACATTACGCGCATTATCGATTTAGAGGTAAAAGCCGGCACGCTCGAAACCGGCATAATAAAACCGCTCGACTGGCGCTTGGTAAAATTAATGGAATTGTTTGGCAAAAGCGGTATCGAATTTTTGGTGCAGCTGGTTATAACCGCCACCACGCTGACGCTGCTTGTTGGTCTGCCCAATGTTAGCTTTTTGACACCGCAGATATTGTTGCTGTTGGTGCCCATGATTTTGCTGTCGATTGTTACCGTAGCCTGTTTGTTTACCGTGGTTGGCCTGAGCGCCGTGTGGACGAACGACGCCATGCCCGTATTTAGGATTGTCGACAAAGCCGCCGCCGCGCTCACCGGCGCGTTTGTGCCAATCGCGTTACTGCCGCTGGTGTTCCAAGAAGTCCTGCGCTGGTCGCCGTTTGGCATTTACGCCGCGCCGCAGCAAATTTTTAACCCGCATATCGCCGAGGTAATTGTGCCCACGTTTTGGTCGGGCTTGCTGTGGACGATGGTGATGGTCGCGCTGTGCCAATGGGTGTGGTGGCGGGTAAATAAGCGAATCGAGGTGAACGGTGGCTAATTTTTGGCGCAACCTGCGGCACGACCTGCGCATATTTTGGCTCGGCTGGCGCGTGCAGTTTAAGGCGCAAACCGCGTTGCGGGCTTCGTTTATTATTCAAATCGTTGGGATGATGGTTAATAATTTGGGGCTCATGGCCGCGTGGTTACTTTTGTTTAACCGTTTTGGCACACTCAACGGCTGGGACGCCACCGATTTTGTCGGCGTGCAGGGGATTAACATGGTCATTTTTGGCGTCACCATTTTGTTTAGCGCCGGCATACCGGAGCTTTCGCGCTACGTCGACCAAGGCGCATTCGACGGGTTTTTAACCAAGCCAAGTTCGGTATTGTTGCAGGTGATGAACAGCCGTATCGAAATTGCAACCCTCGGCGATATACTGCTCGGCGTGTTTTTGATCGGGTGGTATATCGTCATGGCCGGGCCGAGTTTGCTGGCGGTTGCGATGTTTTTGCTCGCCATTGTGATTGGGGTAATACTGATGTGGTGCTTTACATTATTACCTTTTCTTTTGGCGTTCTATCTGTTTGATAGCGATAAAACCGCCCGCAACATCGCATTCTTCTACCTCGACGTCGGCATTTACCCAACTGGTGTGCTCAGCGGCGCGCTGCGCACAATATTCCTAACAGTATTTCCCGGTATGTTCATCGGCGTCGTGCCGCTGGAGGTTTTGCGGGATATGAATTGGCAGTACTTGTTGCTCGGCCTCCTGGTCGCCGGAATCTGGCTGGTAATTTCACTCTGGCTCTTCCGCCGGAGCTTAAAACGATACGAATCCGCAAACTTAGTAGGAGCGAGATAAATGCGAATTGATAGCATTATTATAGACGGTAGAACTATAGACCTAAAGAATATAGTTATAGTAATCGGATCTAACGGAGCAGGTAAAACTACTTTTCTTGAGTCGCTTTTTGCACGATTAGTATCGATCGACGCGCAATGGCCGTGGGGCGATATAACTCATACCGCATCCATTTCAATTAATGATAGTGAAGTTACAAACTGGATCAATGGACATAGTTTTATACGGAATAGCACCGTAAATAGTCCATTGTTCGGTAATAGCGCATATCCTCTGCAATTAATTAATGAAGAGTATATGTTTGATCAAAACAAGTTAGAGCAGATTAAGAGCAATATCTCGGGTTTTGGTACCATGACAGAGCCGAATTGGCGACAAAAATTCATAGGATCAACTGTCGGTTTCTTAAGAGTTGAGAATAGAGTAACTAAGCCCCATGAATGGGATACTATCAGCGTTGGGCATGGAACGAACCAAAATGAGTATATGCTGGATCCTTTAAAATTAAAGAAAATAAATAAAAGATTAAAGAATCTTTTTGGTAAAGAATTAGTGTCTCTAATGCGTTCCAATCCCGGATCATGGGGCCTATATATTAAAGATCCAAATTCATTTGTCGTTCCAACTGGTCGTTTGAACCCATCGACACAGCGACAAGTTATGAGGCAACACCAAGAGTTGATAAATGAACGTAAAGTCACGCCGCTTATGGAGGTGAGTCATGGAACTCGCGCGGTTTTATCCCTTTTATCCCTATTAGAAGAGTCTAATTGCAATGTCAATTTTATCGATGAGCCGGAGCTGCATCTCTATCCGGCAGCCCGTAAGTATATTGGTAATCGCATTGCTGCTGAAGCTGACTATCGTCAATTTTTTATTGCCACTCATGATAATCTTTTTATGGAATCTATATTAAACAGTGGTAAAGAGTTTACCCTCTTACGTTTGGACACTGGGTATAAAATTACTGCAATCAATTTTGATAGGAGCGCACTTGCAAGAATAAGTTCAGAGAAGAAAAATTTAGATGTGCTTAGCTCTGGATTTCATGACGGCACTATTTTTGTAGAAGGAATTAATGACAAATATGTATATAGTAACGCAATCAATATAAAGAATTTTATTCCAGCTAATACCACTATCGCCGTAATCCCATGCGGTAATATGTCAAAAGTTAAAGATCATATAAAATTTGCCGTGGAAGTTCAGGCTAAACTTGCAGTCATTGTTGACTTTGACTCATTGATTGAGAAGAATGGTTCTTGCATTGTTGCTATAGAGATTCTACGTGCGATGAATAAAAGCAACGAGCAACTGGAGAGCAAGATTGAATCATTATCATTCTTGAAGGGTAAGCAAGGTTGGAAGCAGGGTCTAGATTGCGCTTTACTCAGTGCTGCTCAGGAAGGCCTAATCAAAGATGTGTTGGGGAGTCTATCGGAGCGGGGGTTGTTTATAGTACCAATTGGAGAATTGTACAATTGGTTTAATCGTTCGAAGGTAGAGTGTAGCCCTGAGAAATTGTTAGCCATCTATCGTAATAATTCAAACAAGAAATTAAAGAAGCTAACAGATTTCTTGTCTAATGTAGTAAGGTATTTAAATTTGAAGAACACTTAATATGCGGGAAATTGAGATTAAGGCAAGGGTAGGGGATAAGGCCACGCTGCTCGAGAAGTTAGCGGCACAAGGCGTCCAACTATCCGCGCCCAAAAAACAACACGACGTCGTCTTCTGCCAACCCGGCCAAAAAGACTACGACCCCGGCAGCATCTGGCTCCGCATCCGCACCGAGGACGACAAAAAGGTGACGTTCACGCTTAAAAAAGACACGGGGCAAAAGCTCGATAGCATCGAACACGAGGTGGTGGTAGACGACGCCAAAGAACTCGAAAACATCCTCCGCGTATTAGGCAACGAAGTTTATAGCGACCTCACCAAAACCCGCCAAAAAGGCAAGTGGGGCGCGGTCGAAATCTGCGTCGACGAGGTCGAAGGCCTGGGCACCTACATCGAAGCCGAAAAACTAGTGGCCGACCACAATGCCAATTACGAAGAAGTCGCAGCCGAATTATGGGCGCTTTTAGCCAAACTCGGCGTCCAAAAATCCGACCACGAACCCAACGGCTACGACGTCCTGCTTAAGCACAAACAATAACCTTTGCACTCGACCCAAAACCTGTTACTGTAAACGGGACATGCGTGAAGTTTTAACGTTTTTGGCGGCGGCGATTCCGATTGCGGGGATTATTCCGTATCTTATTAACATCGTCAAAGGCAAAACAAAACCCAACATTGTGACGTGGCTGACGTGGTCGCTTATTAATGGTATTAACGCGGCGGCCGCATTTAGTGACGGGGCGTGGCAAACGGCGGCGTATTCGACGGCGGGGTTTATTGCAACCGCCAGCATTGTGGCGTTTGGCCTTAAGTTTGGCCAGGTAAAATATACCAAGTTCGATATGGTGTGCCAGGTGTTGGCGCTGTGCGGGATTCCGCTGTGGCTGCTTACCAGTGAGCCGGCTTTGGCGATTTTACTTGTGGTGATTGTTGATTTTGTTGGCGGTTTGCCAACATTGGTGCACGCTTGGCAAAAACCGTACGAAGAAACGCTCACCACCTTTGCCCTGAGCGGCTTGGGCGGCGCGTTGATTTTACTGAGCCTAACACGGTTCGATTTTATTGCGCTGGCCATGCCAGGCTACATATTTTTGTTCGACACCATTTTGGTAACAAGTATTTTATTGCGCAGAAAGAGTTTAAAAGCCAATGCGTGAGTTTATCTCTATTACCGCCGGGGTTATTTTGTTGGTCAGCATGTGGCCGTACATTCGCGACATACTCAAAGGCAAAATTAAGCCAAATATTGTAAGTTGGTTTACGTGGACGCTGCTGACGGTGATTGGTACGCTCGCGGCAATTAGCGACGGCGCGTACACAACGGCTATTTTAAGTGGCGCGGCCACGATTGCCACGGCCACGATTGTGGTGCTCGGCTTACGCGACGGCATTAAACACTACACGCTTTTTGACGCGCTGTGCCAACTGGCGGCGTTCGGCGGTTTGGCGTTGTGGTACTTTACGCATATGCCCGAGCTGGCCATGGCGATTGTGGTGCTGATTGACATTATTGCGTGCATGCCGACCATCCGCCACGCCTGGCAAAAACCGCACGAAGAAGGTTGGTTCCCGTTCGCCTCTAGCAGTTTTTGCGCGTTCTTAACGCTGTTTACCATTACGCAGTTCACTTTTGTGGCGCTGGCGTACCCCATTTGGCTGACGGTCGGCAACGTATTTATTACCTGGATTATTGTGCATAGGCAAAAACAAGTAAAGGTAAAGGCATGAAATTACTCCTTACATCTGGCGGGTTGATGAACAAGTCGATGGCCGAGGCCCTTGCGGCAATGCTTGGCAAACCGTTTAACGAGAGCCGGGCGGTGTTTATCCCCACCGCGGCCAGCGCCGAGCGCGGCAACAAAAACTGGTTGGTCAAAGACTTTAGTATGGCGTTCGATTTGGGCTGGAAAGAATTTGACATTATAGATTTAGCCGCGGTCGCTGGCCTGGAGCGCGAAAAGTGGTGGCCCGCGCTCGAACAAGCCGACTGCTACATTGTTGGCGGCGGCAACACCTTCTTTTTAAGCTACTGGATGCAGCAAACTGGCTTTATGCAGGCGCTGCCCGAGCTGCTTAAAAATAAAGTGTATGTTGGCATTAGCGCCGGCAGTATTGTGGTGAGTAACGGCGTGCAAACCAGCACCCAAATTGAAGGCTCGTTTATGGACGAAGAATATAACCGCATGAGCCCCAAAAAACAGGTCTCAAACATTACCGCTCAGCTGGTAAAACTGGCCGTGCGCCCGCATTACAAATCGCCAAGCTTCCCGACAATCACCGAAGAAGGCTTGCAACAAGTGGCCAGTAAACTAGACGTGCCAATGTACGCAATCGACGACCAAACCGCGTTGCAAGTAATAAACGGCGAGGTAAAAGTTATCAGCGAAGGCGAGTGGAAATTATTTAATGGCTAACCGCATTGGCATATTTTCGGGTACGTTCGATCCGATCCACCGCGGGCATGTGGCCTTTGCGCTGGCGGCGCTTAAACAATGCGCGCTCGACAAAGTAGTTTTTTTACCCGAACGTTCGCCGCGCGGCAAAATTGGCGTCAGCGACTTTGCGCATCGCCTGCACATGGTAAAGCTGGCGGTAAAGCCGCACCGCAAATTAAGCGTTTTGGCGCTCGACGACTTGCAATTTACGGTTGCCGAAACATTTGCCAAGTTAAAAGAGCGGTACGCAGGCGCGACATTGGTTTTTTTGCTAGGCTCCGACGTGGTGCGCACGTTTGGGTTCCGCTGGCCTGGCCTGCAAACGCTTTTGGCCGAGGCCGAATTTGCGATTAGCCCGCGCGCTGGCGAGTCGGAATCTGATTTGGCTATGTTTTTAAGCTCGCTTGGCGAACCGGTAACAGCCACTTTTGTGCACGGCCCGCACGCCCACTTAAGCGCTACCGAAGTACGGCAGGGCAATTTGCAGGGGATCGAGCCGCATATTCGCGACTATATTGAGCAAATGGGTTTGTACGAACCCGCTGTTTAAGAGTATTCGGTGACCAGCTGCGCGTCGAGTGCGTCGTAAAAGGTAACCGCTTCGGAATCGTCATCATCGCCAAACAAATCGTCTTCTTCGGGCGCGGCGTCGCGCAAAAAGTACGACCCGGCGTTGCGTTCGTTAAAGGTGCCCACAAGGTAGTGGCTAAAGCTGCCTGGCGTGAGCGACTGCACGCGGTGGGCGAGCCGCATAACGGCTTCGAACTGTTTGGTTTGGGTGGCGGGTTCGTGTTTAAGCGGTTGCGACAGGCTTAACATATGTTGGAATTCGGCCGCGCGGCGCAAAAATTCGTTGCCGGTGCCAAGCAAACAGTCGAGCGCGTCGTCCATCGCCTTTGGCTGCATAACCACGCCGTCGACGATTTTAGTAATATCGGCGCCGTTTTGGCGCATAAATTCGCGCATCTCTGCCCAGTCGCGACGCATACGGGCTTCGATGTGCGATTTTGGCTCGAGCCCAAGGTGTTCGAGCCCGAGCGAACCTTCGTAATCGACAACAAGCGCGTCTTTGGCCAGGCCTTCTATCCAAAGGCGCAGTTGGCTGGCTTTTGGCGGCGCGGTAACGTACAGGCTTAGGCAACCCGGCGGGAGTTCTTGCAAATCTTCGGGGGTGACAAAAAAGATGTGCGCATCGGTTTCGGCCGCGGGCGGCTGGATGGCAAATTGCAGGTGCTGCATATGCATAATTGTGTGGGTAAACCGCAAAATTTCTTCGGCGTTAAGCGTGCTTGCGCGCTGTTTTTGCAGGTTGCGCGACAACCGCAACCACTGTTTGCGCAGCGCGCTTAGCATACTAAGCGGGTTATTACACACCACAATCGTAAAGCCTAAATATTGCCGGCTTTGCAAGTGCCGCGCGATGTCTGACGCCACCGGCGTGGGCGTGCCAAACATGCGCATGGCGCGGACTTCGTAATATAGCGGGGCGAGTTGTGGCATTTTTAGCTCCTTTTATAGCAAATGATGCTGCCTAAAACTGTAGACTTCGGTGCGGGTAATAATTAAGTGGTCGCGCAGGGGAATGCCGAGCAGCTGCCCGCTGGCGGCGAGCTGCTGGGTGAGCATGGTGTCTTTAGTGCTGGGTTTAGCTTCGCCCGACGGGTGGTTGTGCGCCACAATAATGCTGGCGGCGCGGTCGACAATTGGGTCGGAAAACACTTCGCGCGGATGGGCGAGCACCGTATCGAGCGTGCCAATGGTTATGGTGCGCTGGGCGATTAACCGCTGGCCGCCGTCGAGCGACAACGCCACAAAATGTTCTTGTTGGCGCGCGCGGATATCGTCGAGCCGAGCTACCACATCTTGCTGGGTGCGCAGCGGCTGCACGTCGCGCACCAAATGCCGGCGGGCGATTTCGAGCCCGGCCAAAATTTTGCCGGCCATGGCCGTACTAACGCCGCGCAAACTGGTAAGCGACTCAAAATTTATGCTGTCGGTGCCGCGCCGAAAGTTTTTAAGCAGCTGCCGGGCGATTTGGCTTACGTCGGCCTGCGCCGTGCCACTGCCCACGATTACCTCAAGTAATTCAAAATCTGACAGCGCGGCAACGCCTTTGCGCACCAGCTTTTCGCGCGGGCGGTCGATTGTGGGGATTTCGGCAAGTCTTCTTATTTTTGGCACGCCTGCAGCGTAGCATAGGTTGCCTCGGACTGTAATAACAACTTTATTACTAGCTGTGGAAAACTACCCGCTATACTAGAGGTTATGACAACAGCAGATAATCTCGAAAAAGACCTGCGCGCTATTGGCAAAGGCCGCCCGCCCGAAGACATTGCTATTATTGGCCGATTTTTTAAAACGTACGAAGGCGGCTACAGCGAAGGCGACCAATTTTTGGGCGTTAAAGTGCCGGCAACGCGCGTCGTGTGCAAAAAATATGCAGATTTGTCGCTGGCCGAAATCGAAAAAGCGCTCGAAAGCCCCTGGCACGAGGTGCGCCTGGCCGCCGTCATTATTATGAGTAACCAAACCAAAAAGGGGAGCGAAGCGCACAAAAAGGCGCTGTTCGATTTATACCTGCGCCGCACCGACCGCGTAAACAACTGGGATATCGTTGATACCAGCTGCCCGTTTGTGGTGGGTAATTATTTGCTCGACAAACCGCGCGATATTTTGTATACGCTGGCGCGGTCACAACAGTTGTGGGAGCGGCGGATTGCGATGGTGAGCACCTGGGCGCTTATTCGCGCTGGCCAGCTCGACGATACATTTAAACTCGCGGCTGCATTATTAAACGACACCCACGATTTAATCCACAAAGCCGTCGGCTGGATGCTGCGCGAAGCCGGCAAACGCGACCGCCCGGCACTTGTGCAGTTTTTAAACAAGCATCACAAACAGATGCCGCGCACGGCACTGCGCTACGCAATCGAACATTTTGACGAACAAACACGTAAAAAATATTTGCAAAAGTAGGGCCGCCCGCCCCCGTCCTGCGCCAGTGGCAGTGGGGGCGGAAGGTGTATCACAGCAGCGCTTGCAGCTCGCCTCGGCCGTACACAAGGCGGCCAAAGTTGGTGGCGTTGTCGAGCCCGGCGGGCATCGTGCCATCGAGCAGCAGGCCGTTAAAGGTAATCCGGTCGCCGGCGCGGTCGTCGAACTCGTAAAAAGTGACGAGTAGCGCGTTTGACCTGCGCACGGCTTCGGGGCTCAGCGGTAGTTTGGCCATCGTCTGGCACTCGGCCAGTATCGACAAGGCCAAACCCAGTTGTAGCGACCGCGGCGTGCCTTCGGCGATTGGACCGGATTCGTCGATAAATGCCTGTAGGTCGAATATTGCCCGTACCATCGCGCCGTCGTCGACCTTAAATCTCGGAATACGGTCTGGCGGCAGGTCGATCGCCAAGCGCCCGACCGCGCGGTAGTAGGTAATAAGCAACTTAAGGTGTGGGTTAGACTCGGCTTCTTTGGCGGCCTTTTGCAGGCCGTCGAGCGCCGATGTTGCCGGCCGGCCAACTACCTTCACGCAGGTAAGCGCGCTCATTGCTGCCAGGTAGGCGCGCCGGATTTTATCCTCGGGGTCGCTATTAACCGCTACCAAACGGATCGCCTCGACCAGCTCGCGCAAACCTGGCGGCGGGTCGCGCTTGTCAAACAACGTGAGTAGGTGAAGCAACTCAAAATCCACGGTACATCACCTCTTTTCGCTGGGCTGTGACGCATAGATTATACAATAAAATTTATCTGGTGTAATGGTTTGATCCGCCCGCCCCCGCTGCGGCCAGTGATGCAGCGGGGGCGGTGGGGGAGTCACGACAGGGTGGCCAGCAGTTCGCCGACGCCGTACAGCAGCGTGCTGAAGTCGGTGTCGTCGATGTCGTCGGGGTGTTCGGCGAGCGTGCGGTTGACGGCGATGCGCTCCTGTGCACGGGTGTCGTGCTCGATGTGGGGCGCGAGCAGTGTGTCGGAGTACTCGAGCTGCGCCCGCCACTCCGCGATGTCTGGCGGCATGCCAAACAGCGCGTGCAGCTCGGCCATCACCGACAGCGCCAGCCCAACTTGCAGGCTCAGCGCGGTCTTCATCAGCAGGTGTGTCTCGGCATCGACCGCCACCTGTTGCAGATTGGCGATGATGCCCGTGCCCAGCAGCCTCCGCCGGCGGCGGAATGCGATGGTCATGCGCGGCGGCATCAGGTGCATGAGCATGGCGATGGCTTGGTAGTAGTCGGCCAGTATCCGCAGGCTCGGCTTCTCGGCCATGTCCGACGCCGTGCTGAAACAGCCGAGCGCCAAGACAAGTTCGCCCTCCGGTGACCTGGCGTGCACCAGGCCCTTGAGCAGGGTGAGGTACAGCCTGCGCTGCCTGTCGGCGTCGATGTCGAGCACCGAGATGTCGTCGATCATCTGCTCGAAACCTGCGCCAGCGTCGAACCGGCGCAGCAATTCATGTAACGCTGTGTCCATTGGCGTTACCCTCCCTCGGTCTCTTGTGTCGTGACACGTAAATTATACAATAAATTTTGTTCTGCGAAAGAGGGTAGGGGAGGGTATAATGAGTGCATATGAAACGCGAGCCAAAATTGCCGCTTAAGTTCCCTAAAAGTTTTTTGTGGGGCGCGGCCAGTGCAGCCCATCAGGTAGAGGGTGGCAACCACAACCAATGGTCGGTGTGGGAGCTCGAAAACGCCAAAGTTTTGGCGCAAAAAGCCCGGTACCAATACGGCCATTTGCCAAAATGGGACGAAATAAAACACGAAGCCACCACCCCCGAAAATTACGTGTCGGGCAAAGCCACCGACCACTACCACAAATACCCCGAAGACTTTGCGATTTTAAAAAAGCTCAACTTAAATACCTGGCGGTTTAGTATCGAATGGTCGCGCATCGAGCCCGAAGAAGGCGCCTGGAGCGCCGAGGCCATCGAACATTACCGCACGTATTTGCAGCGGCTCAAAAAAATGGGCATCGAGCCTATGGTGACGCTGTGGCACTGGACAGTACCGGTGTGGTTCGACCAAAAGGGCGGGTTTGGCAAACGCGCCAACGTGCAGTTTTTTGAGCGGTTTGCGGCAAAAGTGTTCGAAGAACTAGGCCGCGATTTTAGGTACGTGATTACGCTTAACGAACCCGACACTTTTGTGACCCACGGTTATTTCGACGCGCTGTGGCCGCCCCAGCACCATAGCAAATGGAAGGGTTTTGTGACGCTGCTCAACCTGCTGGCCGCCCACAAACGCGTGTACAAACTGGCGCATGCCGCCGGGCGCAAATATAAAGTGAGCATCACCAAAGTTGGCGTGCACGCTTACCCCGGCGACGACGCCTGGTTGTCTAAAACCGCGGCCAGCGTGGCGCAGTGGGCGAGCGATTATTTTATACTCGACCGCGTTAAAAAGCACATGGATTTTATTGGCGTCAACTATTACTTCTCGAACCGCTTTTACGGCTACCGCCTGCACAACCCCGACACCGAAGTCAGCGACATGGGCTGGGATATGCAGCGGCAAAGCCTCGAATTTTTGATGTGCGGTTTTGCCGACCGCAGAG